>JAKEFB010000158.1 GCA_022616275.1 Chloroflexota bacterium
ATAGTCGGGACGGGCGTGTTGGTGGCCGGCAAAGGCACGCGGGTGTTGGTAAAGGAGGGCAGAACGGCCACGGCCGAGGCCAATAAGGTTGGCGTGGCCAGACCGTTGTGGTTGACGTAATTTTGAAAGCCCAGGAACCCGGTTACGGCGACAATAGACAAGGCGAAAGTAGCCAGTGCCAGGCGGAAAGAGTGGGGTGATGGTTTATCGTTCACGACGTAATTTCTCAATTCCAATAAGCTAAAAAAATTATACCATGCCCTGATGAAGGCCCAAGCTGTCCGAATGGCACACGGTGGAACCGTAGGGAAATAATAGCCTGTCAGTTGAATCCAGGAGCTAAAGTTTCTCGCCAAAGAGGTGCTGCAGGCGCATGAAAACGGTATAGCCAATAATGAATACGACGACGGCCGTCACAAAAGTGCGCAACAGATAAGCCGGGTCCATCGAAGCGGCGACGCCCGCTTGACCCATTGTCCCCCATAACACGGTGCGGTAGCCGTCAATGATCGAAGCCATGGGATTGACCCAACGCATGATTACGGCCGGGTCCAGGGTCATACCCATGATCTCTCGTGGCGTTAGCCAGTCAAGCGGATAAATGATGGGCGTCAAGAAAAACCAGGCCAGCATGATCACGTCCAGGATCATGATCACATCGCGGTAAAAGACGTGTAGGGCGCTCAGCAACAGGCACAGGCCCAGCGTAAAAATCAGTTGGGTAATGAGCAAAGCCGGCAGCCAGAGGGCGTGTACCGTCAGGCCCAGGCCGGAGGCAAATAAAAAGAACAGCAATACAAAGAAAGCCAGGAAAAAGTTGACCAGGTTGACCAGCAGGGCGGCCGTGGGCAACAGTTCACGCGGGAAATAAACCTTTTTAATCAGCGCTGAATTGCTGCTGACGGAAACGGCGCCGCTCAAGAGAGAGCCGCTGAAAAAATTCCAGGGCAGCAGCCCGACCAGGAAAAAGACCGTGTAATGGGGGATATCTTCCCGGGGGATGAGCTTGGCAAAAATCAGGCTGAAGACGGCCATCATCAGTAACGGATTGAGCAGGCTCCATAAAATGCCCAGCACCGAGTTCTTGTAGCGAACTTTTACATCGCGTAGCACCAGGTTATACAGCAAGTAACGGTATTGGATGAGTCGTTGTAGATAGCTCCGCCAGTTGCGCCGGACGCCGTTCACCAGCGGCCCGGCCGGGGCAGTATGTTCCACTTGTGTCGTCATAGCGACGGGGATTATAGCTTAGAAAGCGGACTTTGAGGAGCGGATAGCCTGTTCGTAAAGAGCGACGACGTCCCGGGTGTGTTCGGCCATGGTCGCCGGCGGCCGGATGCCGGCCCCCAGTTGGGCCAGGCGCTCCGGGTGGCGCTGGAGCTGACCGAGGGCGTGGCCCAGGGCAGCCGTATCGCCTGGTGGGAACAACAAGCCATCTACGCCGTCACGGACCCGCTCGGCCAGGACCCCCAGGTTAGAAGCAATCACCGGCAAGCCGGCGGCAAAAGCTTCAGATACGACGAAGCAAAAGGTTTCGTACCACAGGGAGGGAACGACGACCACGTCGAGCCCGGCCAGCATCGGCCATAACTCGTCCCGGTTGACCTGGCCTAGAAAACGCACCCGGTTATCGGCCGCCTGGCGGAGACGGTTGGTATAGGCCGGATCAAAAGCAGTATCCCCGGCGATCCACAACTCGGCCGGGCCGTCCACTTGCCGGAAAGCCTCCACCAGGACGTGAACCCCCTTTTGCCAGGACAGCCCACCCACGTAGCCCACGCGAAACGGCCGTCCCAGTTCCTGGTCTGTTTTGGGCAGGAGCTGGGGATAATCCAGCCCAGGCGGCAGCGCCACTATCTTGCCGGCCGGCAGACCGTGCGTCCCATACCAGTCACGGACAAAGTCCGCCGGGGCTATCAACCGGGTTGCGCCAGCCACCGCCTGGCGCAGCGTCTGATTGCGCCAGGCCAATGGACCGGCCAGCAAGGGCAGGGCTGGCCACAATTGTCCCCGGCCGCTCCGGGCCAGGGCGCAGCGAGCGCAGTTGAGGAAAGCCTGGGGGCCATCGCATAGTTCCTGGCTGTAATTGGTGAGCAACTGGGCATTCGCGCACACCCACCAGAAATCCCATAGTGTCATGACGTAAGGAATTTGGCGCTGCCGGAGCTGGCCCAGCAGGGCGGCCGGCAGGCCCATCAGGTGCTGGACGTGGACCACGTCCGGCTCTATTTCCGCCAGGACACCGGCAAAGGCCTGCTCCACCGGCCGGTCGCCAAAAGTGGCCAGCAGGCGGCGCGCCGGGTCCAGGGAATCATGCCAGGTAGCCCAAACGCCAACCTCATTTTCAGTCCGAAGGGTCACCCCCACCCCCGCCTCGTTGCGGCGATAAAAAACGGCCACCTGGTGGCCCTGCCGGCTCAAGGCGTCGCTCAACCAATGCGTGTATAGCTCCGTGCCGCCACTCTTCTCCGGTAAGTATTGGTGAACAAGATGTAAAACACGCATCTTTATAGCGTGCCAGGTGTTTCTGTATCAAGTGTCAGGTAATCTGCTTCACTTGACACTTGATACCTGACACTTGATACATTTACAAGTGCGCGCCGGTAGCTGGCCAGCACCCGCTCCCCGACCTGGTCCCAGGTATAAGTGGCCAGGACTTTCTCCCGGCCGCATTGGCCCATCGTCTGCCGCCGGCTTTCATCTGTCAACAGTTGCTTAATGGCTACCGCCAATCCGGCCACGTCGCCGAACTCGACCAGGAGGCCATTCCGCCCCTCGTCAATGACGCCAGGGATGCCGCCGGCCCTGGCCCCGACGACGGCCTTGCCATGAGCCCAGGCTTCTAACAAGACAATGCCAAAGGAGTCGGTGCGAGATGGTAGGACAAGCAGGGACGCAGCCTCAAGTAAGGTGTGTTTTTCCTCGTCACTGAGCAGGCCCAATGGGTGGATGTACGGCCGGTCGGCCGGGCCAAGCCGCCGGTAGTAGCGGTGAAATTCGGGTGCAACCTGGCCGATGAGCGCCAGGTGCGTTGCCAGGCCCTGCCGGCGCAGCCGGCCAATAGCCCGGGCCGCGTGGATAGCCCCTTTGTCGTGGCTGGCCCGGCCGATGAACAGCACCAGCGGTTGTTCCAATTGGTAACGCTGGAGCGCCCCGGCCGGGTCGCCGGTAGCCGGCAGCGGATCCAGCCCGCTACCCGGCGCGTCCAGCCGTTCCGGTGGAATACCCAGACGGGCCAGGCCAGCCTGCTCAATAGAAGTCAGAGCCAGAACGGCGTCTGCCCCGGCCAGAATCCGCCGCTGGTGGTCCATGGTCCAGTTGCGAGTTACCCGGTCTGCGCCGGTGACGCCCAGGTGGGCGAAAGGGGTAATGACCAGGGGCAGATTGCGCCGGCCGGCGAAGACCCAGGCGACGGCCATTGGATATTCCCAGGAGACGTTAAAGGCGTGTACCAGGTCAAACTCACCCGGCAGTCGGGCCAGCGCTTCTTCCAGCCCGACGATGGGTGGGACGCGGCGGGCCATACGAAGCAGCAACCGGCTCTGGTCGCCGGGTAAGGCCGATAACAGAACCATCGCTTTACGCCAGGCCAGTAGGACCGGCCGGCCGCCAGGCATGCCCCGGAGTGGGCAGCGGACTATCTGCAACGGGCCGTCATTTTCGGCCGCCGGAGCAGCCGGAACGGCTGGCGGGCGCCAGAAATCTCGTTCCACAGTGGCCGTGCTGGTAACCACCGTGACCTGGTGGCCATGTTGGGCCAGGATCAGGGCCAGGGCGCGGGCGTAGCGCTCGCCGCCACCAGGAAAAGGTGGAAACCCCGGCGTCAAAAAAAGGACATGCACGGTCCAGAGTATAACATTTTTCTTTCGGGAGGCTCCCCGTCAAAAAAGTTGTTGGGCGAACCACACCGGTCCGCCCAACAGGCTACTGAATGAGGGGCAGGAAAATGTTGGTAATATCGCCGATAATTAAAGTAACTGGTAACGTGGTCGGGCTGTTCTGCGCTGGCTGCCCGCCGACCAGTGCGGTCACAGTGATGCTGCCGACCTGGTAAGTGCCCTGCGGCCGGTTGTCGATCGAGATGCGGACAGTCACAGTGGCCGACTGGCCAGGGCCGGTCGAGCCGGAGGCGGGCGTCAGGGTGATGCCTTGGGCAGCAGTCGCCGTCCAGTTGAACGGCGCGCCGCCGGTATTATGCACGACCAGTACACCCTGACCCGTGGACGAAGAGCCGTCTTGGTGGAGAACGGTGAGCGACCCGTCAGGAGACGTTTCCAATCGGGGTGGCTGAGGCGCCGCCCCGGTCCGGGCGGCGTTTTGCTTGAACATCGGCCAGTCGGCCTTGTTGCTGGAATTGTTCAGATCCCAGGTATAGAGATTACTGCTGCTGACCACCAGCTCCAATTTTCCGTCATTGTCAATGTCGCCCACGGCCGGGGTATTGAGCAGCGTGCCATCTGTGAAATACAGCGGCCGGGGATCGCTGGGGAAATTGTTGGTCGTCAATTGCTGGCCGTTGCCGTCCACGATAGTCACCACCCAGGCCTGGTTGAAGATGATTTCCATTTTGTTATCGCCGTCGTAATCGCCCAAGACAAAGCTGGCGCCCACGTTAAAGCTGGCCAGGGTGTTGCCGAATTGATCCCGGGGTGTCATCGGGAAGCCGGCGACTGGCTGGCCGTTAGCGTGCCAGGCATACAGCCGCTTGTCCATAGCTGCCACCACGATTTCGGGCTGGCTGTCGCCGGCAATGTCGCCGATGGACGGCGAGGCCGGAACGACGCCTCCGACAACCTTGCCGCCGCTCCAGCCAGGTAGATCAGCGCCGCTGCCGTCAAAGCCAAAAACGCGGAAGCCAAAGGTGGGGCGGTCTGGGCTGTTGTTATAGTAGAAGCCGCCCGTACCGACGAAGATTTCGGCGTTGCCATCCTGGTCAATATCGGCCGCGGCCGGTGTAGATTGGATGGTCTCGTGAATGTAACGTGGGAAGCCGGGTAAGATATTGCCGAAACGGTCCAGGGCGTAGAGCGAGCCACCGCAGTAACCTGGCGGTATGCCCGGCGGAGCGGCGAAGGGGCAGGTCCAGCCACCAGAGTTGCCGCCGTAGCGGGCGTCATAATTGCCTTCGTCGGTGCCGGTGATCACGTCCAGGTAGCCGTCGCCGTTCACGTCGGCCATAATCGGCGAACTCCAGATAGTGTCCGCTACCCGGCCGACAAGGTCATCCCACCCAGGAAAGCGCAGTAGGTGGAAGCTGTCGGGTGGGAACTGGTAAACCAGCGAACCATTGTGGTTCCAGACGTAAATCCGCTTGTCAAAGCTGCCAACGGCAATTTCCAGATCACCATCGTTATCCAGGTCGCCCAGTGCCGGCGTGGCAAAAACGGAATCACGGCAACCAGCCGGGGGAACACTTTCGTCCACGGTCAGGTAGGGCCAGCCGCTCTGCACGTTGCCATTATGATCGAGGACAATCACGCCGCCGTGGGTGCAAACGTTGCCGTAGGTCGTGCCGGCCCCCACAACTATCTCAGGCAGGTTGTCGTTATCTATGTCGGCAACGGCCGGAGATGAGTGAATCTCCTGGGTACCAGGAGCCATGCCAAAGTAGGGCGCTACATCCCGATCCCATAGTAAGGTGTTATCGTGCCGGATGGCAACGACGTGGCCGTTGTTCGTCGCCACGACGATATCTAAAAAGTTGTCGCCGTCAATGCGGGCCAGGACTGGTGAACTCCAGTGGCAGTAGGTATTACTGGTTCCAGGACAGGGCTTGTTAGGCAATGGCCGGGTCCACTTGTAAGGTTCCTGACCATTGACCTCGGCCGCCGCGGGATTATTCGCTGTGACTGCCAGCAGGAAAGCCAATACGAGAAGGGTCATTATGAGATTAACGTTAGATCGGCCACTGTACCACATCATCTTCATTTTTCTCGACTACCTATAAACGCCAATGAACTCTAATCCATTAATTATGCTAATATGTACAGCAGTCTAACAGTAGAAAATAAATGCTCAGTTAAATAATTGACTATTCACGACTAAAGTACCATTTGCAGATCTTTTCAATATGACCTACTACCCAGTTTAGCCTTGCCCGGCGAGGCAACAATGGGATAGTAGTATTGGTAAATTGGTACTGGAGCGGAGAGCCAGGAAGGGGAAGTTATTTTTGGTACCTGGCTGGTCGGGACTTAACGGCCAGGAGGAATAACTCACCACCAATCCATAGCAAGAGCATCCGGGCCAGCCAGGCAGGTTGTCGTGCCACTTTACCCTCTAAAGATGCTGTTTGCGATCCCTTAGGGTAGTGGCAACAGGTGACCAGGAGGTATAGTTGCCAGAGGAGGAATCGTGGTCGAAGTAGAGAACTCCAGCTCTGATTGTCTGGACGATTGAGCCGCCTGGCGGCAAGCTGGCGGTTAATGGACGGCGAGAAGGCGGTGACGATTTGAAAATTGCTGCTGTGCAGGGCCCGGCGGTATTGGAGAAAATTTGGTCGGGTTTCGTTAATGCCTAGCCTCAGTTCGTGGGCAGCACCACTGGCCAGGGCAGCCTGCTCGTTCGAAATGATGCTAATACAGGGTTCGTTGATGGCGCAAAGCCGGCCGCCATCCGCCAGAACGCGGTGAATGTTTTGTAATAGCAGTAGTAGGTTACTGCTATGGTGAAGGGCGGCGGCACAGAAAATCAGATCAAAAACATTGGGCTTAAACGGCAGTCGTTCGCCATCGCCAAGCACTGGGGAAAAATAAATGCCAGCGTGTTTCATCAAGGCCCAGGCGCGGCCCAACCCAACGTTTTCGTCTGGCACGATGTCCAACGCCACGACCCGGCAGCCCAAACGGGCAAAATGCTTGGCAGCCCAGCCCCGGCCGGCCCCCAGATCCAGAATAGTTTCTTCGCCTGTTAACTTTAGCTGTTCCAGGGCGATGTCAAAACCTTGTGCCACACTGATCCACGGCTCTTCAGGAAAGTAAGGTGCTTGCAGGTCAATGGCGTCTTCGCCGCCTGGCTCATAAATTCCCTGCTCTTTGTGAATGGTGACCCAGCCTTCCGCTTCCCTGGCCTTAGATAGCCATTGCTCGTCAGACAGGTAGAGGTGGGGAATTCCCTGTAGGATAGGAAAGAAAGACCCACACTGGAAACACCTTAACCGGCCCTCCCAGACCTCCGTGAGCCGGTCCGGCGGCACAGGCGTCAGGGTGAGGTTGCCGCCGCAAACGGGACAGCAGATTAGCTCAAGCAAGTCAATACGCATTGTCTATCCAGTGAAATAGCTATTGGCCTGACAATACAGGCCAAAGGACTCAAGTGCCTGGCGACGCAGAATAAGCCTGCGGATAAGCTACCAGGTCCAGGTGAGTGAGTCCCGAACGGCGGACGGCGTCCATGATCTCTGGGATGCTTTGAGGGCGGGGACTCTTTTGGGCAAATCGCTCCAGGATGAAGATCTGATAGTTGTGCTTCGCAATCGCTTCCAGGAATGATTCTGCCGCTACGTTGCTCGTGCGACGGATGAAGTCTGGGGAAAATTCCGTAATAATGACCGGCTTGTGCTTTTCAACAAGCTTTTGCATGCCCTGCCAGGCGCGGGGCTCTGCACCCTCGATATCCATTTTTACCAGGTCAATTCCAGGGGCATCTTTTAAAACCTCGTCCAGGACGACGGCCTGGACGATTCTGGACGATGGGTGCTCCGGCCTTGTCTGGGGGGAGAAGTCAAGGATCCGGCCGTTGCTGTTAACACCACTACCCTCTAACTCAAAGATCCGTTCCACCTCAGCGGCCGCGAGCGGGTAGAGTTCAATGTTCTCGAAGTGGTTAGCCTGGATACTTTGTCTCATGAGATCGCAGTTATCTGGGTTGGGCTCGAAGGCGATTACTTGGCCTGTCGGACCGACGAGAGCGGCGGCAAGGAGGGTGAAATAGCCAATGTTAGCGCCAATATCCAGAAAAACGTCGCCCGGTTTGAGCAATTGTCGTACTTCGGCCGTCACATAGGGCTCATAGCTTTTTTCATTGGCAATAGCGTTGCCCACAAAGTAGTCATTGCGGCGAACGTATATCGTGAAGTCGTCAAGCTCGATCAGTTCTGGTGTCGCGGCCGCTTGCTCTAAAGCGCGGAATTCATCGCTGTATAAAAAGCCATCCACCACCATCCGGATGGTGACTATTTGGTTGGTGATCAGGCTGTGCCAATATTTCCAGCCTTCTTCATCAGGTTCTCTTTTTAATAACAGCCGGTAACAGTAGTAAAGATCTTCCACAGTAGCCTGGTCGAAGGGGGGAGGGGGTTCCTTTTTTCGTTTAGGTAGAAGTTTATGCAAGCGCTGGAACACCTCTGCTGCCTCCCTGTGAGTCAAAGATGGTTTCAAATATTGTCCGATACTTGGCCATCACAACATCCCAATGGTAATTCCGGGCCACAAAACGATGGCCCTGTATGCCAAGCTGGTGACCCAACTCGGAGGAGGCCAACAGCTTATGGAAAGTTAAGGCAAACTCCTGGTAGGAGCAGTAATAGAGGCCACCGTTGCTACGGCGGCACTGTTCCTGCAACACTTGGCACCGGCCGTTAACCAGCACTGGTTTTTGCAGCCACCAGGCTTCCAGGGTAATCATGGACAGGCTTTCATACAGCGAGGGAACAATGATCACGTTGGCCGCCTCCAGGGCGTCGAACTTCACCTCCTCGGGCTGAAAATCGAGGTGGATTACGTCGGGGTGGTTTGGCATCCGGATGTGAGAACGGCCGATCAGAACTAGCTTGAGAGGATCGGCGTATTCTTGGCGGAAGCGGATGAACTGTTCGAGGAGTTCAGGAACATTTTTAGCTTCATCCACCCGGCCGACGTAGAGGACAAAGGGATCCTGGATGCCAAACTGCTGCCGGAATCGAGCCTCCGAGCGCTCAGTTGGAACGTTAATACCAACCCCGGCGACGATTTGTGCCGGCCGGTTGTTACGGGTGATCTGGTTGACCAGGCGCTTTTCAGTTTCGGTGTTGTAGATGATGACCTGGGGCAATTGGAACAACGGCCGGAACAGCGCCAGCCGCAAATAAGGCTCGTCGTGGGCGGTGGGAACTAGAAGGGCTTTGTCCGCGACCAGGGGGAGGCCGAAAAACGTTGTCGCGTACGAGTAAGTGAAAAAAATGAAGGCGTCATAATCGTCGCGGGAGCCGGCAATCGCGTTCAACAACGGCGTCGAAACCGGGCCCTGCTGCCTGATCCACTCGAGTTCATCCAATACACTGTGTTGATGCAGGATCAGGCGAACGGTCATCCCTTGCGCCTTCGGCCAGTTGCGGGGCGCGTCCACGGGAAAGCGATGGAGCTTGACGCCATTGAGCGTACTATCCCCGGCCGGGTAATGATTGGCCCAGGTGCGGTAGTCCAAGGCGCAGGTCGTCATAACCTCGACCTCGGCTATAGATAGCAGGCGCTCGGCCAGCCAGCGGGCATGCAGTTCTGCGCCACCGCCCACTTCTTCACCGTAACGCTGGACGACAATGGCGATCCGCCACTTTTGCCTTCGATCAACCCTCGTGTGCGGCTGTTGGCGTGCTATCACTACCTTCGGAAACCTCCTCAAGAGCCTGCCCGCCCGATTTGGCTCGCAGGCGCTCCAACTGTTCCCGGATATAAACCCGCATGGAGATTTTGCGCATTTCCCAGTACCGGTCATTAAAGAACCGGTGCAGCCGGTAACGTCTCAATTCCAAGGGAAAGGAAAGGCCCTCCTGCCGGATCTGGTCCCTGAAAAGTTGGGCGGCATAGTTGTAAAGCTCAATGTCAAAGCGGTTGTAGGACCTGATGGTTTCGAGGGTGTCGTCAGGCACCTCCTCCCGTTGTGGACGTTTTTTCGTCACGTTACGTTTATCGAAAAACTTGGACGGCCAGCTAAACCTCCTCCTTAATAAAAGATAGCTCTCGTCGAACTGCTCGGTGAGACCGGCCGCGGCAAAGTGTTCCTTCAAATTCTGTTTGGCTTTGGCCAGCATTTCTTCCGTGCAGGGACCGTATCCTCTGAGCCACCAGTTGCCGGCGATCATCCGCGTCTGCAAATTGTCCATATTCCCCGCGTCGGCGTAATACCAAACGTATTGCTTTAGATCCATGCCAGCCTGGATGTACTTATGCACGTCGCCGTTGGGATCGAGTTTCTCGTGATAGTATTGCGAGATAACTCGCTCGACCGGGTCGCGCAGAAGGGTGATGTAGACGGCCGGCCTGGGCAATAACTCGTGGACCCCAAAGGCCAGGTGGCCTTCAATCAGATCCAGCCGGGCCTTCTCCGCTTCTGTAAAAGCTTTTAGCTCCTCCAGGCTACCATCAGGGTATCGAGGCGTAGAATAAGTTGTATAGCTTTTCTCTCGGGGATAATAACTGTCCAGAATGGCATTCAGCGTTGTGCCGGCCGTTTTAGGGATATGCAAAAAGATAATAGTAGGCTGGTTATTGTATTTAGCTGCGTCCATAAGCAAGCGCCGGGAAGATTGCTACCCTCTGAATCAATGAGGGACGGCCGCACGCCGCCACTTTTTAGCCGCGTTACCTACTTCTTGGCGGCAATCAAGAACAGTTCTACTGGACACCATAACATTATTTGGTATGCCAACTGATCGCGTTCCCTGGTAAATGATAAGATGCGCGCTCGTCGCCACGCTCCATTTCGCAGCGCCATCAGGCGATTTTTGACGTATCGCTTGGAGCGTATGCCGGAAAGTAGAGACAACCTGAGGTTATTTAACTTTGGACGAAACCAGGCGGCTCCCAGGTCTATTGACCAGACACGTAGTTGATTGAGATTCATTTCGTAGGCCTGAACTGGCATGGCTGCGATGACGTTAAAGCGATGTTGCTGCAGGGCTTCCAGGTAGCCAAGAATACTGGGGCGGTTTTCGTTGATACCCAATTCTCGTTCGTGGGCGGCGTATTTGGCCAATACCTCTTGCTCTTTATCCAGGATGCTGATGGACGGTTCGTTAATGGCGCATAGCCGGCCGCCCGGCTTGAGGACGCGGTGGATATTGCCGATCATCAATGGCAGGTCAGAAGTGTGGTGTAGCGTACCAACACAGAACACCAGGTCAAAGGTGTCTGGTTGAAAGGGGAGGTTTTCCCCGTCCGCAATCACACGCTCGAAATATGTACCGGCGTCTTCGATAAGAGCCCTGGCCCGGCCCAGTCCAATATTGCTGTCTGGGACCACGTCCAAAGCAACGACCTGGCAGCCGCGCAGTGCAAATTGCTTGGCCGCCCAACCCCGTCCAGCTCCCAGATCCAGTACCTTTTCTTTGCCTGTAAGCTGGAGCGCACTTAAGGCCATGTCGAAGCTGTGAGCGATCTTAGGCCACGGTTCTTCGGGGTAATAGGGCGCTTTCAGATCAACGTTTTCTTCTCCCAGTTCGTAGTTGCCCTGCTGCTTATGTATCTCTATCCAACCTTCCGCTTCCCTGGCTTTGGGCGTCCAGCTTTCATCGTCCACGTAAAGGTGCGGCATCCCATCGGTAATAGGAAAAAGTTTGCCGCACGCGCTGCATTCCAACGCGCCACTCCAGATTTCAAGTTTATCCGCCTCCTGCCGAGAGATTTTTAGTGTTCCCTGGCAAATTGGACAGGAAATGAGTTCTAAAAATTCACTTCTCATTCGTTAAGTTCAACTCCGATAGGAAAGTTTGTAACTGCTTGCGCACGGCCGGTTCCAGAAAGAGTTGTACCCGTTGCCGCTGCCGCTCAATAATACGCTGCCGCAGGCTGGTGTCCTTGATCAGCATATCTACCACCTCGGCCAGGGCTTCGTACTCCTTGCGCCGGAACATTACCCCGGTGTCGCCCAGCGTGTAGGGCACGGCCGTGCTCCGGTAGGCCAGGATGGGCAGGCCCAGGTACATACTCTCAATGAGCGGCTTGCCAAAACCCTCGTGTTCGCTCATAGAAATATACAGGTCGGCCGCCCGGTAATACGTGACCATATCCTGCTGCGACACCTGGCCGGTGAGAATGACGGCCTCGCCTAACCCCAGGCTGTGGGCCATCCCGGCCAGCCAGCGGTCGTACCCCAGCATCCATTTGTCACCCACCAGGACCAGACGAGCGGCCGGCTCAATGCGCCGGTAATAATACAGCAACTTGACCAGGTCTTCCTGCATTTTGTTAGGGGCAATTCGGCT
The DNA here is from genome assembly GCA_022616275.1 of Chloroflexota bacterium. GTDB lineage: Bacteria > Chloroflexota > Anaerolineae > Promineifilales > Promineifilaceae. Next base: position 12,179 of record JAKEFB010000158.1, read on the forward strand.
GACGAAAAGCAGCAGTGGTCCCCGGCCGTTAAAGCGAGTCAAAATATCCGGGCTGGGGGGAAACTGGTAACTATTCTCGTCCAGGGTGATAGGCAAGGCGCCAGTACAGGCGAAGCCCAGATCACGCAGCTCGGCTTCATTGTAGAAGGAATCGGCTAGGGCCAGGGACGTCCGGGCTTTCAGGCGTTGCAACTGCTGCTGGCCGAGTTCCATGCGTTGCGCCCAGGCCGGGTCAACGGTAGCAAAAAACTCCGGTGGCGTAATGTTGTGGTAGACCAGGATCAATTGCTGCTGGCCGGCAATGAGTTGGTCAATGATGGGCGAGCCAATGCTATGGTGCAGGATGAGCCATTTCTCGCCGCGTCCCGGCCGGTAGGTGACAAAGGGCCGGACTTCCTGTTCCACGGCCGGGTGGACGTGCTCGGCAAACAGCTCGGAGACGAAGCCCATCTCCCGTAGCCAGCGACGGATGAGCAGGGCCTGGTCGGTGATGGCGTCGCTCGGGCTGGCCCCTACAATAACCTGGTGTAAGATTTTCGTCGTCATGACTCGCCGGGCTCACCCCCTTGCCAGGCGGCCAGAATGCGGGCAAAGCGGTCTACGACCGCCGGCCAGGTGTAATTGCTTTGCACGTAGTGGCGGCCGTTGGCCCCCATCTGCGCTGCCAGGGCCGGCTTGCTGTGCAGCCAGGTCACGGCCGCAGCAAACTCTTCGAAGGTGTAAAACCACAGGCCCCCCTTGCTACGGCGGACGTGCTCCCGCGTCACCGCGCAGGTTTCGTGGACCAGGACCGGCCGGCCGGCCAGCCACGACTCCATGATCGTCAGGGAAAAGCTTTCGTTCAGCGAGGGCTGGCAAAGGGCCAGGGCGCCGGCGCACACGGTCGCCTTCTCTTCGTCGCCGGCAAAGCCCCGGTAATCAAAGGCCGGGTGCTTGGGCGGCTCCAGTGGCCCTCTGCCCATGACCACCAGCCGGATATTCTGTCCTTCGCCGGCCAGGCGGAGTACATAATCGTATAACAGGCGCAGGTTCTTGCCCTCTTCCAGCCGGCCGACGTAGGCCAGGTAGGGAGTTGAGGATGGGGCCGGGAGGAGCTTACCGTTGCCCACCACGGCCGGAACTGGTGGGAGCGGCAGCACCCCTTCGCCCAGCACGGCCGCCTGCTGCGGCCGGACGTGCAGCTTTTGCACCGCCAGGGCGCCCTCTTCGGGAGAGTTAAACATCACGCCCCGGACACTTTCCAGCAACAGCCGGGTGGGTTCCAGGTAAGCGTACGGCTCGTCGTGCAAACAGGGCCAGACAATCGTGCGCTCCGGCGCGGCCCAGGCGGCGTAATGAACCAGGGGGTTGGCGTAGGGTAGGGCAATGACAGCGTCAAAGCGGTGAGCCTGCCGGGCGACGTGGGTGTAGAGCGGGGCGCTGTGGGCGGCCGCTTCCAGCCAGGCATACTGCTCCCCTGGCGGCAGCGCGCCGGCGGCCACCAGTTGCGACTCGACGGCCGCCTGCCGCTCTGGGTTTCGGTTGGTGATAGGAAAGCGGTGAACAGCTACCCCGTTGATTTCCTGGGTCCCGGCCGGGTAGCCGTTCTCCCAGGTAAAGTGGTCGCGGGCGCAGCTCGTCCAGACCTCAACCTGCCAGCCGCGCCGGACCATTTCTTCGGCAAAGCCCCGCGCCTGGTTTTCCGCCCCGCCGCCTAAGTCTACCCCATAGCGAGGCACGACGACCGCTACCCTATTCACCGGCTACCTTCTCCCTTCCCCCTGTCTCCTGTCGTCTCAGCCGCTCCACCTCAGCCTGGAGGGCCATAATAGCCCGCTGTTGCTCTTCATTTTGCACCGCCAACTGGTTGACGACGCTGACCAGGTGGCGGTTGACGTTAGCCTGGTGGCCAACGGCGCGATTGACGTAAAACAAGACCAGGCCATGAGCCTGAGAGCGGACAAGCCGCCACAACCGGCCGAGGACAGGCACACGGGTAGCCGGAGAAGGCGCCAGCAAAGGGCCAGTTTCCACCTGGGCGTAGAGGTCGTTGGCCTGGCGCAGGTGGTGGTACAGGTCTGGCGGGTAAGGGATATCTTCCGGTGGCTCCGGGCAGGCCAGGGCCGCCCCAAAGCGGGGAAAAGTCCGCTGTTCGTACCCCAACTCGGCCCGCCGCTGCTGGATGCGCCGGCGGATTTCGGCCATCAATTGTTGTGGGTCTACTTCTGGATCGTGAATCTCAATGAGGTCATCGGTTATCACTGGCAATTTGTCAGACAAAACTCTTTCCTTACTCATTGCTCGTCGCTCGCTGCTTTTCCAGTTCCTGGCCCAGGATAGTGACGGCCTGAAAAAGGTGAGCGTTATACCGAGCCTGCTCAATACCCAATTGATTGACATAAAAAATAACGAGTTCGTGGAATTTCTGGCGCAACTTTTGCAGGAGAGGTCCAGCGATGGGCCAGGGATTCTTCGTCACCTTCAGCTTCACCTGGGCGGCGTCAAAAAGGAGGCCGGCCTGGTAGAGGTGGTCATAGAACTCGGCCGGCAATTGCCGTTCACCGGCCGGCCTGGCGCTAACCAGGTTGCTGTTTTGTAAGGGGATGGCCAGCTTTTTGGCCAGGATCTCAGCCCGGATCTCCTCCATAATGGCCTCAATGTCAACCTGGGGTTCTTCTGTCGTTTGATCGTCCACACTCTTCTCCACATTTAAGGAGTTAGACTCTGGAGTTAGGGCGGAATTTACTCTAACCGAGTTTTGGCTTTGCCAAAACCTGACTCTAACTCTAACTCTCGGCCAGGACTACCCGGTCGCCGGCCGCATGATAAGTGTACCTTCGCTCGTCGGCCTCGACCACGATGACGTAGCCAGGCGTAATTACCTGGGCGTAGGTTGCGCCCGGTTCGGGTACACCCAGGCTTTCGTCCTCAAAGTTTTCTGTGCAAAGCTTTTGCGCCATTCGTTGCCATGAATATCAAAGTTATCGCTCATGGTCCATTGATCCCGGTAATAGGGGTTATCGTTAGGGACCACTCGGCCCTTAGGAGCGCGCTGGGCCTATGATCATAGGCGCCTTCCAGATATTGGCTGCTAAGGGTGACAGTCCACGACTTGTCGGCGGTCAGGCCCCAACCGGCCAGCGGCTCCGGCTCGCCCACCCAGTAAATGGGCCGGCCAGCCTGCTGCCAGCCGGCCACTGCCTGGCGAAAAACGACCGGGTCCAGGGCGGCCGGGTCGCGCAGGCTATAGACGTGGTGGCCGTGCAAAAACTGGAGCGGCGTGCCGATAAAGTCGCCCAGGGTAACGGCCGACTGGTCGTTGAAGATCAGGACGGCCTCAGGTTCCAGTTGGCGGTTGAGCGCCTCCACCTGGCCGATGAGTCCCTGGTAATCTACCTGGCTGACAAAACCCCGCGCCGACCAGCCCAGCCAGCCCAGCCAGGCCACGGCCAGCACTCCCCCGGCGGCGACGAAGCGCGCTCGGGGCTGGGCCAGCAGCCAGCCCAGCAGAGCGGCCGTGGCGACAATGGCAAAGGGCATAACGGCCGGCACGTAGCGGCGGGCGGCGTAAATGTGGTGCGGCGAGGCCTGGATGCGCCACAGGTAGAGCAGGGCAAACATCAGCCCGGTGGTCAGGATGGCCACCGTGTGCCGGTTCACTCGCCAGACGAGCAGGCAACTGCCGGCTGTCGCCAGAGCCACGCCCAGCGGCGAAAGGTACCAGCCCAGCCGGAGCAAGTTTTCCCGGTCTAGTCCCCAAGGGAGCTGGCCACCACTGTACCAGTCCTGGAACGTGAAAACCGGCTCGCCGACGTGGGGCCGGATGAACCAGCCGTAAGCAGCCAGCAGGAGCACCAGGGGTACGCTGGCCAGGAGCGCCGGCCGGCGATAGCCGGCCAGGCGCGACAGGTGGCCACGGTAGCGGCCAAGAACCAGCAGCGCGCCGCCGCCGACCAGGGCCGCGGCCGGCAAGACCAGGTTTTGTTGCAACAACCACAGCCCGTAGCCAAAGATGCTGTAGAAGTAGGGCTTGCTTTGCCAGAGCGCGTGTCCCAGAGAATGGGTGGTCAATAAAGCCAGGGGTAGGAAAAACCACCAGTGGGCCGGCCGCCACTGGCCGCTCCAGCGCAGCCCCAGCCATAGTAGACCAGGAATGGCCAGCAAAAAGTAGCTGTCAATGCGGGTCAGAAAGACCTGGCCTAAGGCCAATCCGGCCATCAAGCCCCACAGCGGCTGGGGTTCGGCGTCACGCAGCCAGCGCATTAAGCTCCATAAGCCCGTCCAAAGCAAAAATTGGGTCAGCGTTTCTGTGGTCGGGTAGCGGGCAAACCAGACCTGGAGCGCAGTCAAGGCCAGCCCGGCCAGGGCCAGCGCCGCGGCCGGCCAGCCGGCAATGTCGCGTACCACCAGGTAAATAGCCAGGCTGCCCAACAAGGCCCACAGACCAGTGATCCACAAGGCTGCCCGGACGCCGCCCAGGCTGTAGGCCAGCGCCTGCCAGACCGGGTGAAGGTGATAAAACTGGGGGGTAATTCGCCCGGCCGGCGAACCCGTTACGTAAAAGCCGGGAAAGAGATAGTAAGGGGCTATCCCATTAGTAAAATCCCCCGGCGGCAGCGGCCGCAGCAGGGCCGGGTAGAAAGTCGGGTCTAGCTCGGCCAGGACGGGGTCGTCAATCAAAATGCCACCGGTCTCGCTAATAGTAGCGGCCAGGTTTACATAAACGCCAGCATCGGCCGCGCCAATAATGAATTCATGCGGCCGGAAGAAGAGCCAGCCGGCGGCCACCAGCCAGACAATGAGAAAAGCGTATTGAAGAGGGGGTGAGGGGGTGAGGGGGTGATGGGGTGAGGGAGGGTCGTCTCCTTGTCTCGCCCTCTCCCAGCGACCTTCGGTCGCCCTTCCCTGTCTTCGCCAGGCAACCAGGCCCAGGGCAAGGACCAGCGCCAGCCACAGGCCAGACAGGGTGGCCAGTGAAAAGCGGCCGATCTCGGCCAGCGCCAGAGCCAGCCAGCCGATGAGCATTAGTCCCAGGGCCAGGCTGGCGAAGACCAGGGCTACCGGGTCGCCGGGCCGCCGGCCGAGGCGGGCCAGTAGTAACCATCCTGGCACAAGGGCCACTCCCACCAGGAGAACCGTGACTGCTGCCTCAGGCACGGGGGCCTCCAAGGCGGGCATCTACCTGAGCCAGTACTTCCTCGATAAACGCCAGGTAGTATTCGGCCACCCGGCCGGGGTCGTGTTGCTGTTGGATATAGGTTGTTGCTGCCTGGCCCATCGCCTGCCGCCTTTCCGGCTGTTGGGCCAGCGACAGCATGGCTGCCAGCAGAGCGGCTTCGTCCAGCAGAGGAATCTTGACAGCTACTTTATCCGGCAACTCACTATACCAGCCATGATCGAAAACAATGACTGGCCGGCCGGCCGCCAGAGCGCGCAGGGCTGCGGCCGAGGTCTCGCCCACGGTCGGGTAACGCAGGTTAACGATCACGTCGGCCGTGGCCGTCCAGTCTATAAATTCGACCACTGTTTCGACAAAGCCCGTCACGTGGATAGCGCCCGTTAGATCCAGTCCCGCTAACAGGCCCGGCAGGTCCACCTCTTCGTGGACCTCGCCGACGATTAGATAATGGGCCTGGGGAACAACCTGGCGCAGGCGGGCAAAAGCTCGCAGGGCCAGCTCCATTTGCTTGGCGGCCGTGACCAGGCCCACGCTGGCAAAGATCACTGCCTCGGCTGGCAGGCCCAGCGCCTGGCGGCGGGGTATACCCTGGTGAACGGTCATCAGGGCAGGAATAATCTGCAATGGCAGGTCCGGGCGCTGCTGGTGGACTGTTTCGGCCACCTGCCGGCTATGGATTGCCAGACCCAGGCTGGTGTCCAGCAGGCGGTTGTTGAGCGGCAGCTCGAATAGAGGGTGCTCGGCCCGGCCGTAATAAATGTCCCAGGCCAGGTTAACGCCGGCCGGCCCCAGGGCGTAACCCAGCTCGCGCACGTAAGCGGTGTAATTGCCCTGGCCGGCCGTGCGGTGGGCAATAAAGTGGTGCAGGCTGTAATCGTGTAAAACGACCAGTCCCGGGTAGCGCAGTGCCACCGGGTACATTCCGTCGTGATGGATGCTGTTGCCCATCTGGTAGAGGGCCAAGTCAAATTGCCAGCGCAAGGCCGGGTAAGCGCCGGTGGGTTGGATGGAAAATTGCTGTTGCAGTTCGGCGTCCACCTGTTCTGGGTAGTTGGCAAAGAGGGTCAGGCTGGCCAGTTTAGCCAGGTGGGATAGTAGCTCGCGACTGTAATCGGCGATGCCGCTGCGGGCTGGGGGCAGAGGGCTGAAATAGGCCAGGCGCACAGGAGAAGGGCCGCCACTGCCAGTGGCGCCGTTGGTTGTCGGCCGGATGTTCATTCTGCCTGTAGGTTGGCGCGGCTGTTTTCCAGGCGCGCCAGGCGCTCGTCCAGGGCTTGTAGCCGGCGGTTCATCTGGATGACCTGGGTGGTTAATTCGGCCAGGTCTTGGGTAAAAGAGGTGTGATCCCTGTCCTGGCTGATCAGCCGGTCGTCAAAGCCCTGGAAGCGGGTGACCACCTCGTCGTAACGAGCCAGGGTCTCCCGGTGCTGGGCCTGGACTTCGTAGAACTGCCGGACGACCAGGAGGTTAAAGTCGTTTTGCTGCTGCAGGATGGCTCGGACGTACCACCGGGCGGCGACGTTGTTCCAGGCGGTCCTCAGCCGGGCAATGAGCGACCCGACCAGCGGCGCATGAGAGACAAACGGCCGCTCCTGTACTTCCCATTTGGTCTGCAACTGGTTCAGGGTTGTTAGTGAATCCTCTGTCTGCGTCATGGAAACCTATTTTATTTCATTCGCGCCATTCGCCTATTGGCCCAAGTGCCTGGCACTTTACGGTTGGCCAGGTATCGCGCCAAGTTATCCAGTGCCTGGCGCTTCTTGCTCGTCAGCGCCAGGTGATATCCGGCGGGACAGCCGGAACAGCGTACGGTCCGGTGGCCAGGTCGTCGAAATATTGGTTGGTAGCCAGCGCGCCGTAGGAGAAGATGGCGTGCCCGGCTGTGCCGATAGCCCGGGCGGCGTTGATACGGTTGGCAATTTCGTCAAAAGTGCAGTAGCCACTGCCGATGCCGGGGATGACAAAACGGCCGGCGTGGTCGGCCTGGAAGTCGGCTACCAGGATCTGCCAGCGCTCCAGCGTCCAAAAACCATTGTAAGGGCAGTTATACTGGGCGGGGTAAATCATGGGAGTAATTGTGTCAATATAACTGCCGGCCAGCCAGCCCTTGGAGTCCTGGTAATAATCGGAATAGCCCTCGGTGGCCACGCCGCCCCAGCCCCATTCCGGCCGCTCAATGTAGATGGGCCAGACAGCGGCCGAGAGCCACAATTCCGGGTGCTGGCTGATGACCTGGTCGTAAAACTTAAAGACCGTGCCGTTGATCTGATCGCGCTGCCAATCTTCGTAGGAAATGTAGCCAACTGGGGGCGAGCTGAAGCAGGGCACACCTGAAGCCGCAGCGCTGACCGGATCGCACGAGGTGTTGGGGCCGCCGTAGCGGATGTTGTCCAGGTGTAGACCGTCAATGTCGTAGTTATCCACCAGGTATTGAGCCACGTCCAGGTAATGGTTATCGGCAAAAATGGAGGCGGGAGTGGCCTGCTGGTAGACGCTGCAGTGAATATCCCCGTTCGTGTCCCACTGCAGGCCGTTTAACTGGCCGCCGGTCGTACCGTGGGCCTGCTGCAGGGCATAGTAAAAGTGTGGTGGCGTCACGTTGGGGGGAGGATTATTGCAATCATCCCACACCGGGTAGACGTTGAGGTAGGCGTGCAGTTGCAGGCCGTGTTCGTGGGCCCGCTGCACAAAGTAGGCCAGCGGGTCCCATAGGGGGTCTGGCGGCTGGCCCAGCGCCCCGTTGATGCGCGCTGCCCACGGTTCGGGGCCGGGCTGGTAATAGGCGTCGGCTGCCCCGCGCACCTGGAAGAAAATGGCGTTAAAGCCAGCGCCGGCCGCGTTTTGGACAATTTCGTCAATTTTGGCCGGGCTGGCTGGTTGGCCGGCCGTGGTCCAGTCGAAGCGGGTCACCCACAGCCCGCGAAATTCGACCATCGCGGGATCTTCGGGGCGGTGAATGGCTGGCAGGTAGACGAACCAGCCGGAACGGCTGGCAGCTATGGCCACAGCCACTAATGACCCGGCCGCCAGGCAAGCAGCCAGCAGGACAGTTAATTGGATGCGTCGCATGGCCGTATTATGGCACAAAGTAGCCGCCGGGGTACAATAGTTACCATATAAGGTTGCTCGTGAACTGGGGAAGAAAGAATGATGACCACCATGATTGACATCAGCCGCACCCTTTTCGCCAAGATGGCCGTCTGGCCTGGCGACTCCCCCTTTAGCCTGGTTCAAACGCTTTTCCTGGGACAAAGCTCCCCGGTCAACGTGACCACCCTGACTATGAGCGCCCACACCGGCAGCCACATAGACGCCCCCCACCATTTCACCCAGGGGCAGGCGGTCGAACAACTGGATTTACGGATCTATTGGGGCCTGGCCCAGGTCGTTACCGTAGACAAGGAGGGTGGGCCCCTGGTCCCGGCCGATTTCGCCGCCTACGATCTAAGCGTGGCCGAGCGGTTGCTGGTCCGTTCCCCGGCCAGCGATTTAGACCCCTCCGTTTTCCCTGAGGATTTCGTTTACCCCAGTCCGGAGCTGGCCGATTTCTTGGGCAACCTGGGGATTATTTTGTACGGTACAGACGCGCCTTCAATGGACAAGAGCGACAGCAAAGCGTTGCCCGGCCACCATGCCCTTTATCGAAATAACATTGCCATCCTGGAGGGGCTGGACCTGAGCCAGGCGGCCGACGGTATCTATGAGTTGGTGGCCCTGCCGCTCAAGATAGCCGGCGGAGACGGCAGCCCGGTGCGGGCCGTTTTGCGCCATATCTAAGGGTAGGCCGCGCCCTGGACCCAATGGCATGATTCCCCCTTTTCGCCCCGACGCCGGGTACGCCCAGGAACTGGACGCCCGGGACGATCTGGTCCGCTTTCGCCAGCAATTTGTGATAGACGACCCAACCTATATCTACCTTGATGGCAACTCTCTCGGCCGCCTGCCCAGGGTCACTGTCGAGCGGTTGCAGCAGGTGGTCGAACAGGAGTGGGGGCGGCGGCTGATCCGCAGTTGGAATGAGGGCTGGTTTGACTTGCCGGAGCGAGTCGGGGCTAAAATGGCTGTTTTGCTGGGAGCCAGCCCCGACGAAGTCATCATGGCCGACTCGACCTCTGTTAACCTTTACAAACTGGCGCTGGCCGCCCTCCAGGTGCAATCCGGCCGGACCAAAATCGTCACCGACGAGCTGAACTTCCCTTCCGACTTGTACATTCTCCAGGGAGTGGTCCGGTTAGCCGGGCCGGCCTACCGGCTGGAAGTTGTACCCGCGGCCGACGAGCTATCTGGCCCGGTGGAGCAATTGGCCGGGGCCATAGACGAGGAAACCGCCCTGGTCGTCCTGACCCACACCATTTTTAAGAGTGGTTACACGTATGACATGGCCACGCTGACAGAGCTGGCCCACCGGGCCGGGGCGCTCATCTTGTGGGACTGCAGCCACTCGGTCGGGGCCATGCCTATTGCGCTGAATGCGGCCGCTGTCGATCTGGCCGTGGGCTGCAGCTACAAATATTTAAACGGCGGCCCTGGCGCTCCGGCCTTCCTGTACGTGCGCCGCGACTGGCAGGAGCGACTGAACAACCCCATTTCCGGCTGGATGGGGCAGCACAGCCCCTTCGCCTTTGCCCTTGACTACCAGCCCGCGCCGGGGCTGCGCCGCTTCCTCACCGGGACGCCGTCCATCCTGGCCCTGGCGGCCGTGGAGGCGGGCCTGGAGCTGCTGTTGGAAGCAGGCCTGGAGCGAGTGCGGGCCAAATCAGTGCAGCAGACGGAATACCTGGTGGCCCTGTGGGAGGCACTGTTGGCCCCGCTGGGCTTCCGTTTGAAGTCACCGCGCCAACCGGAGCACCGGGGGTCACACGTCACTCTTGGCCACGACGAGGGGCTGCGTATTGACCAGGCTCTGATTCACGAAATGAGCGTCCAGCCCGACTTTCGCCGGCCGGACAATATTCGTTTTGGCATTGCTCCCCTGTACAATACCTTTACCGAGCTTCACGAGGCCGTTCAGCGTCTACGCACCGTGGTCACGGAACAGCTTTACGAAAAATACCCGGCCGAAGGGCCGGCCGTTACCTGAATGACTCAACTATTTATGGAACCTGTCCAAAAATTCGTTACCTCGGCCGGGCGCTGCATTTACACCTTTCCCGTTCTGGCCTTTCCCAGCCTGGTAGCCAACATTTACGTTATCAGCGACGGCGGCCGGGTCATCCTGGTAGACTGTGGGTCGGGAATGGAGCAATCCAATAAGGATTTGCTGGCCGGCTTTACCGCTATCCAGGAAACTTTTGGCGACCCTATCGGCCTGGCCGACGTAGACGTGATTGTCATCACCCACGGCCACATGGACCATTTTGGCGGCCTGCCGTTTATCCGCCAGCACACCGGCGCGCCGATTGGCGTCCATCCCCTGGACCGGCGCGTCCTATCCCATTACGAGGAGCGGGTGGTCGTTGCCGCACGGCAGTTGGAGACCTTTCTGCAACGAGCCGGCGTTTCGGCCGAAAGCCGGGAGGCTATCATGGCTATGTACCTGTACGCCAAGGGCGTCTATCGTTCCACGCCGGTCCAGTTTTCCCTTGAGGAAGAACAGGCTGAGCTGGTTGGCGTCCAGCCCCACCACGTGCCCGGCCACTGCCCCGGCCAGGTCTGCCTTCAGGTGGACGACATCCTGCTGACGGCCGACCATGTCTTGTCACGGACGACGCCGCACCAGGCCCCGGAGAGCATCACCAACCACATGGGCCTGGCCCATTACCTCGATTCCCTGGCCCGGATTGAGCGCCTGGAGGGGGTCCGCCTATGCCTGGGCGGGCACGAAGAGCCAATGGCCGACCTGCCCGGCCGCATCCAGGCCATCCGCCAGGTCCACGACAGCCGGCTGAACCGGGTGCTGGATATCTGCCGCGAACCCACGTCTACGGCCGACATCAGCCGCCAGCTCTTTGGCGAAGTCCACAGCTACCACATCCTCCTGGCCCTGGAAGAAGCCGGCGCCCACGTTGAGTACCTCTACCAAAGGGGCGAATTGGTGGCCGCCAACCTGGAAGAGATTGAACAGGAGCCTAACCCGGTCATCCGTTATCAACGCGTTTGATAGATCGCCTATTGTTAACTCCAGATGAGTGATTTAGCGAATATAGCCCCGGCTCTTCTGGCCTGGTGGGACGCCGGGCACGCCGATTTGCCCTGGCGGCGCGGCCGTGACCCGTATGCCGTCTGGGTGGCCGAGGTGATGCTGCAGCAGACGCAGATCACCACCGTCATCCCTTACTACGAGCGTTGGATGGCCCGCTTTCCCACCGTGCAGGCGCTGGCGGCCGCTTCGCTGGACGAGGTGCTCAAGCTGTGGGAGGGGCTGGGCTATTACAGCCGGGCGCGCCACTTGCACGCCGCCGCCCAGACGGTCGTCAACGAATACGGCGGCCGTATCCCCGATACCGTAGCCGAGTTGATAAAGCTCAAAGGGATAGGGCGTTACACGGCCGGGGCCATTGCCTCGATTGCTTTTGGCCGGCCGGTCCCGGTGCTGGACGGCAACGTCATTCGCGTCCTCAGCCGGCTGCTGGACCTGCCGGACGACGTGACCGGGACAGCCACCCGTAATTATCTGTGGCAGGTGGTGGCCCAACTCGTGCCGGCCGGCCGGCCGGGAGATTTCAACCAGGCGCTAATGGAGCTGGGCCAGGCAATTTGCCTGCCGGCCGTGCCCCTCTGCCACCGCTGCCCCGTAGCCGCGCACTGCCTGGCGCGGGCCAGGGGCACCCAACTGGAGCGGCCGGTCCGGCCGCCACGCCGGAAGACACCCCACTACCACGTCACGGCCGGCGTCATTTGGGGTGAAGACGGCCGTTTTCTCATTACCCGCCGGCCGGCCGAGGGACTGTTGGGCGGCCTGTGGGAGTTCCCTGGCGGCAAACAAGAAGAGGGGGAAACGCTAGCCCAGGCCCTACAACGTGAGATCCGGGAGGAGTTGGACATAGACATTGAAGTCAGCCGGCCGCTGACCGTGGTTAAACACGCCTACACCCATTTTCGTATCACCCTGCACGCTTTTCACGCCCGCCACCTGGCCGGCCGGCCGCAAAACCTGGGAGTGGCCGACCACGCCTGGGTCCGCCTGCCCGACCTGATGCGCTACGCCTTCGCCGTCACCGACCGGAAAATTATCGAAGCGCTAACTCAAGACTCTAACTCTAACTCAAGGCTCTAACTCTAACTCAATTGTAAACTGGTATATTGCACCTTTTCAGACCCGTGGATATGATACGGCTCATGTCGCATTCGAGCGTTTCTGGCGTTTTCGGCTCCCTAAACATCCCCCATGAGGCTCTAGACGCCTACCGGGCCGGCAAAGCCGCTACGAACGAACAAAAGTACAGCGAAGCGGCCGAACTATACAGCCAGGCCCTGAGTTTTGACGAACTTCCCCCTATTTTTCGTGCCCGCACCCTGGAACAGCGGGGCGTCTGCACCTGGTTGGTTGGCCAATACGAGCTGGCCGAGCAAGATTTCCGCCGGGCGCTGGAAATTTCTGACGACAAGGGGTTATCGGCCCGGCTGCGGGCGCGACTGGGCGACGTCGCCGATTCCCAGGGCCAGTATGAGCCAGCTTACGACTATTACACCGAGGCCTTAAGGATGGGCATGGCCTGCGGCGATCTGATCGCCATCGGCCGGGCGCACCGGGGAATGGGCGTTGTCAACCGGCGGCGAGGTAACGCCGAGCAGGCCCTCAGCCACCTGACCCAGGCCCTGGCCGCCTTCCGCCAGGCCGGCGACGCCCTGGAACAGGCGCGGGTCTTGCTCAGCATCGGCCGGACGCGCCACGCCCGCGGTGAATACCAGCAGGCCATTTCTGCCCACGCTGAGGCCTTGAACATTTACGAGGCCCTGCACGACCGCTGGCGGACCATTCTGGCCTTGAACGACATCGGCGAGTGTTACCAGGCGCTCTATGACATGGACAATGCGCTGCGCTACCACGAGCGCGCCTTGTCGCTGGCCGAACAGTACGTTGAAGGGGCCAACATCATCAAGCCGGATATTCAACGCAATTTTGGGGTGAATCTGATTGAATTGGGGAGGACCGAAGAAGGGATTGCTTACCTGGAAGAAGCCCTGGGCGCTGCCCGCGAGATGGGCAACCGGGAACAGGAGGCCTTGATCCTCTATCACCTGACCCGTGCCTACCTGCGGCAGGGGGATCAAGGAGGTGCGGGCAAATACGTGTCCGACCTGAGCAACGTGGCTGACCTGCTCGACGCCGACCGTTTCCGGGCCCTGGCCGCTTTTGTTCGTGGCGAGTTGCTCTTTGCCCAGGGGAACAGACTGGCAGCCATTGCCGAGTTACACGTGGCCATGCTCGACGCGCAGACCTCGGTAGACCGGGGGATGTTGTGGAAGCTGCATGCCACGATGAGCCATGTCGTGGACGACCCGGCCATTGCCTCTGTTCACATGCATATCGCCGCCGATTTTATCCAACAGACGGCCGAACCGTTACAAGACCCCCGTTTAAAGGCCAGCTTTATTAACGCCGCTCCAGTTACTGCTGTTCTGGTGGCGGCCGGCATTGATCCCGAAAAACTGCTGCGAGAATAGCCATTATCCTAATGGCGTTCCCTATAATCCTAAACAGCCATCTGTGATCAGGCTGTAATTGAGTAATTGGGTAATTACCCAATTACTTAATTACTCTTCTTAAAGGTATTGGCGGACACCAATGGCCCTTCTCCAGGTATATGCTTTTGGCAAACTTCGCCTGCAGTACGGGGACGAGCTTTGCGATGTTTTCCCAACCCACCACGTAGCCGAGCTGTTGGGCTACCTTCTGCTCAATCAGGCCAGGCCCCATTCCCGGGAAACGTTGATTGAGATTCTCTGGCCGGAGAACCCCCCGGCCGCCGGCCGGGCCAGCTTGAGCACTGCCCTGTGGCGCTTGCGCCGGGTATTCGACGGCGTCGGCGCCCCGGCCGACGCCTTCCTCCACGCCACCCGCGAGTGGATCTGTTTTGAGCCCGGCCGGCCGATGCGCTTTGACCTGGCCGACTTTGAGGGCTACCTGGCTCGGGCCGAAGAAACCGGTGACGCTGCTGCCCGTGAACAACTGCTCCAGGCAGCGGCCGGCGTTTACCAGGGCCGGTTGTACGAAGGCCTTTACGCCGATTGGTGCCTGCTGGAGCGGGAGCGTCTGGAGCGGCGCTACCTGCGCGCCCTGGGGCAGCTAATGGCCGGCGCCATCCAGCGCCAGACCTACCAGGAGGCGGCCGAGATGGGGCAGGCCATCTTGCGGCGCGACCCATTGCGGGAGGAAGTCCACCGCGCCCTGATGCGCTGTTACTGGCAGATGGGCAACAATACCGGGGCCATCCGCCAGTTCCAGGCCTGCGCCCGCCTGCTCCAGGAAGAGCTGCAAATTTTGCCGATGGCCGAAACGATTGCCCTTTACCAGCAAATTACCCACGACCGCCTGGCCCAGTTCCAGGCCACGCCCAGCCACTCCCCCGCCCACCAACGCCAGATCGAAGCCGCCTATAGCCACTTCCTGACAGCGGCCGAGGCGTTGAACGAACTATTGGGCAGATAACTCCCGGTTAAGAGACCTTAACCCAGGCTTCACCGAAACTTTACGCGAGCGGCTACGTCGTGTGCTACAGTGAGGCGCGGATCACCCATGACGCGCTTCACGATAACATTTCTTTCCCTCTTCACAGTTGCCGGCCGGCGGTTGTGGAACTACCGTCTCTTGATGCTCTGCCTGCTGGCCGGGCTGGTGGCGGCCGTCGGCCTTCTCGCCAGTATTCCCCTCTACGCCGATGCCGCCCATAACCGGCTGTTGCAAGGCGAACTGACCGAGACCGGTGCCCGCCGGCCGCCGTTTGCCTTCCTCTGGCGCTATGTCGGCGCCTGGCACGGCGACGTTGCCTGGGATAGTTACACGCCGCTCGACGAGTACCTGACTCAGCAGGCGGCCGGCGTGATTGGCCTGCCGCTCGAAGCGCAGGTTCGCCACGTCAGCACGGCTAAGCTGCGCCTGTTCCCGGCCGGCGAGGGGGTGTTCACCAGCGACGAACCGCTGTTGTGGGCCAGCGCTGGTTTCATCAGCGGCTTGCAAGACCACATTCAACTCGTGGAGGGCCGCTTCCCAGAATCGCAAGAGGATTCCGCAGGCGCGCTGGAGGTCATGGTTAGCCGGGAAACGGCCGGGCAACTGGGGCTGCAAGTCGGCGAGGAGTACGTTCTGTTCGCGGCCGGCCAGGAGGGGGCGCAAATCCCGGTTCGCATCGCCGGCGTCTGGCAGGCCACCGATCCGGCCGATCCCTTCTGGTTTTACCAGCCGGAAGCCTTTAGCGAAGTTCTGCTGACCAGCGAAGAAGCATTCGTCCACCAGGTTGTCCCAGCCCTGGAAACGCCGGTGGCCACGGCCGTCTGGTACCAGGTATTCGACGGTAGTCGCGTCCGTCCGGCCAGCGTCAGCGCGTTGTTAGAAGGAGTGGCCGTCGTCGAGGCGCGTGTTACGGCTCTGTTGAACAATGCCACGCTGGACGTGTCGCCTGTCGCTGCCCTGGGTGATTACGGCCGGGCCGCCCGCCTGCTGACCCTCACTCTGACCGTTTTCAGCCTGCCGGTCGTCGGCCTGGTGCTTTACTTTATCAGCCTGGTGGCCGGCATGGTCGTCAGCCGGGGGCAGGGGGAGATTGCCGTACTGCGCAGCCGGGGCGCGACCCGCTGGCAAATCCTCGGCGTTTACGCCCTCGAAGGCGCGCTCATTGGCGGCATGGGGCTGGTGGGTGGCCTGCTCCTGGGCGAGCGGCTGGCTCAACTGATGGGCCGCGCCCGGACCTTCCTCGATCCGGCCCTGCTGGCTGGCGATAATGCCGGGCCACTGGTCACAGTTCTCTCTCCCACCGCCCTGGGCTACGGCTTGCTGGGCGTCGCCCTGGCGCTGTTGGCCTTGCTCATTCCGGCCTTTGCCAGCGCCGGCTATACCATCGTCACCCTCCGCTGGCAGCAGGCCCGCGCCCTGCTGGCCCCACTGTGGCAGCGTTACTTTCTTGACTTTTTCCTGCTGCTCCCGCCGCTGTACGGTTGGTACCAGCTCGACCGGCAAGGGGCTATCGGCTTGCTGGATCGGGGAAACGATCCCTTTACCAACCCGCTCCTTTTCCTGGTTCCCGCTCTCTTTTGTTTCGCCCTGGGGTTGTTCCTGGTCCGTCTCTTCCCCTGGCTGATGCGCGGGCTGGCCTGGCTGGCCGCCTGGCTGCCGGGCGTCACTCCACTGCTCGTCCTGCGCCAGTTGGCCCGCTCGGCCGTTCTCTATACTGGACCATTGCTGCTCCTCACCCTGACGGTTAGTCTGGCCACCTTTACCGCTTCGATGGCCGTAACGTTAAACGACCACCTGGCCGAGTGGGTCTACTACCAGGTCGGGGCAGACCTGAACCTGGCCGAGTTAGGGGAAAACACGGAAGAGAGCGAGCAGCCGGCGCTGCCGGGCCAGGAACAGTTTGCGGACGATGCTGCTTCCGACGAAGAGGAACCACGCTGGCTCTTTCTGCCGGTGACGGACCATCTACGTGTACCGGGCGTCAAAGCGGCCGCCCGCGTCGGCGACTACAGCGCCACGGCTAACATTGGCGGCCGCCAGCAGAGCGGCCACCTGCTGGGGGTAGACCGGGCGGACTTCACCGCGGTGGCCTACTACCGGCCTGACTTTGCCGCCAATGAATCGCTGGGCGGGTTGATGAACCGCCTGGCGGTGCGCCGTGACCATATCCTGGTCAGCCGTGACTTCCTCGACCGGCATGGTTTGCAGGTCGGCGACTCCCTGCGGCTGACGGTCGGCGCGGCCGACGAGTTTGCCGACGTCGAGTTCACCATTGCCGGAGCGTTGGACCTTTTCCCGACCCAATACCCACAAGAAGGCCCGTTCTTTGTCGCTAACCTGGACTATATCCACGAAGGATTAGGCGGAACGTTTCCTTACAACGTCTGGCTGGCAACCGATCCCACTGTCCCATCCGATTCCATCGTTGACGGCGTGCGCGAGCTTGGGCTGGTCGTCGTCACCGCCGCCGACGCCCGCGCCACCATTGCCGCCGAGCAGAATCGCCCTGAACGGCAAGGGCTGTTCGGCCTGCTCTCCGTTGGTTTCCTTGCCGCGGCCGGGCTAACCGTGTTGGGTTTCCTCGTCTACACCGTCGTTTCCTTCCGCCGCCGTTTTATCGAGCTAGGCATGTTGCGGGCCGTCGGCCTGTCCCTCGGCCAGATGGCCGTCTACCTGGCCGGGGAGCAAACGCTGCTGATCCTGGCCGGGACCGGCCTGGGCACGGCGTTGGGCGTGCTGGTTAGCGCCCTATTCATCCCTTACTTCCAGGTTGGCGCTGGCAAAACGGCCCAGGTTCCTCCATTCGTCGTACAAATCGCCTGGGGCCAATTAGAAACGATCTATACCCTCTTCGCCCTCATGTTTATTGTTGCCCTCATGGCCCTCGTCGCCCTGCTTGTCCGCATGAAGCTCTTTGAGGCGGTGAAGTTGGGCGAGGCGGTTTGAGGTTTTGGATGCGAACGCGAAGCGTTCGTCAAGATTTTAGATTTTGGATTGTAGAAAGCGATGTGATGTGAAATGGTTATGAATAGCGTGCTGACGATCAAAGCTGGCCTTTTTTTGTGCCTGGTTCTCCTGGCGGCCGGGTGCAGCCAGGGCGCGGCAGAAACAGCAAACCAGCCAACGCCGACGCCACTGCCGACGCCGGTCGTGCCGGAGAAGCCAACGTATACCGTCCAACGGGGCACGGTGGTCAAGACGCTGGAGTTCAGCGGCCGTGTTTCCCCAGCTCAGGAGCAAGAGCTGTTTTTCCGCACCGATGGCTTCGTCGCCACCGTCAACGTGGCCCGGGGCGACCGGGTACAGCTTGGCGACGTGCTGGCTGAGCTGGAAATCGAAGAACTGCGGAACCAGTTGTCCCAGAAACAACTGGCCTTGCAGACGGCCGAACTCACCCTGGCCAAGGCTGAGCAAGAGAGACAGGATACCCTGCTGGAGGCCCAGATTACTCTGGAACAACTCCAACTCCAGTTGGCCCAGGCCCGCGCCGGTTACAGCACGGCCGGCATCGTCAGTGGTGAGGTCAATTTAAACCGCGCCCAGGAACAGTTGGCCTACGCCGAATACGAGTACCAAAAGGCTCTCGACCGGCCGTGGGAGCCGCAAGAGGTCGTTGACAACTACGCCCGTGAACTGGAGCGGGCCCAGGAGAACTTGCGTATTGCCGAGGCCGAATACAACGACGCTCTGGCCTCCAACGGCAGCAACAGTTACGAGGTCCAGATCCTGGAGCAGGAGATCCTCCTGGCGGAACTCAAAATTGAGCAGTTGGAACGAGGCGTAGACCCGTTGCTGGCCCTGGACGTCGAACAGGTCCAATTGGAGATCGCCGAAATTGAGCGCCAGATCGCCGATGCCAGCCTGGTTGCCCCGTTTGATGGGCAGATTCTTTCCATCGGCGTCCGGCCGGGCGACCCCGCCGAGGCTTTTACGACGGTCGTGGTCCTGGCCGAGCCCGGCGAACTGGAGATAACGGCCGAGCTTGGCAGCGACCAGTTGAGCGAAATGAGCGTGGGACAGGCAGCCACCGTTCACCTCCGTAGCCGGCCGGAGGAGAGCCTCAGCGGCTCTGTCCGCCAGTTGCCTTACCCTTATGGCGGCGGCACCGTAGACACCGGCAGCGACGACAGCGTCGCCCGCATTACCCTGGACGATTCTGACGCCGGGCTGGTGTTGGGCGAGTTGGCCACCGTCGTCATTGTCCTGGAGGAAAAGCAGGACGTTCTCTGGCTCCCGCCGGCTGCCATCCGCACCTTCCAGGGGCGCAACTTCGTCGTCGTCCAGGATGGCGATGGGCAGCGCCGGGTAGATGTCCGTCTGGGGATCGAGAGCGCCGATCGCGTCGAAATCTTGAGCGGGCTGGAAGAAGGGCAAATTGTCGTCGGCGAATAACATTCTCAAGCTGTGGCGTGTTTTCGCTGGCGAAAACCAGTCTCACGACTATGGCTGGCTTCCAGTGAGGGCTGGAAACCAGCCCCGGCCACCCGGCCAGTAGTCAGATAGCGAGTCAATGGAACCGTTCATTCACTGCGAGAACCTCGTCAAAATCTACAAAGTCGCCGGCCTGGAAGTGGTTGCCCTCCAGGGTTTAGACTTGGCCATCCGGCCGGGCGAGTTGCTGGGCATCGTCGGCGCGTCTGGCTCCGGTAAGAGCACCCTGCTGAACGTCCTGGGTGGGCTGGACCGTCCTTCGGCCGGGCGGGTGATGGTCAACGGCCGTGACCTGCTCAAACTCTCCGACCGGCAGTTGGACGACTATCGCCGCGCCGAGGTTGGTTTCGTCTGGCAGCAAACAGCCCGCAACCTGATCGCTTATCTCCCGGCGCGGGAAAACGTGGAACTGCCCATGAAACTGGCCGGCCTGGGACCGCGCCAGAGGAGAGCCTGGTCTCAAGAACTGCTGGAGGCAGTTGGCCTGTGGGATCACCGCCAGCACCGGCTGGCCCAACTATCGGGCGGCCAGCAACAGCGGGTCGCTATTGCCGTTGCCCTGGCTAACAGGCCCCACTTGCTGCTGGGCGACGAACCGACGGGCGAGGTGGACTCCACCACCGCCCAGGAGATACTGGCCCTCTTCCGTAAATTGAACCGCCAATATGGGTTGACGACAGTCATCGTCACCCACGACCCGCAAGTAGCCCAATCGGTGGACCGGGTGGTGACCATCCGCGACGGCCGGACCAGTAGTGAAACGGTGCGCCGCGTGGCCGACGTCGAGGCGGCCCTGGCCCAGGGGGTACAGCGCGAAGCGGGAGATGGCCATCTGCCCTTCTACGAAGAGTACGTCGTCGTAGACGCCGCCGGCCGGCTGCAAATTCCGCCCAATCTGCGCCAGCAGGCCGGCATTGGCGACCGGGTCACGCTGGAGGCGCAGGACGGAGGGCTTTTCATCCGCCCGATTACAAAGGCTGATCCTTTCTAGCTGTGGCTGGTCTCCGACTATGGCTGGCTGCCAGGGTAACTATTCTAGCTGTGGCCGGTCTCAGACCGAGCCACCCAGTGTACAAGGTGAAACTCATGAACAAAAGAGCGTTTATCATTCTTCTTCTCATCGCCGTTTTCGCGGCTGCCTGCCGCTCCAGGGCTGGCGACCCACCGCCAACCCCGACCACCGCTGCCTCTGTCGAAAACTCAGACACCACCGGAGGTGGAGAGGACGGCCGCAAGACCATTCGTTTTGCCGTTTATGATTTTGAGCAGGGGCGTTACCAGGGCCTGATTGAGGCTTTCGAGGAAGATAACCCGGAGATTGAAATCAAGCTGGTCTCGATTGACGAGGTCCTGGGTATGGGACCGGTTGGTAGGGAGTGGCCGGACGACGCTACCCTGAAGCTGGCCGCTGCGGCCGACGTGCTTAACACGGGTGTTACCCATGAAGCGACGCGGCAAGGACTGTTGTTAGACCTTACTTCCCTTATAGAGCAGGACAGCAATTTCAACGCCGCCGATTTTTATCCTGGCGTCCTGGAGCAGTACCAGTGGGACGGCGGCGCGTGGGCTTTGCCGACCACGGTCAACTACGAGCTTATCTTCTTCGACAAAGACGCCTTTGACGAAGCTGGGGTGGCTTACCCGGAAGCCGGTTGGAGCTGGGACGACTTTTTGACTACCGCCAAAGCGCTGACCAAACGGGAAGGAGACGAAGTGACCCGCTGGGGCTTCGTCGAACCTTTCCCTAATCCATTATCATTTATCCAGGGCCGCGCCGGCCCGCTCTTTGACCCCGACGCCGATCCACCCACGGCCAGGCTGGACGACCCGGCCGTCGTCGAAGCTGTCCAGTGGTACGCCAACCTCTCTCTGACCGAGGAGGTCAGCCCCTATTATCCCCGGAGTGATCAGGAGGGGCCATCCATCCCGGAGGGTTTCCAGGCTATTGAAGACGGCCGGGCGGCCATGTGGTCAGAGTCATTTGGCAGTTGGGAGTTTCGCCGCCAGCAAGGGAACCTGGGTGTCGTACCCTTCCCGGTTGGCGAACCGGACGACAGGACAACCCCATTCTCGGCCGAGGGCCTGGCCATCAGCGCGGGAACGGCTAACCCCGACGCTGCCTGGCGCTGGATTGATTTCTTGAGCCGTCAGCACGGCGACCAGCAAGGCATTCAGATCGTTGGCCTGGGCCAGATGCCGGCTCGCCGCTCCGTCGCCGAAGCCGGCGGCTTCTGGGACAGCCAGGACGAAGAACTGGTGGCGGCGCTTCGCTTTGCCGTTGACCACGCCTTCACGCCGCTGGCCGACGCCCTTGGCTTCACTGCCTTCAGCGAGGCCGTTGAGGAGATTCTAACTGAGGAAAAGTCAGTAGCCGATGCCCTGGCCGAGGCGCAGGCAGCCGCCGAAGAAGCGATTGAAGAGCACCTGGTCCAGGAGGCCGAAGCCACCCCGGTTCCCCCCTTTACGGTGACGGGGCCTGAGACAGAAACAACCGCCAACGAAGACGCCGTCTCCATCACCTTTGTCGTCGCCGGTGGCCCGTTTGGCCTGCAATCGTTCCGCGACCTGGCCCGCCAGTTCCAGGAGGCGCACCCGGACATCGTGGTCGAAGTGGCCACGCCTGACTTCTTTGGTGACAGAGTGGGATTGCAAGAGATAGCCGCCGACGCCGATTGCTTTCAGTGGTTTCCAGCCTTCGACAACGAAGAGAACCTGGCCGCCGTTCTGAGTCTGGAGCCGTTCTTTGACAATGATCCCACCATTCGCCAGGACGATTTCTTTCCGGCCGTTCTGGACCAGTTTAGTGCCCAGGGCCAGGTCTGGGGCCTGCCAGGCGATATTTCTGTCACCGTCATTGAATACAACAAGGACCTCTTTGACGCGGCCGGCCTGGAGTACCCCAGCCCGGACTGGACCACCGAAGAGTTCCTGGCCGCGGCCGTGGCCCTGACCCAGGGCGAGGGTGAGAACCAACAGTATGGTTTTGTCCCCGACCTGTTTGAGCCCAACGACATGTTGAGCATGATCGAGCGGATGGGCGCCACCCTGATTGACGACAGCGTAGACCCCCCGGCCGTCAGCTTTACGAACCCGGCGACGGTGGAAGCCATGCGTTGGTACACCAGCCTGACGACCGAGTACGAGGTGAAGCCGGTTTTTATTACCAACATGGGTGATCCCGACTTCACCGGTTTTGAAGACCGGCAGACGTTGATTGACGGTGGCCGGGCGGCCATGTGGACCGCTGCCGGCGGGCTGGGCGGCGGCGGAATTGTCTTCGTTGGCGGCCCGCCGGAAGAGGAAGAGGACGAGGGTAACGTTGGCGTTGTCCCGCTGCCGGCCGCGCCCGACGGCCAGCAGGGAGGCGGCTATGGCTCGGCCAACGGCTACTTCATCTCTGCCTCGACCGACGCGCGCCAGGCCTGCTGGGAGTGGATCAAATTCCTGACCGAACAACCCAATGCCGGCGAGGGCCTGCCGGCGCGCCGTTCCGTGGCCGAATCGGCCGCTTATCGCCAGCACGTTGGCGAAGAGCGGGCGGCCGCTTACCTGACCAGCGTCGCCGGGGCTACTCAACCCGGCTTCTTCCAGCGCTTTTCCGACGAGAATAGCTGGTTGAGCATCTCCTTCGTCTGGCTGGCCCGCGCCTACGACCAGGTGCTCAACGAAGGTCTCAGCGTCGAAGAGGCGCTCCAGGGCGTCCAGGAAATTGCCGACGCCTACCGGGCCTGTGTCATTGCCCGGGAGGCGTTTACCGACCCTGAGAAGCAACAGGAATGCCTCCAGGAAGTGGACGAGGAATTACCGGACTTCTTCATCAGCGGCGGCCAGTAGAGCAATTTTGCAAAATTGTTCTGCTCTGGCCGCGTAATGGTCGCTACAACCAGAGTTAAGATGAACGCTCTAAACCATGAAACCTCGGCCGTCGTTCGCGCCGAAGAGGTCAGCCGCATTTACCAGGTGGGCACGCGCCAGGTGGCGGCGTTGCAAGGGGTTAGCCTCTCTATTGCGCCGGGCCGGGTCGTCGCCCTGCGCGGCCGGTCCGGGTCTGGCAAGACGACCTTGCTCAACTGCATTGGCGGGTTGGACCGGCCGACCTCCGGCCGCGTCTGGCTGGAAGGGCGGGAGATAAGCCGGCTCTCCGAGCGGCAGCGGGTCGCTTTGCGCCGCCACCGGATTGGCTTTGTCTTCCAATCGCACACGCTCCTGCCCACCTACTCCGCCTGGGAAAACGTGGATCTGATGTTACGGCTGGCGGGAGTCAAACGGCGGACCCGGCAGGAGCGAGTGCGGCAAGTTCTGGCCCTGGTCGGGCTGTCCCGGTGGATGGACCACCGGCCGGCCGAATTGTCCGGCGGGCAACAGCAGCGGGTGGCCATTGCCCGGGCTCTGGCTACCCGGCCGGCCCTCATCCTGGCCGACGAGCCGACGGGCGAGCTGGACTCGGCCACCGGCCAGCAAATCCTGGCCCTCTTTCGCCATATTGCCGACCATGAAGACACGACCATTGTCATTGCCACCCACGACCTGGCCGTAGACGCCTTTGCCGACGAAATCTACCTTTTGCAAGACGGCCTGGTTATGTCAGGTTTGTCGTAACAACTTTAGTTGTTACGACAAACCCAACCTCCCTTGTGAGACTTTTGTGAGACTCATCCCTTAAACTCTTGCTTGCCATGCCAGAGCAAGATCAAGGGATCATGACCTATTTTGAGGCCGAGGCGCACTCATTTGTGGTGCGCCTGTGGCGAGAGAACCCGGACAATTCCGATGAGCCTGGGGAGTGGCGCGGCTGGTTGGAGCACGTGCAGAGTGGGCAGCGCCACTACTTCCGCGCCGTTACAGACATTAGCCGCATTGTCGCCACCTATCTAGGCGAGGCGGACGAGCTGGCCGGCCAGGTCTTTATGCCCATTCAAGCGGAGGATGACAAAGAATGAAGCCCGCTTCCGCTGCGGCCGGGCTGGAGACCACCTCAGCAACCCCCTTCGCCAGCAGCCTGGAGGAGATATTAACCGCCCTGGCCTACGTTGACCTGCGGGTGCGCTGGGCTGTGGCTCGCGCCCGGGCGGCCGGGCTGGATCCCGACGACGAATTTCGGGGCCTGTATATCTCCGAGGCCCAGGTGGATAACCTGCTTGGTTCTGAGCTGGGGGGACATTTGTGGTCCGGGACGAACGGTTACGCGGCCGAACTGGAAGGGTGGGCAGAAAGCCTGGATCGGGCACGCCGTCATTGGCAGGCGCGCACCGAGGCCAGCCGTCAGGCCGGGCCGCCCCTACTGCTGGACCGGCTGGCGCAGCGCTTTGGCCTCTCCCCGGCCGAAGTGGACGCCCTGCTGCTGGCCCTGGCCCCGGAGTTGGATCCTCGCTACGAGCGCCTGTTCGCTTACCTGCAAGACGACGTCACCAAAAAGCGGCCGAGTGTAGACCTGATCCTCAATTTGCTCACCGGCTCTTTTACGGAAAAAGTCGAGCTGCGCCGCCTCTTTACCGACGATGGCCGCCTGTTCAGTTCCCGCCTGTTGGTCCGTTTTTCCGACGGCGGCAGCCGCGAGCCGACCCTCTTGAGCCAGGCGGTGCGGCCGGCGGCGGCCGTGGTCGAGTACCTCTCCGGCCACCCGGCGTTGGACAGCCAACTGGCGACCTGCGCCCAATTGCTCTTTCCGGCCGCTTTCTCTATTCACCAACTGGCGCCTGACCTGGCCCAACGGGTGGTGACTGCTGTCCACGAATCTTCCTTGCTGCCCCCTCTCTTTGCCTTTCGGGGCAGTTACGGCGTGGGCAAACGGGAGGCCGCCCTGTTGATCGCCCAGACGTTAGGCCAGCCGTTGCTGGTAGTGGACCTGCCGGCGCTGGACAAGGACGAGGCCGGCCGGCAGGAGGGGCTGCGCCTGGCCGTGCGCGATGGTTGTTTGCTGGGGGCCGTCCTGTACCTGGATCATTGGGACACGATCCTGGAGGACGACCGGCCGCCGGCCGCGCTATTGCAACTGCTGCTGGATTACCCCGGCGTGGTCATTGTCGCCGGCGAGACGGTCTGGCAGCCGGTGGGCCGCGAACGCAGCCGGCCGGTGCTGTCCGTTGCCTTTACGCGCGGTGGCTACGAGGAGCGGCTGGTCGCCTGGCAACGCGTCCTGGGCAACGCCGCCGGGCTGCCCCTGGCCGAGCTGGCCAACCAGTTCCAATTCACTCCTGGCCAGATTGCCGAAGTGGCGGCCACGGCCCGCGACCTGGCCCGCTGGCGGCAGGCGTCGCTGGCCGCCCCGGATTTGTTTGACGCCTGCCGGGCCCACTCCAACCAGAAACTGGCCACCCTGGCCACCAAGATCCAGCCCCGTTACCACTGGCGGGATATCGTCTTGCCAGCCGACACGGTAGCCCAGTTGCGGGAGATGGTCAATACGGTCCGGCAGCGGCCAACGGTTTACGGCCAGTGGGGTTTCGGCCAGAAGCTGGCCCTGGGCAAGGGGCTGAACGCCCTCTTTGCCGGCGAATCGGGCACAGGCAAGACGATGGCTGCCGACATTATGGCCGGGGAGTTGGGCCAGGATCTGTACAAAATTGACCTGTCTATGCTGGTCAGCAAGTACATTGGCGAGACGGAGAAAAATTTGAACCGCGTCTTTACCGAAGCGGCCACCAGCAACGCCATTCTTTTCTTTGACGAGGCTGATGCTATTTTCGGCAAGCGCTCCGAGGTCAAGGACAGCCACGACCGCTATGCCAACATTGAGATCAGTTACCTGCTGCAACGCATGGAAGCCTACGACGGCGTGGTCATCCTGGCTACCAATATGCGGGCCAATTTAGATGAGGCTTTCACCCGGCGACTGCACTTTATCGTCGAGTTTCCTTTCCCGGAGGCGGCCGACCGGGAAATTATCTGGCAGGTTAACTTTCCGTCGCAAACGCCGCTGGCCGCCGACGTGAACTTCAAACTGCTGGCCGAGCGGTTCCGGCTGGCCGGCGGCAATATCCGCAACATTATCATGGCCGCCGCCTTCCTGGCGGCCGAGGCGGGCGAAGCTGTGGGTATGAAGCAGTTGCTCCACGCCACCCGCCGTGAGTACCAGAAGATCGGCCGGTTGCTTGATGAGCAACTTTGGAAGTTAGAGTAAAGAGTTAGAGACAGTGTCAGAACTCTAACGCTAACTCAAAACTCTAACTTAACGGGAGGTTTGGTATGTCGAGTGATTTTACGTTTGAAGATAAGGGCAAGGTCCAGCCAAAGCCAGCCCAGGAAGCGGCCGAACCGGAAAAGGATGGCGGGCCCCAGGGCACATTGACCGGCCGGCTGGACGCCGGGGCGTTGACGCACATGCAGCAGACGGTCGGCAACTCGGCCGTGCAGCGTTTCCTGGCCCAGCGGGCCAAGGCCCCAGGTGGGTCCGGCCCCGGCGAGATTGACGACCAGACGGCCGCGGCTATTAACGCCGACCGGGGTAGCGGCCAGGAACTGGACGAGGGCATCGCCGGCCGGGCCGGCAGTGTCATGGGCCGGGATTTCGGCGATGTGAAGGTTCACGCCGACAGCCAGGCCGACGCCCTGAGCCGCCAACTGGGAGCCAAAGCCTTTACGACCGGCAAAGACATCTTCTTCCGCGCCGGCGCTTACAATCCTACCAGCGGCGAAGGCCAGCAGTTGATTTCCCACGAGCTGACCCACGTGGCCCAGCAAGGGGCGACCCCGCCGGCCGTCCAGGGCCAGATGATGGTCAACGACCCTAACGACCAGTTTGAAGCCGAGGCCGACAACGTGGCCGGCGTAGTCATGAACCAGCCGGACGAAGGTCTGGTTCAACAGCAGGCGTTGCCAGAAGAGGAAGAGGAGATGGTTCAACAGCAGGAGATGTTACCGGAGGAAGAAGAAGAGGAGGAAGGTAGGTAGCAAGTATGCAAGTATGCGAGTATGCGTGTACGCAAGTAGTATGGGACAGGGGAACTCACAGACTCGCCAACTCAGTCCTCAGCACTATTTTGGAGTAGGCCATGATTGCTGACCTCGATGAGACTCTCCGGCAGTTGTTGATTGCCGAGCTACCGATCAAGAACGGCGAAATTGACGTAAAGTTTGACCAGCCGAAGCGGGAATGGAGCGCCAAGCTGACCAAGCCGACGGCAAACCTGTTCCTGTACGACCTGCGCGAAAACGCTACCCTACGCCGCCACCAATGGGAACAGATGGCCAACGGCAACGGTGGTAATGGCCGTGGCGACGGCAATGACAAAAAACAGGCCACTACCCAGCCCAACCTGGCGCGGATGAAACGCTCGCCTTTCCGGGTGGACTGCTTCTACATGTTGACCGCCTGGGCGGCCGAGCCGGAAGACGAACACCGCCTGCTCACCCGGACGATGCTGGCGCTGTTCCGCTATCCCATTCTGACCAAAGACCGGCTGGTCGGCCAGATGGTCCACCAGCCTTACGACGTCTCGGCCGCGCTGGCCCGCCACGACCGGCTGACCAACCCGGCCGAGGTCTGGAGCGCGCTGGACAACGAGATGCGGCCGACCGTTTCTTACATCGTCACCCTGGCCCTGGATCCCTGGTCGGAAGTCAGCGGCCCCATCGTCCGCAGCCTCACCCTTCGCGCTGGCCAGACCAAAACACTGCCTTATCGCCGCCAGTTGGACCCGGAAGGGGTAGACGTGGATATGACCACCATTGGCGGCACGGTCTGGGACAAGAGCGCGCCCCAGCCCGGCGTCCAGGTGGCCGTCAAAGGCACCGGCCTGTTTGCTACCAGCGACGCGCAGGGGCGCTTTGCGCTGGGCAGCCTGCCACCGGGCCAATATACCCTGGTTGCCTGGCCGGCCGAAGGTAAGCCGCGCGAGAAAAAGATCACCATTCCGGCCGGGGAGGACAACTATGATGTCACGCTGTAAGCAATGAGTGGTGAGTGATGAGTCATGAGTACTCACCACTCGTCACTGTTTATTGGTCATTTGTGTAACAAGGAGATGAAAAACTATGGCTGTAACTTACCTGTCTCCCGGGGTCTACGTTGAAGAGGTAGACCGTGGGATCAAACCTATTCAGGCAGTTGGTACGTCCATGGCCGCCTTTGTTGGCATTACAGCCGAAGCCAGCCGCAAGGCCATTGACCCGGCCACCGGCGAGCGCCTGCCGGTCGAGTCGCGGTTGAACAAGGCGACCCTGGTGACCAACTGGACGCAGTTTAGCGACATCTTTGGCGGCTTTGTCGCCGGCGCTTACCTGCCCGATGCCGTCTATGGCTACTTTGCCAACGGCGGTGGCCCCTGCTACGTCACCAGCCTGCGCGCCCTCAACGAGGGTGACGGCAGCGTCTCGGCCGCCCAGGCGACCATCCCCTCCGGCAAGGGCACTAGCTTCAAGGTCAGGGCCAGGACGGCCGGGCCGGGTGGCAACAACCTTAAGGTGGCCGTCAAGCACGACCCCAGCAGCGAAGAGGGCAAAGCGCCGGAAACCTTTACCCTGACTGTGGGCAGCCAGTCCCGGTCAGGCCTGTCCATGAAGAAAGGCGGCAGCTACGTCGGCGACGCCCAGTTTGAGGCTGTGGCCATTTCCGACGCCGGCGGAGCTGGCGCTCTGCCCGACGAAGGGACGTACGAACTGGCCGGCGGCGGCTGGCAGCCGTTGACGGCCGCCGACTTTATTGGCGACGCCAGCGAGCGCACCGGCTTGGGCGGCCTGGAAGCCCACGACGATATCCGCCTGGTGATTGGCCCGGACGTCATGGCCGGCTACGACGGCTCTGACGAGGCCAAAGAGCGGGTCAAGATGGTCCAGGAGGCGACGATTGCCCACTGCGAGCGGATGCGCTACCGCTTTGCCGTCCTGGACGCGCCGCCCGGCCTTAATGCCCAGCAGGCCAAAGAGTGGCGCGAGTACGTCAACTTCGACAGCTCCTACGCCGCCATGTACTACCCCTGGATCCAGGTGGCCGACCTGAGCGGCAGCGGCAGCACGACTAAGTTCGTGCCGCCCAGCGGGCACATCGTCGGCGTTTATAACCGCTCCGACGCCGAGCGAGGTGTCCACAAAGCGCCGGCCAACGAGGTGGTCCGTGGGGCCATTGACCTGGAAATCGGCCTGAGCCGGGGCGAACAGGACACGCTCAATCCCATTGGGGTGAACTGTATTCGCGCCTTCCCCGGCCGGGGTATCCGTGTCTGGGGCGCGCGCACCCTCAGCAGCGATGGCGCCTGGCGCTACGTCAACGTCCGCCGCCTCTTCATCCTGGTCGAGGCCTCGATGGATGCCGGCCTGCAGTGGGTGGTCTTTGAGCCGAACGACAGCAACCTGTGGGCCAGGGTCCGCCGCGACGTGACCTCCTTCCTGCGCGTGGTCTGGCGCAGCGGCGCGCTCTTTGGCGTCAGCGAGGACCAGGCTTTCTACGTCAAGTGCGACGAGGAGCTGAACTCCCAGGAAATTCGTGACATGGGCCAGCTCATTATCGAGGTCGGCATGGCCCCGGTGAAACCGGCCGAGTTTGTCATCTTCCGTATCAGCCAGTGGGCTGGCGCGAATGCCGAAGGTTAAAGGAGATTGAAAAATGGCAGAAATTGTAGATACCGGACGTGAAGATCCCCTTGTTGGCTTTCACTTTGCCGTGGAAGTCCAGGGTGTGGTCACCGGCTATTTCACCGAGTGCTCCGGCCTGGGCTCGGAAAACGAAGTCATCGAGCACAAGGTGATCAACGAACAGGGCGTGGAAGTGATTATGAAGATTCCCGGCCGACTCAAGTGGGAAAACGTTACCCTCAAGCGTGGCATCACCAGCAACCTGGACATCTGGGACTGGCGCAAGAAGGTCGAGCAGGGCAGCGTCAAGGATGCCCGGCAGGATGGCTCGGTGGTGATGTACGACCAGGGTTTGACGGAGGTGGCCCGCTGGAACTTCTATAGCGCCTGGCCGGTGAAAGTCACCGGCCCATCGGTCAAGTCAGACAGCAACGAAGTCGGCATCGAAGAGCTGACCATCGCCCACGAGTACATTGAGCGGGTGAGTTAGCAAGGTTTCAAGTGGCGGAGAACCTCCGCCACTTAAAACCTGGCCACCAGTACCATGCAGACCGAGTTTGAATTCACGCTTCCCAGAGGCTACGTAGACCCGGCCGGACAGGTGCATCGGGGCGGCCGGATGCGGCTGGCCACGGCGTTGGACGAGATTGAGCCGATGCAGGACGCACGCGTGGAAAGTAATGAGTCCTATTTGCCGGTGCTGCTCCTCAGCCGGGTCGTTACCCAACTGGGCCAGTTGCCGGCCGTGACCCCTCGGGTGATCGAGAGCCTGTTCGCTTCCGACCTGGCTTACCTGCAAGAACTATATTTGCGGCTCAACAGCGCCGAGAACGTGGTGGTGTCGGCCGTTTGCCCCCACTGCAACGGCCGCTTCCATCTGCAGGTAGCCCCACTAGGCGAGTGAGGGAACGATGGCTGACCAACAAGCGTCGGCTCCCACGGCGCCCCAGGGCCAGGCGGAAGGCGGCGCGCCGGCTATTACGCCGCAACTGGTCCGGCAGGTTGCCGATAGGGTTTACGCCATGTGGTTATTGGATATGAAAATTCAACAAGAACGCTGGCGGCCGCCGGCCAGCCGGCCCGGCCACCAGGGAGGCAGGTAATGGCCTACGAACGACAGGACTTGCCTGAGGTTCACAGCGCCTTTCGCTTTGTCGTCAAGATAGACGGCGTCAGCCAGGCCGTTTTTACCGAGTGTACGCTGCCCAACGTGGAATGGGAGGTGGAAGAGGTCAAAGAAGGTGGCTTAAACAGCTTCACTCACCAGCTTCCGGGGCGGCGCAAAGCGGCCAAGGTCACGCTCAAGAACGGCATCGGCACCGGCGACCTGCTGGAATGGTACAAGAAGGTGATGAACCAGGAGTACGAGCGCCGGCCGGTGACCATTACCTTGCTGGACGTGGCCCACGAGCGGGTAATGGACTGGAACATCCAGGACGCCTACCCGGTCAAGTGGACCGGCCCCCAGTTGAAAACCGATACCAGCGCCGTGGCCGTAGAAACGTTGGAACTGGCCTGCGGCGAGGTGACTGTTTCCTAAGCGATGAGAAAACGCCTGAGCAGTGACAATCCCCTGGTTCGGCGGCTGCGGCGGCACGCCAGCCTGCCCGTTCTTTTCCGCGCCGCCGAGGCCCGGCCGCTGGCTGTGGCAGCCGCGCCACTGGCCGCCGGCCGGCCGGACGAGGCTGCGCCGGTCGTCCAGGCCACGCTGGCTCCGCCGGGCGCAGTGGCTCCGGCCAGCGAGCCGTTACCCGTGCCCCTCTCACGACCGTCTTTAGAATCGGCGTCTGAACAGGCCGGCCGGCCGGCATCCCCGCCGCCAGTGGCCAGTTCACCGGTGCAACGGGCCGCCGAGAGCACGCCACCGCCCAGCCCGGCCTCCTTGCTGGCTGCGCCACGTCCAGAGCTGCCGCCGGCTACCCCGGCCAGGGCCGAGCCGGCCGCTTCGGTGGAAGAGCCGGCCTGGCGGCGGCTGCAAACTATCGTGCGCAAGCACCAGGAAAAGCAAACCGGCGACGTGGCCCCGGCCGCGCCGGCCCAAAAGCCCTCCCGGCCCAGCCGCCGAGCAGCCAGACTATTGCAGCGCGACGCCCGGCAGGCGCCACGCATGCCGGCCCAGGACAAGCGACGGCGAGCCGAAGTGACCTATGTGGCGGGGCCAGAAACCCTGGCCGGGCCAGAAACCCTGGCGGGGCCAGAAACGCCAGCCGAACCCGGGGCCTCCCCCCGGCCGCAAACACCAGCCGGACCGGAACCGGGGCCAGCAGCCGGTCAGCCCTCGTTGGTGCAACGCACCTTAGAGGAAGAGACGCCCAGACCAGAGCCGCCGGTGGCGTCACAGCCTGAAATGGCCATACCACAACCCCGTGAGGCGGCGTTGAAGCAGCCAGCCAGGCCGGCCGGACCCACGCCAGAAGCGCTGGCCGTGAAACCTGCTTCATCTTCTGCGCCGGTCATACAACGGGCGGCCAGCAGTACATTGGCGGCCGTCCCGGTTGAGCCGGTTACCACAGTCCGGCCGGCTGAACCTCTGCCCGACACTATGGTCAGCCGGCGGCCGGCGGTGGCAGAACCATCCCCGTCCGGCGCAACCATCCCCACCGCCGAATCGCTCCAGGCGGCCCCACCGGCGCCGGCCGTCACGCCAGTTCTGCCAGAGCCACCGCCTATCCAGCGGTCGCCCGCCGCCCCTGAGGCTGGAGTGCCGTCGGGCGATCCCGGCTTCGACCCGGAAGCAACCGCGATCGGCCGCCGGCCACCGGAGAAGACGGAAGTCAGTTTGCCGGAGGAGCGCGAAACCGCAATTGTCCAGCCGCAATCTTTGGAAGCGGTCTGGCCGGTGCAGCGGCGGGCCGCCCCGCCCGACGTAGCAGCGGCCGCGCCGCCCGTCCAGCGCGACCCGGTGGAAGAAGAAAGCCTGCGCCAGGCCCTGGAAAGAGTCGAAGCCGGCCGGCCGACTGACTCCAGCGTGGAGTTAGTGCCGCCGCGCCGGCCGCGCCCCATGTTGCCCTCAGCCGCGCCGCTACCTGAGGTAGCGCCGTTACCCGAGGTAGCGCCGTTACCCGAGGTAACACCCTCAGCCGCGCCACTACCGCCGGCGGCCGGAACGATCCCGGCCACGCCGGTCCAGCGCCAGGCGACCCCTGAAGCGCAGCCAGAGACGGCCACACCCCGGCTGCGATCTGAACCGGCCGTGGTCCAGACAGAAATCGGGCCGCTGCCAGGGGATTTGTGGCGCCTGTTGGGCCAGGAGCCACCGGCGGCTGAGACGGCCCCGGCCGCCCCGCTGGCCCTGCCCGGTGAGCAGCCACTGTTGGCTCCGCCGGTTCAAGCGCCAGCCCAACCGCCGGTTAGCCCGGCGGCGCCGGCCGTACAGCGTGCCACCGCGCCAGAAGCAGCGGCCGGGCCGGCAGCCGCGCCAGGCGGAGACAGTGCCCCGCCGGGCGGCGCAACTGAACAGCCGGCCGGGCCTAACGTGGACCAACTGGCCCGGCAGGTATACCAGCAATTGAAGCGCCGGCTGGCCGTGGAATGGGAACGCGGCCGCGGCCGGTTTTAAACGAGGAAGACGATGGCAAACACGCGCGGCGGCCTGGTAGCCGCCCGGATTTACGAGGTGGACGAGAGCGGCAACGAAGTGGGTGGCGGAATTTCCGTGGACTGCATGTTCAACCCGTTCGAGTACAGCGTCTCCAAGACCAACACCTACGAGGAAAAGACGAAGAATAAGTCTGACGCGCCCAAGGTGGAGTTCAAGAAGGCTGGGGCGCAGACGTTGAAGCTGAATCTGACCTTCGACACCTACGAGTCGGGTGAGGACGTTAGCCTGGAAACAAATAAGCTGTGGAAGCTGATGGAATCCAAGACGCGGCAAGGCGGCGGCAAGAACAACAAGGTTCCTCCGCCGGAAGTGGCCTTTGAATGGGGTGTTTTCAAATTTGTTTCGGTTATTACCAATATGACCCAAAAGTTCACCCTGTTCAAAAACGATGGCACGCCGGTGCGGGCGGCCGTAGACGTGACTTTTACCCAGCACAAGGATTTGAACGATTACCCCGGGCAGAACCCCACCTCCGGCGGCGGCCCCATTGAGCGCGTCTGGCAGGTGAAGGCCGGCGACCGCCTGGACACCATTGCCGCCGCCGTCTACAGCGACGCCACCAAGTGGCGGTTGATTGCCACGCACAACCGGATTGTGAACCCCCTGGCCCTGCGGTCGGGGCAGCGGCTCAATATACCGGAGGATTAGAGAGTAGAGATTGGAGATTAGAGATTACCAATCTCCAATCTCTAATCTCCAATCTCCTTCAGGAACACCATGCCTGCCGAACAACAGTTAGCCAGCCAGGTCTACGTCAAGCTCGACGGCGCGCCCGCCGAGGAGCAGGTTCTGGCCAACTTGCTGGAGTTGGTCGTGGATCAGCACTCCCACCTGCCGGACATGTTCACCCTGCGGCTGAACGATCCCGGCCTGGAACTGCTGGACAACGGCCCCTTTGATCTGACCAAGACGGTCGAAATTGAGGCGGCCAACGAGGACGGCGAAAAATTTACTCTGCTCAAGGGCGAGATTACCGCCCTGGAGCCGGCTTTTAACGAGGGCATGCTGTCCGAGCTGGTGGTGCGCGGTTACGACAAGTCGCACCGGCTTTACCGGGAATTGAAGAGCAAGGCCTTCCTGAACAAAAAGGATAGCGACCTGGCCAGCGAAATCGCCCAGGCGGCCGGCCTTCAGGTCGAGGCAGAGGCTACCAACACCGTTTACGACCACATCTACCAGCACAACCAATCTGACCTGGCTTTCCTGCTGCAGCGGGCCTGGCGGATTGGCTACGAATGTTTCGTAGACGAGGGTAAGCTCTATTTTCGCAAGCCACCTTCCAGCGGCGATGGCGTAACCCTCACCTGGGGACAGGACTTGCTCTCCTTCCAGCCGCGCATGACCCTGGCCGAGCAGGTAGACGAAGTCCTGGTCAAGGGCTGGGACGTAGATAAGCAGCAAGCCATCGTCGGCCAGGCGAGCAACGGCCGGCTCTATCCCAGCGTCCAGGAATCAAAAAACGGGGCTGATTGGGCCAGCGCCTTTGGCAGCGGCAAGAAAGTGATCGTGGACCAACCGGTCGTTTCCCAGGCCGAGGCTGACGCCCTGGCCGCCGCCCGATTGGACGAGCTGAGTGGTGCCTTTATTGAAGCGACTGGCGTGGCCTTTCGCCGGCCGGACATCAGGGCCGGGCGGATGGTCCAGTTAGAAGCCCTGGGCAATCGTTTTAGCGGCAAGTACCTGGTGACCGGCGCCACCCACCTGTACACGCCGGAGGGCTTGCAAACGACTTTTACGGTGCGCGGGGCGCGCACTGGGCTGCTGGCCGAGCAGATGAGCCAGCAGCCGCCCCTGGATCGCTGGCCGGGTGTCGTGCCGGCTGTGGTCACCAATACCGACGACCCAAATGATTGGGGCAGGGTGAAAGTCAAGTTCCCCTGGATGGCCGACGACGCCGAGAGCGGCTGGGCCAGGGTGGTGGGGGTTGGCGCCGGGCCGGAAGCCGGACTATTCGTGATGCCGGAAGTGGGCGACGAGGTGCTGGTTGCCTTTGAGCACGGCGATTTCAGCCGGCCGTTCGTCCTGGGTGGCTTGTGGAATGGCCAGCACAAGCTGCCGGCCGAGGCGGCCGGCGCGGCCCAGGGCGAAAAGCCGCTGGTCCGCACCTGGCATTCCCGCACCGGCCACCGCATTGCCGTCTACGACGACGCCAAGAAGAAAGTGGAAATCGTTACCAAGGACGGTCACGCCGTTACCCTGGACGACGCCAACAAAAAGATTGAAATCAAGAGCCAGGGCGGTCTGACCATTACCCTGGACGACAACGGCCGCAAGATTGTAGTGGAAAGCAATGGCAATATTGAAGTTAAAGCCCAGGGCAGCCTGAAATTGCAGGCCGGCAGCAACATGGATATTCAGGCCGGTGGCCAGGTAACGGTCAAGGGCGCGGTGATTAACCTGAACTGACGCAGGTGGCGGGTACAGAAATCGCGAATAGCGCAAATGCGCGAATGACGCGAATAATTTTTAAAAATTCGTGAGATTCGCCCTATTCGCGAGATTCGCGTTACTGAAAAGGAGTAGTCAGATGGGGCAACCGGCAGCAAAACAAGGCGACCAGGTAACGGCCGTAGACACACACATTATTATGATTCCCTCGCCGGGTGGGCCGGTGCCGACGCCGCTACCCCACCCTTTTAACGGCATGATTGACGGGAATTTGAGCACGAACGTGAAGATTGAAGGCCGGCCGGCGGCGACAGTGGGCAGCACGGCCAGCAATACGCCGCCGCACATCCCCCAGGGTGGCCCATTTCAAATTCCGCCCACCAACCAGGGCGTGATTATGGCCGGCAGCAGCACGGTGATGATCAACGGCAAGCCGGCCGCCCGCACCGGCGACCAGTGCCAGACCTGCGCCGACCCGGTCCCCAATATGAGCGGCCGGGTGGTGGTGCCGGGTAGTACAGTGATGATCGGGGGGTAATTGGGTAATTACTTAATTACCCAATTACCCCCAGAACCGCTATGACGAAGATGGTGAGGGTTAATGATGACGAACGACATTATCGGCCGGGGCTGGACTTTTCCGCCCCGGATTGACGCCCAGGGTGGCCTGGCTTTGACCAATGAATTTACCGAACTGGAGCAGGCCATTCAGATCATCCTGTCCACCGCGCCTGGCCAGCGGGTGATGCGGCCGGCCTTTGGCTGCCGGCTGCACGAGCTGGTCTTTGCCCCCAATAACAGCCAGACGGCCGCCCAGGCCCGCCGTTACGTGGAAGAGGCCGTCGGCATGTGGGAGCCACGGGTCCGGGCAGTCCGCATTGAGGTCCGGCCGGACCCCGACGAAGCCAGTTGCCTGCTCGTCGAGGTGGAATACGAAGTCAAAGCCACCCACGACCGCCGCAGCCTGGTCTATCCGTTTTATCTAATACCCGAAGAATAAGTGTCAAGTGTCAAGTGTCATGTATCACGTAGCCCTTGACACTGAAGCACCTGACACGGAATCACTTGACACTTGACACTTTAACCGGAGGCTACTATGCCCTTAGCGACGCCCAGATTAGACGACCGCCATTTCCAGGATATTGTTGACGA
The DNA here is from genome assembly GCA_022616275.1 of Chloroflexota bacterium. Lineage (GTDB taxonomy): Bacteria > Chloroflexota > Anaerolineae > Promineifilales > Promineifilaceae. The sequence goes on from JAKEFB010000158.1 coordinate 49,031, forward strand.
GGCCAAGAAGCGCATTCCTCATTACGTTAAGGAATGGACCGATCACAACGTCAGCGACCCCGGCATCACTCTGATTGAGTTGTTCGCCTGGATGACGGACATTATCCTCTACCGGCTAAACCAGGTGCCGGATCTCCACACCATCAAGTTTATGGAGATGTTGGGTATTCGCCTGCGCGAGCCGGTCCCGGCCAAAGCGCCGGTGACCTTCTGGCTGTCGGCCCCCCAGCCAACGCCGGTGGTCATTCCGGCCGGCACTGAAGTGGCCAGCACCCAGACCGAGACGGAGCGTTCCATCGTCTTTACCACCGACGCCGATTTTACCGTCCGGCCGCCCAGCCTGGCAGCGGTGCTGACCCGGGTGGCGGCCGGCAGCGGCCAGGAAAAGCAATACCGCGACCACAACCTGCGTCGCCTGGACGCCGGCTTTGAGGGGTTTGACGTTTTTTCGCCGGTGCCCCAGGTGGACGACGCCTTTTACTTTGGCCTGGAAAATGACCTCAGCCACCACGTCCTGGGTCTGGAGCTGGACTGCGACCCGGCCGGCGGCGCGGGCATAGACCCGACGCTGCCGCCTTACCTTTGGGAAGTGTCCACTGGCGAGAAAGAAGTCCGCTGGCGGCCGTGCGACGTGGAAATGGACACCACCAAGGGCCTGAATATCGCCGGCCGCATCCGGCTGCACCTGCCCCAGATGGGCAAGTACAGCGTCAACAAGAAGGAGCTATACTGGGTCCGGTTGCGGATTAAAGAGATCCAGCCGGACGAGGCTAAAGAGGGGATGCGCCCTTACCTGGTCAGTCCCAGGCTGCGCCAGTTGTCGGCCGCTTCCTGGGGCGGGGCGACGATGGCCACCCACGCCGAGAAGGTTAGCCGGGAGTTCCTGGGCCGCAGCGACGGCTCGGCCGGCCAGCGCTTCCAGTTGCAGCGGACGCCCATTCTCAAACGCCAGCCGGACGAGCGGCTGGTCGTCCAGGTAGAAGGCGAGCCACCCCAGCAGTGGACCGAACTACCTGACTTTGCCGATTCAGGAGCCAACGACCGCCATTACACCCTGGATAGCGTCGGCGGCGATCTCCGTTTTGGCCCGGCTGTCCGCCAGCAGGATGGGACCATCAAGCTCTACGGGGCAGTCCCGCCGCGCGGGGCCAACCTCGTCTTCGAGAAGTACCGCTACGGCGGTGGGCAGGAAGGCAACGTCCAGGCCGGCATCTTGAACACGTTGAAGACGTCCATTCCCTTTATTGCCCGGGTGAGTAACCGCCGGCCGGCCTGGGGCGGGCTGGATGCGGAAACGCTGGAATCGGCCATGATGCGGGCGCCCGCCCTGCTGCGTTCGCGCGGTCGGGCCGTCACCGAGTCCGACTTTGAGTTCCTGGCTCGCCAGGCGCTCCCGGCGGCCATCGGCCGGGTCAAATGCCTGCAGCCCCGGCCGGCCGAAGCCGGCCGGGTGGCCCCTGGCCAGGTCTACGTCCTCGTCATTCCCCGCGTCACCCAGCCGGCCCGCTACCTGGAGCCGGCCGAGTTGGAGCCGAAGGCCGAGGATGTGGCCTCGTTGAGCGCCTACCTGGACGAGCGGCGCCTGTTGACTACCCGGCTGGACATTCGCGCCCCGGCCTACCGCTGGGTAGCGGCTAAGGTCCAGTTGCGGGCCGCGCCCGGCGTGCCCCCCGAAGCCGTCCAGGCCGACGTTCTGGCCCGCCTCTATCGCTACCTGAACCCCATTACCGGCGGCCCCAACGGTGAGGGCTGGCCCTTTGGCCGGGAGCTGTTTCTTTCAGACGTGTACCAATGTTTGCAGGGTGTGCCCAACGTCCAGTTTATTCGTAACGTGGAGATGCGCGCCGCCCAGCCCGGCGGCCGGGGCGAGGGCAACCCGGTCGAGAGTCTGGAAGTGGTGGCGCATGGCGTAATCGCTTCGGCCGTGCATGAGGTGGAGTTTGTCTAGAGGAGACGACGGACGATGGACGACGAATACCGGGCCGATGGGTGGCGGCGCGGTCGGCAGACCGGCCACAACTAGAGGGAGCTGGGTCTAATTATGCGTGGGAAGCGAACGTCACGGAGGATACGGCGGCCCCAAGAAGAGAGTATTAATTCCGGCCACCAGTCGGCAGAAGCCCGTTCTGACAGCCTGAATCCACAGGAATTAAGGCGACTGGACGAATTGCCGGGGCGCCGTACAACGGCCGTCCTCCGGCAGGAGTCGGTCATGCAGATGCAGCAACAGTACGGCAACGCTTACGTACAGCGCCTGCTGGGCCAGGCGCCGGGGCTGGTGCAGCGGCAGCCGCTGCCCGACGTGGCCGGGCAGCCTTTGGCAGCGATTACTTTAGACGATCCTGCAAGCGTGATGGTCAATGGACTCATTCATGTCGAGACCGAGCTTCTGCCGGCCGGCGAAAAACCGGGGCAATTTCCTGGTTACCAGGAGCGTCTCCAGGCCTATGCCCTGGCCTGGAGCCAGAACAATATTTGCGCTGTGGTGACCGACCAGGAGGGCCGCTATCACGCCTTAAAGACGGACTGGCCCGGCCGTTCTTCCCAGGTGTCCGCTCAAATTGAACCTTTCGTTCATCCCTATGCGCGCCTGTCGTGGGTCAATTTGCCCGGTAAGCAGGAGCTTTTCTCCGAGAACGGCAACTCGTGGGCAGAGCGGGTAGACCGGGTTCAAGGCTGGTACCAGTCCTGGCAGTTAAAAGCTGTCCCCAACAGTTTTAAGACAAACTTCCCCGGCCAGAACTTCCAAGAGCATCTGCAAAGAGAGTTCGTTTCTCTGCTGGCCGGCGCCTTAGACATTTCTCCCAGCCTTATCTACGTGGCCCAAAAGGAAGGAGACCGCGATCCAACGGCGCTGATCACTTTCGACCTGTGGATGAGCGACGCCCAGGGAATGGGCGGTATAAAAGGCGCCTTGCCGTCCGATGAGACGACAGAGGTAAAAGAGCCAACGGTGGCCATTGGCCCGCGCGCGTTTAACCGGGACTCTTACAAATACATCCTGGGGACGGTCATTCACGAGACCCAACATTTTTCCCATGCGACAATTGGTAACGAGTTGTTGCTCCGCTGGCGGAAAAGTGGCAGTCGCCTCTCTTTTGAGAAATGGCTGCGCAATGAGTTAGGGCGCCGGCGAATTTCCAGGGAAGAATTCGACCTCGTACTGGAGATGATTCACGACGACGAGGACGCCTCGGAAACGTTGTCGTACCTGGAGGCATTTTTGGCCATCTACCACCGCCTGCCGGTTAGTGGCAACGCCAACCGATTTCACGAGCTGGACACGATGGTTGAGTACTGGATCAGGGCCGGGCACGAGATCAACGACAGCAGTATCCGTCGGCTGGCAGCTTACTATCGCGTCCTGGACGAAGAGCACCGGCAGGACTTCGCCGAACATGCCCGGCAGGCCCAGGGCGCGGCCGACGAGCTAAACAAGCTGTTTTGGGATCGGGTTGTCAAGGAAGTCCTGTAGCGATGAGCAGAAAACGAAGCGAACGGCCGAAAAGGCAAAGCCAGGAACGGGGCCACCGGCCGGCGGTTCAGGCAGCGGCCGGGCCAGAATCACTCCATAGCCTGGCTGAGCTGAATCTGGTCAATCGAGCGGTGGAGTTGCCGGCCGCCGGCCATACTCGCCAGTTGCGCCAGGCGGCCCTGTTAGAAGTGCAGCAACAGCGCGGCAACCGCTACGCTCAACGGTGGTTGGGTACGGCCGGAACCGTGGTCCAGCGCGCCTGCCCGCCCGATTGCCCCCGCATCCCGGAGCGGCCGGTGCCCGGCCTGCCCGACGACGTCGTCATCCAGGTCGAGGACGCCATCAAGGCCGGCAGCCGGCAGTTGGCCATTGACCTGGTGGCCGGCGAGCTGGTCCGGCAGGGGCGGATCAGCCTGGGCGATATAGATGGCGGCCAGATGCGTTATGACAGCAGCATGAGCGACGAGGGCCACACCACCCAGTGGTGGGACAAAGACCCGACCAGGTTCAGCGACGCCAAGCTGCTGCCCTCGGAAGTCAGGATTGGACCATCGGCTTTTAGCAGCGTACCCTGGCTTTATACGGCCATTATCCACGAATGGCGGCACGTCCAGCAGTTCAAGACGCCGCTGTCCATGCCGGACAAGGATGCCGCCAACGAATCCGACGCCTACCTGCACGGCATTGAGCAGGCCTGGGCCAGCGGACTGACCACCGACGAAGTGCTGGAGCTATGGCAGCGGCTCAACGACGACCACTGGAGCCGCCTGGCCGATCCGACCGTCAAGGCGCTGCTCCAGCCGCGCTACGACGCGGCTAAGGCTTACGTAGACAGTCTGAGGGTTAGCGGCGCGGCTCCCCGCATCTATCATCGCCTGGTTTTTGCCCAGTTGTTCTTTAAAACAGGTAGCGCCGAGTTAGACAGCAAAGCCAACGACGAGATTGCCCGGATCGTGGGTGAGGTACAGCCGTTCCGCGCTGACCATCCTGATTACGACCTACGCTTTACCTTCACCGGCTTCGCCAGCCCGCGCTGGAAGCACCCTAAGCATGGGGCCATGCCGGCCGAATTAAACCAGGCCCTCTCAGAGGAGAGGGCTGAAAACAGCCTGGCCCAGGTGCGCAACGCCTTCCATGCCGAAGGCAGCGGCGCCTGCGACTTTCGCGTTGAATCGTGCTTGGCCCCGGAAATGACGGTGGACGACCCAACCTGGGACTCTGCGGCCGGGGGCAAAGGCGCCGCCCCGGCCCTGGCCGAAGGCCGAGACGTAAACAGCGACGACCCCCTGGACCGGCGGGTGGACGTGGAGGTGGAGTACAGCTCCGGCCCGATGGTCCCCACCCAACCACCGGCCTTTCTTGGTGGAGGCGGAAGTTAGAGGATAGAGCGAGAGTATAGAGCTAGAGCGAGAGGAAGAATTGAGAGAGTATGGCTAAGGAGACAGCACAGCAGACGAAGAGCACCCAGCCGCCAGCCCACCAGTCGCCGGCGGTAGAGAACGGCCTGGCCGGCCCCGAAGCGGCCGCCGCCTGGACGCCGGCCTTCTCGCCCGGGGAATTGGCGGCCGGCGTCTGCCAATTGCCGGCCAACCCAACGACACAGCGCTTACGCCAGGCCCGTGTTCTCACTATGCAGCACACTCTCGGCAACCACTTCGTCCAGCGCCAGCTCGTCCAGCGCCAGGCGGCCGGCGGTGGAACGACGGCCGAGGCTGTTAACAAAGCGCGTGCCCAGCAGGCCCGGGCCCAGAAGATATTGTTGGCTGTCTACGGCAACATCCGGCCCATTGTCAGTTATAACATCGAGGTACTCGACGACGCGGCCCTCAAAAGCCGATACGACGACATGAAGATCCGTAAACAGCACACCAACCCGCGCACTGGCCAGCCCTGGCAGCGTGGCGACGCGGCCGGTGTTTTTCAGACCCTGGATGGCTTTGCCGATCAGGAGTTGCAGATCATTTACGTTCTGAACGACAAGGATGCCGGCGAAGAGGCCCGTGTCAGCCTCATTGCTCACGAGATGTTGCACATGAACGCCGCCCCGGGTTTTGCCGCCGCAGTTGGCCCGGACATTGACGAAGGCACGACCGAAACCCTGACCATCAAAGCTTGCAAGGCAGCCAAGATAACGGCCCAGCCGGCCTATGGCAGCCAGGTTGACCTGGTACAGCGGATTGGGGCTATCGTCGGCGAAGGAACGCTGGAGCAGGCTTATTTTAATGGCCCATCTATCTTGAGCAGCACCTTCGACGCCGTGCGTGGCGAAGGAATGTTTGCCAGACTGCACAAATACCTGACTGAGCAAAGCGATATGGAGAAAGCGCTCAGCGTACTCCGTGCGCCGCGCTCGCCTGATTGGGTCAAGGAGAAGATCAAGCTGATTGAAGACCACCTGAACAGTTGGTGGGTAAGCGACGACGACATGGCCCAGATCAAGACTATTTGCGCGACGGCCACGCCGGAAGAACTGGCCGAGATCCGGGCGGCCATCGCACCTCAGGTAACGAAACTTTCGGATCATGGCCAGCGGGCCGAGTTACGTCTGGCCTTGGGCGTGTGACCGGTGAGGGAAGGATGAGCAAGGAAACAGTCCAGCAAAAGAACACTGCCCAACAACCAGACCACCGGCCGCCGGCCGTAGAAAACGCCCCGGCCGGTCCGGAAGCCGTGGCCGCCTTGTCGCCGGCTGTTTCGGCCGGGGGGCTGCCAGTCCACCCGACGACGCAGCGCTTGCGCCAGGCTCGCGTTCTCCACCAGCAGCACACCCTCGGCAATCGCTTCGTCCAGCGGCAGATGGCCCAGGCGGCGATCACCCGCCGGCCGCCGGCCGCCCAGCCCGTCGTGCAACGCCAGGGTGGGGGTGGCAGCCACAGCGCATTGCCCGACAAAGCCCCCGACGCGGCCGGGCTGGTCGCCGCCCAATTTCCGCAGCTCAAATTGCCGCCGGAGTCCATCACCATCCTGCAAAAGATACTGGACGCCCGGCTGGCCCTCCTGAAGGGCGAGGACAGGAAGAAAGGGCTGAACGTCGTCTGGCAGAACGGCAGCTACCAGGGTGATTCGGCCGACGCCCGCAAGGCCGAGCAGATAGATAAGGAGCTGGCGGCCCATTCGGAACATTTGCGGCGGCATCCCTTCTTCTCCGTTCCGACCAGCGCCATCCTGGGCAACGACATTCTCTCACACGATAAAGACGACAAGCCGGCCGAAATCGCTTTCCGTGACAGCCTGTACAAGACGATGATTTCCCACCCAACGGAGCTGGTTATGGGCGAGGGATACAATCCCAGCCCGGTGTTTACCCTCTTTAAATGGGGGCCGGGCAAATGGGTCCTGACCCATAAAGAGGGCCTGGTCATGTTCGACAACCTGATGCGGCTGGAGAAATTTAACCTGGCCTGGCAAAGGGTGCTGCTGGGCGAGCAGATTGAGCTGACCGAACATATGCTGGAAATCAGCAAGGGCCTGGGCGGCAAACCGGTGGACGCCATGGGCAAGAAGCTGGGCGAGACCTACGGCCATTTCTGGAACACGACGGTCAAGGTCATGTCGGAGATTAGCCCCATTGGCGGCTATTACGACGATCCCGATGGGCGGATGGAATTAAGTACCGCTTACCTCAATGCCAAGGGCGCCCGCTGCGTTATCCGTGGGCCGGACAACTGGATGCACATTTTCTCGCTCACTCCGTTCACGGTTAACGACATGAAGGGGCTTATTACCGACGATTACGGCTACCTGTTGACCGATGGAGGGCAGGTGACGGCCGAGCGGGTAACCACCGGCGACGGCTTTGAGCTGGCGCTCGGCAGCGGCCCGACCGGGACCGGCTGGCGCACCAAGCAGATCCTGAGCGAGCTGGAGCAATTCGCCATCGGGGCCATCATCGGCGACTTTATGGACGACCCCAGCGGCACCATGATCATGGGCCAGATTGTCATTGGCTGCGTGCCCATCGTCGGCCAGATCGCCGACGCCCGGGATGTGGCCGCCGGTATCGCCAAGATGTGGCAGACGGGCGGCAAAGACGGCAAGCTGCAGACCGCCCTGGCCCTGGTCGGCTTCATTCCTGTTTTTGGCGACGCCGTCAAGTTGTCCAAGGAAGCGTTTCAAAAGGGCGGCCGGGAAGCAGCCAACGCGATTTTTGCCAAGACCGTTCGCGAGGGCGCGCCCGAGGCCACCAACGCCCTGGCCAAACAAATCATTAAAGACCCCGAGGGGATAGCGGCTGCACTCAAGATTTCTAAAGCCGAGATGTCCGAGCTGGGCGACATGGCCAAGAAGGCCCTTGACGAAGGGGGCGAGGCGGCCGAAAAATACGCCGCCAAAATGACGGAACTATACGACAACGCCGGCGGTAATGCCCTGGCCGTTGTCGTCGCCGGCGGCGGTAGCTGGTCCGGTGTAGCCAAAGCCCTGGCCGCCAGCCCCACCGGCGAGGCTCTGGGCAAGAAGATGCAGGCCTGGCGCGTCCAGCAATTTGACGGCCTGGAACAGCGGATCAAGCAAAAGGCGACCGACTTTGGCCAGGACCTGGAGAGCGCCGGCGCGCCGCAAATGGCCCGCACCGGCACGCCCAGTTTTCTCAGCGACGTGGACGTCAGCTTCCTGGGGCCGCACGCCACCGTCCACCGCAACGCCGCTATTCGCCAGATGGAGCAGCAATATGGCGCCGGCTGGCGCCAGTTGTTCGACGCCGACATCTTCGCCGATCCGGCACGCCTGCATATGTTTGAAGATCCCCTGGCCGCCCTGGGCGGCAAATCGGCCCGCGAGGCGGAAAAGCGCATTGTCTCCCAGGCCGAGCTGAACGTCCTGGCCAAGATGCTGCAAAGCGGCGCCGACCCGGCCCAGGTGGCCAAGATGGCCAAAGAGCTAGGCATAGACATGGCCGCCGTCGCCGCCCGCCAAAAAGAGGTGGCCACCCTGTCCACCGATTACCTGGCTAATTTACTGCGCCAGGGGACGCCCGAATCGCAGGTGACCAAGATGGCCAATGAGATGGGGGTGACCATGGACGCCGTCAGGGAACACCTGAAGACGGGCCAGGACCTTTACCGCCAGATGGAATTGCAGATGGACGTGCTCCACAAGCATTTCCTGGACGCGGCCGGCAACCCGGCCAGGCAGGCCCAGATTGCCGAGGAGATGGCCGCCATCCAGGGCAAGCTAAACGCGGCTGTGCCCGGGCCATACGTCACTCCCGGCGGCGGGGCCAAGCACGTCACCCATCGCGAACCGCAGTTGCGGCCCGGCGCTTTTAAGGGTATCTCTCCAGCCCTGGGCTACACCGCGCTGCTGGACGATCTCTTCATGCTCCAGCACGCCATCCACGATGTCTCCGGCAAGTTTACCGAGAAGCAGGCCAAGGCCATGGCCAAGTACGCCGATCGCCTGCTGATTAGCGCCGGCCAGTTTGGGGCCGACATGGGCAAGCGCAACACCACCATGCTGTGGCAAGAAATCGGCGCCATTTTGCAGCGGGCCAGGCTGGAAAAGAACAAGCCCCCGTTAAAGGATATCCAGGGCAAGCTGGACTGGGCCAGGCGGTCACTGCAAGGGCAGCTTGACGATCTGGCCAAGGCCGTCAAAAAGAATGCCGACGACTACCTGGCCGAGGCGGCTGCGGCGTCGCCGACAGACAAGGCGATAGACGCCAGGGCTGTGTTGGCCATGCTCACCCGTTCCGAACAGGTCATTGCCAAACAAATCGCCCTGCTCCTGCGCGTTGAGGTGCGCGAGTCTGACCTGGAACCGGACGAGGAGCCGGCCGGCACTCCGTAATGAGCCGTCGTCCGTCGTCTGTCGTCCATCGTCTGATCAGAGGATTATGAAATCACAACAACCCGACCAGGCCAAGAGCCAGGGACCAGAACCCAAGGTTCAGGCGGCTACCCCAGAAGCGGCCCAAATGCTGGCCTGGTGGCCGGGTCTGACGTCGGCCCGGCGTGGCCCTGTCCAGCCCAACGACCTGCCCCAACACCCCACCAGCCGGCCGCTGCGCCAGGCGGTTGTCTTGCAGATGCAGCAACGTTTCGGCAATGCTCACGTGCAGCGCTTGCTTTCCCAGAACAGCCAGCGCGGCCAGGGCCAGCCGGCCGCCCCGGTCAAATCGCTGGTCCGCCGTCCCCCGGCCAGAGATCGTAAGGAAGCGTCCGACGAGCCGGGCGACCCGTATGAGCAGGAAGCTGAGCAGGTCGCCGAGAGGGTGATGCGCTTTCCGGCCGCCAGCCCACCGCCGCCACCGGACGATGAGCAAAACGGCCGTCCAGCCTCCACACGTAGGGACAACACCCAACAGCCCATACCCACTACCGAGACCCAAATCAATGGGGCTACTGCCGGCACTTTGATCAACCCGTTGCAAGCAAATGCACCAACCCCAACTGCCCCCGACAAAGAGGCCGTTGCCCCGGAAGAAAATACCTTTGCTAACGAAACAACGCCCGATGGTGAACTGAAAGAAGGCGTCTCGGCCGCTGGCGATATAACGCCGGCGGAAAAAGACGCCAAAACCACGGCCCCTGAAAAAGTGGATGCGGGCGCAACCAGAGAACAGGCATCGGCCGATAAAGGCCAGGACAAAGAAGAAAAAGTAGAAGGCGAATCGGATAAAGGGACGACGCAAGCAGATACGGAAAAAGCCCCCACCTCCCCGGGGAAAGACCCCGCCTTCCAAGGGGTTGTGAGTCGCGGTAAACATGTCGCTTTCCAACAAGGTCACAATAACCCTGCCCAGCAAAAGGCGATGGCCGCCCAGGCTGCCGCAAAGGGTCCGTCCAATGAAGTCGCCAGCCAGGCCGGCGCCGCCCAGGTTGGCAAGATGAACGCCCAGGAGCCACAACCATTTGACAAAAAGAGTTTCAAAGCGCAATTACTTGCCAAAATTGAAGAAATCACACCGAAAACTCAAGAAGACGTCGAGGAATTTAAGTCAAGTAACAAAGCCGCGTCACTGAAGGAAACGGTTACCTCTTCGGTGAAAGAAGGACAAGAGAAAGCTCAGGGGCCAATTGAGGAAACGGCCAAAGCAGCGCCAGATAGTAATGCCGGCAAACCCAAAGCTGTTACTCCCTTACCACCGAATGAACCCGGTCCAGCCCCAGCGGATATTGGGGCCGACTTAGCCGCACCGAAACCTAAGAGTGACAGTGAAATCTCCCTTGATAAGGAAAGCCAAAGCCTGGATCAACAAATGGCCGAGGCTAATGTTACCGAGGAACAACTAGAGAAATCGAATGAGCCAGAGTTCCAAAGCGCACTTACGAGTAAGAAAGATGCCCAAAAACACGCGCAGGAAGCCCCTGTTGCCTATCGGCAGGATGAGCAAAACCTTTTGGGCGATGCCAAGGCCGAAGCTGTTAGCTTGACGACTGCGAAAACGGCCGAAATGCATGGCATTCGGAAGGATCAATTTGGAAAAATCACAACGTCACAAACGACGACCAAAAGTGAAGATGAGAAAAAACGAGCTGAAGTTGCTAAAAACATTGAGGACATTTACCGGAAGACCAAACAAAAAGTCGAGACCCGTCTAAACAAGTTAGACACTGAAGTTAGCGAGATCTTTGATGCGGGTGCCGAAAAGGCGCGGCAGAATCTCGAAAATCATGTTGAGGAAAGCAAGACACTTCTGGCAGAGATTTTGCAAGCTGTAGGTTTGTCGGATGAAATTCAGCAGGCGATAACAGAGGCTCGCAACAACTATGTCGCCGAAATGGATCGCGTCATAGATAGCGTGGCCAACGCCGTTGAAATTGGATTAACAGACGCGAAAGCAATCATTGCCACCGGCCAACGAGAAATCGCGAACTATGTTGCCGGTTTACCGCAAGATTTGAAACAAGTTGGTGAAAAAGCGGCAACCGAAATTCAGGGTAAATTTGACACGCTCCGCCAACAAGTTGACGAAAAGAAGAATCAGTTGGTTGACTCCCTGGCGCAGAAATATGTCACCAATTTGAAGGAGGTTGACGAACGGGTTCAGCAGTTGCGAGAGGAGAACAAATCATGGATTGACAAGGCCAAGGATGCAGTGGGGGACGTTATTGACACAATCAAGAAGCTGAAAACAATGCTTCTCAATACGCTATCACGGGCGGCCGGGGCCATTGACAAGATCATCAAAGACCCCATCGGCTTTTTGGGCAACCTTATCGCCGGCGTTAAACAAGGTTTACAGAACTTCGTCAACAACATCGGCAGCCACCTCAAGAAAGGGTTGATGTCCTGGCTCTTCGGCGAGGCTGCCAAAGCCGGAATTCAAATGCCTGAGACTTTCGACCTGAAGGGTATCCTCAGCCTGGCGCTGCAACTGCTGGGTATTAGTTGGGCCAACCTGCGCGCTCGCGCCGTGAAGATGTTTGGCGAGAAAGTGGTGGCCGGCCTGGAAAAAGCCTGGGAAGTATTCCAGATCATCCAGGCGCAAGGCATTGGCGGCCTGTGGGAGTACATCAAAGAGCAACTGAGCAACCTGAAGGAAATGGTTATTGATGGCATTAAGGATATGGTCATCACCGAGGTCATCAAGGCGGGTATCCAATGGTTGATCGGGGTATTGGGTGGCCCGGCCGGCGCCTTCATCAAAGCCTGCAAAGCCATCTACGACATCATCATCTGGTTTATTAACAACGGGAGCCGTCTCATGTCCCTGGTCGAGGCCATCATCAGCTCGGTGAGCGCCATCGCGGCCGGTAACGTTAGTGGTGCGGCCAAATTCATCGAGAACTCCCTGGCGCAAGCCATTCCCGTGGTCATCGGTTTCCTGGCCAGTCTGCTCGGCCTGGGCAGTCTGAGCGAGAAGATCAAAGGCATCATCCAAAAGATTCAAGAGCCGGTGAACAAGGCCATTGATTGGGTCCTGGGTAAGGCCAAAGCCGCGGTTAAGAAGGTGGCCAGTCTGCTTGGCTTTGGCAAGAAGGGTAAGCCGGCCGAAGGAGGTTCTCCGGAGGCGAACAAGAAGGCCAGGGAGAAAGCCCGCGAACGCGTAGCCAGAGCCACGCAGCGGCCATTCAAAGATGAGAAAGAACTGGCCGGCGTGGTCAAGCAAATTGAGACCGATCTGATCCCTGAGGGCTTGAAATCGCTGAATGTCACACCCAGAAAGGACGAGGCCGGAAAATATGACATCGTCGCTCTGGCGAGCAACGGCGAAGACGTCGGCGATGCTCAGGTGACGGGCGCCGCCGGACTGCCGTTCAGCGTGGGCGACGTAGTGGCCGTGTGGTGGGAACGGCGGGGCCATTGGGCGGCCGCAACCGTGCTGGATACCGGGGTTGACCTCGGCGGAAAGCCCCACGTCAGGTTCTCGATCAAGGTGACCAAGCGTGAAGGGCAAGAGCATGGTCTCGCCAGTGAAACGATCTTTATTGCCGTGGACCAGATTGAGGCAGCCAAAGGCCAGAAGTGGCGCGAGCGCGTGGAAGGGACCGAGGAAGACCCGGCCGCCCGGCGAGTACCAATACGGGCCGACGTGAAGGAAGTGGTCAAGCAGAGAGCGCCGAAGACGGCCGACGGTGACTTTATTGATCCGAATTCAAAGAAAGTGATTCCCAAAGCTGGCCCCTTCCACTTTGGGCACAGGCCGGGCTTTGAGTGGTGGAAAACCCGTGATCGCGCCCGAGCCGAAAAATGGACGCGCGAGCGGGTCGTCGAGCACGAGAATAACCCAGACATTTACCAGATTGAAGACCCAGGCACAAACGTGAGCCACGAGTACGAAGCAGATTGAGCCGGCCGCGTATTGGCCGGCCTCGAATGCCGGGTGTTAGCAAACAGGACCTTGGCTATGGATTCCACTATCGAGCACTATTTAGACTTGCTGAATGCCTTAACAGGCAGGCAACCTGAATACCACCTGATAACGGAGAAGCATGAACGGCCGCCAGTGTGGACCATCATTTACCGGCGCTTTCCTGGCCAGGGCAGCCTGACCGCTTTCACCTATGGGTTGTCATCCATTGACTACCCGGAGTGGCGCTCAGGGCGGCCGGAACTTATCATTTCAGTTGACAGCAACAATATTGATTGGGGACTGGCTATCGGCTACCTGGCCAGGACGATGCGCGGCCAGCATTCCTTTTCGTATGGCAGTATCATTGACTTTGGTGGAATAATAGCTGGCGACTCGGCCATGACTGGCTTCTTTGTCTTTGCGCCGACCGTTCTCTCTTTGGAAGAAGCTGCCATTCAGTTGCCGGATCGCACGATCAATCTGGTCCAACTGTATCCAATATACCGGGAGGAATATGGCCTCATCGAAGAGATGGGTACGCCCGACTTTTTCTTCAGGGAGGACGTCAATTTACGCGATGTCAACCGGCCTGTTGTCAAGAAGTGAGGCGGATTGGTCGGAGACCGGCTTGAGCAGATACAATTGGTGAGATTCGTGCTATTCGTGTCAGAAAACGAAAAGAGCATTCATGCAAAACTTAATCGGACAACAAATTGAGAACTACCGGATAGACGCCCTGCTGGGCGAGGGGGGGATGGGCGCAGTTTACAAAGCGTTTGACCTCAACCTGGCCCGGCCGGTCGCCTTGAAAGTCATGCACCCCCACCTGGCCCGCCAGCCAGAATTCCAGCGCCGCTTCATGCAGGAAGCGCAATCGGCCGCTGGCCTGGACCACCCCTCTATTGTCAAGATTCACCGCTTTGGCGGCAGCCAGGATATTCTCTTCATTGACATGGCCTTCGTGGACGGCCGCAGCCTGGCCGGGTACATCCGGCTGCTCCAGGAGCGTGGCCAGAGCCTGGAACTGAAGGAAACGCTCTTCGTCCTGGCCCAGGTGGCCGACGCCCTGAACTACGCCCACAGACATGGCGTCGTCCACCGCGATGTCAAGCCCGACAACGTACTCTTGAAGCCGGTTGAGGAAGCCTACCAGGTCGGGGGGCTGCCCGTCCGGGCCGTGGTCACCGACTTTGGGCTGGCCAAGCTGCTGACAGGTGGGGTACAGACCCAGACCGGGACCTTCATGGGCACCCTGCCCTACATGTCCCCTGAACAATGCTTGAATAAGGAACTCGACGGCCGCTCCGACCTGTACTCGTTGGGCATCATGCTTTATCAGTTGGCAACGGGGCAATTGCCCTTTAACGTGACCACGCCAACTGAAGCGGTGATGAAGCACCTCCACGAAGCGCCACCGGAGCCGCGCAGCATCCGGCCAGGGCTGGCCGTTGCCGTTGAAAACATCATTAAGAAGGCGATTGCCAAGGAGCCGGCTGCCCGTTACCAGAGCGGGGAAGAACTGGCGGCGGCGCTGCGGCAGGCGGCGGCTGGGCTGACCGACGCTGACGTGACCCTGTTTGC
>JAKEFB010000159.1 GCA_022616275.1 Chloroflexota bacterium
GGCGCGTTGGGTATGGGCTTCGGCTCACGCGAGTTGGCGGAACGGGCGGCCAAATTCCCGACGTTTGTGGTCGCCCTCGCCGCCATCAGCCAGGGCCGTATGGTTCCCTCGCCGGGCGGCGTACTGATCGTCGGCCCTGATAAGGAGGTATTAGGGGCGGTCGGCATCTCCGGCGATATCGGCGACAACGATGAAATTTGTGCCCTGGCCGGGATCGCTGCTGTTGGCTTATCGGCCTTGCCGGGGCTCCCCGGAGACTAGGCCGTGGGATGGGGAATCGTACAGGCGATTTAACCGCCTCTTAAACGGCGGCCCACCGATGAAAGTCATTTCAGCAGAGTGGGGTCAGTAGCCATGAGATTTCTATTCACCGCCCAACCGATGTTTGGTCACTTTCACGCCATGGTCCCGCTGGCCCAGGCGCTGCAGGATCACGGGCACGAAGTTGCTTTCGCTACGGGGAAAAGTTTTGGACGCATTGTTCAACACGCCGGCTTTCAGCACTTTCCCTGCGGCTTCGATTTTGACGGTTCCGGGGAGATCCTCCAGGAACTCCCGGAATGGGAGGCCATCGCCAGAAAAGTACCGCCCGGGCCGATCCAGCATCTCAATGGTTTTATCGAAGGATTGGGCCCCCGGATGGCCGACGATGTACTGGCGCTGGTGACCACCTGGCAGCCGGCGGTGATTGTCCGCGATCCGCTTGAATTTGGCGGCTACATTGCCGCCGAGTATAGCAGCGTGCCTCACGCGACCGTTATGTGGGCTTTTTACATTACGCCCAAGCCGGTTGAAGGAGGCAAAGCGGTTTTAGAACTGCGACAACGGTATGGACTGCCCGCTGATCCCAGCCTTGACAGCCTGGATGGGTATCTGGTGCTTGATTTTTTGCCCGCTTCGTGGACCTTCCCGCATTGGCCGCCTCTACCCGTGACTCACCGTTTTTGTGCGCCGCCGTTTGACCGCAGCAGTGACGCCGGGCTGCCGGAGTGGCTCACTGCTCTGCCACCCCAGCCGACCGTCTATGCCACCCTGGGTACCACCTTTAACCAGGCGCCGGCCACGTTCCAGGCTGTCGCCGACGCTTTCAATGGTGAGAGCCTCAACCTGATTATGACCCTTGGCCGGGCCAATGACCCGGCCCAGTTTCAGCCGTCTGCCCCGAATATCAAGATTGCTCGCTACATTCCGCAGACCCTGCTCTTACCCCATTGCGCCGCGATCATTTTCCACGGCGGCTATAATTCTCTCCTCTCGGCGCTGTGGTACGGCTTGCCTATGGTGATTATTCCACAGGGAGGAGGCGATCAACTCATCACCGCGCAGCGCTGCGCCGAAGTGGGGCTGGGCGTTCTGGTAGAAGGAACTCTGCCAACTGCAGCAGCGGTGCGCAGCGCCGTCAAAACCATCCTTGAACAGCCGGAATACCGGCTTCGGGCGCAGCAATCTCAGCAGGAAATCAAGGCGCTTCCGCCGCTTTCGGAGGCGGTGAAACGCCTGGAAATCCTGGCCCGAACTCGAGTACCGCAGCTTAACGCTGACAGCTAAACCAAAAACACTTTTGTTCCAACATTGCTTTAGAGGGAGAAATAGGATAGTGAATGAGCCAGAAATACAGAGACCTCATCACCACCAGGTCGTCATTGACCGCTTTGTCGCCGCCTGCCAGGCCGATGAGCGGGTGGTGGCCGCTTTCCTCGGCGGTTCATATGCCAGGGGCACGGCCGATGCCTACCCCGATGTGGATCTCGGCCTGATTACGACCGATGCGGCTTACGAAGCGTTCCTGGCCGGGCGAGAGGCTTTTATCCGGCGGCTAGGCGAGCCGGTCTTCCTGGAAGACTTTGGGTCGGCGGTGACCTTGTTCTTCATTCTTGCCGATGGCACCGAAGGTGAACTGGCCTGTGGCCGCGAAAGCCAGTTCCAGCATATTCACGCCGGACCTCACCGGGTGTTGCTGGATAAGAAAGGTCTCCTGGCGGGCGCGGTTTTTCCCTGGCCCGAAGTTGCTCAGGTTGAGCAGATCGAGACATTACATCGCCTGGTCTACTGGTTCTGGCATGACCTGTCCCACTTTATGACCGCATTGGGCCGGGGACAGCCCTGGTGGGCCTACGGCCAGCTTGAGATCCTTCGTCTCGACTGTGTCAACCTGGCCCGTCTGCGACACAACTTCTCAGCGGAGGCAGAAGGCTATGAAAAGGTGGAGCAAGCGCTCCCGGTTGAGCAATTGTCTGCTTTACAGGCGACCTTTTGTCCGCCAGAGCCGGGGGCAATGCTTCAGGCTGCCCTCGTCATCGTCCGTTTCTACCAGGAGTTGGCGCCTCTCCTGGCCCGGACCCACGGCGTCATCTACCCGGTTGATCTCGAACGAGTGATGGTTGACCGGCTGGAGAAATTGGGGCAGGCCCGTTTGAGTTGACAGCAGGGGGAACGAACAGTGGTCAATTCAGGTTAAAAATTAACAGCTTTTCCAGGCGGTAGCTCTGCATTAAATCGTGGTTAGTAACACCATTGTTCAACCAGTTGTAAAGTTTGCTGAGAAGGGCGCCCCCGACGTATGGGAGGTGACCAACGTGGCGGCGGCACCTTGAAAGTGAACAGTTCTTCAGTTGTCCAGCGATGGTCGGTCAAACCAGCAGCAATGGCTGGGGTACGCTGTAACCAGTGTTGACCGCCCTTAGCCAGATAGAAAGCGACCCGAAGGCTGTCGTGATAGGTACAAAAGTTATAGATACAACCGACAATAAACATACCAGCTTGCAAGGTTTCGGGCTGACGGGCCAGATTGCGGCTGCGGCGGGCCAACCAAGCCAATCGTTGGCGAAACGTGGCATTGA
>JAKEFB010000160.1 GCA_022616275.1 Chloroflexota bacterium
AAGGTTCGCCACGTTGTCACTTTTCCTGGTTTAGCTGGGCATTGACTTGCCTCCTATTCTATCCCAGGAGTGTGTATGTGAATTTTTCACCTACTGTTTTATTTTTCGTCCTCAGCGCCCAATCCATGTTGTTTTTGAGCACGCCCGTGGCCATTATCTGGATTACTGGCTTCTTCCTGGCTACTGCTTTCGGCGGCATTTATACCCAGGGCTGGGAGCAGTTGTCCGGCCTGCTACCTCCAGCCGGGGGCTACGTCTTCTTTGGCACGTTTGGCGCGGCCCTGCGCCAGGCCGACGCCGCCCGCCGGCGCAGCGACCGGTTGTTGGCTGAGTTACAGGAAGCCCACCGCCAATTGCAGGAGTACGCTTCCCAAGCCCAACAACTGGCTGTGGCCAAGGAGCGCAACCGCCTGGCTCGCGACATGCACGACGCCCTCGGCCACCGGCTAACGGTCGCCGTCGTCCAACTTGAAGGCGCCCAGCGTCTCATTCCCACCGACCCGGAGCGGGCCGCCCGCATGGTCGGGACCATGCGCGACCAGTTGAAAGAAGCCCTGGCCGAGCTGCGCCAGGCCGTGGCCGCCCTGCGCGCCACTTCGCCGGCCCCGGCCGCCGGCGACCCCGGACCATCCCTGGAGCCATTCGACGACACCGTCGCCGCCCTGGCCCACACCTTCCAGGTGGCTACCGGCCTGCCCGTGTACCTGGCCCTGCCGGCCGACTTCCCGCCCCTGCCCCTGGCCCACCGGCTGGCTCTCTACCGGGCTGTCCAGGAATCGTTGACCAATATCCAGCGCCACGCCGCCGCCAGCCAGGCCTGGCTGGAGATCCAATTAGACAATGGAACTATCCTGCTCACGGTCGCCGACGACGGCCAGGGCCTCCCGCCAGAAACACCCGACGGCCGCTTCGGCCTCCAGGGGCTGCGCGAGCGGGCCGGCCAACTCGGCGGGCAGATGATCCTCGAACCCCGTCCCGGCGGCGGCACCCAATTGCGCTTCCAACTCCCTCTGCCCGAGGAGATTTTGGATCCCACCCCAATCCAAAATCTAAAATCTAAAATCTAAAATAGCTAATGGCAGAATCAATTCGTGTTCTCATCGTAGACGATCAACGGCTGATGCGCGAGGGGCTGCGCACCCTGCTGGAGCTGGAGAGCGACATCGTCGTGGCCGGCGAAGCCGACAACGGCGCGGCCGCCCTCGGCGCCTACGCCCGGTTACGGCCGGACGTGGTCTTGATGGACATTCGCATGCCGGAAATGGATGGGGTAGAAGCCACCCGGCGCTTGCGGAAACAGTGGCCCCAGGCCCGGGTCTTAATTTTGACCACCTTCGACGACGACGCCTACGTCTTTGAGGGGCTGCGGGCTGGGGCGCTGGGCTACCTCTTGAAGGACGTTTCCGGCCAGGAGTTGGCCACGGCCGTCCGCACCGTGGCCGCCGGCGGCGCGCTCATCGGCCCCTCGGTGGCCCAAAAAGTCCTGGGCGAATTCGCCCGCCTGGTCTCCCCACCCCAACCGGCCGGCGAGCCCCTGTCCGAGCCGCTGTCCGACCGGGAGCAGGAAGTGCTGCAACTGATTGCCCAGGGCTTGAGCAACCCGGAAATTGCGGCCCGGCTACACCTGGCCGAAGGCACCGTCAAAAACTACGTCACCAACATCCTGCAAAAAACCGGCGCCCGTGACCGCACCCAGGCCGTCCTCCGCGCCCAATCCCTCGGCCTCATCTAATTCAACGCCAGGACGCAAAGACGCAAAGACGCAAAGAGTAATATTTTTCTTTGCGCGAACTTTGGCCTTGCCAAAGTCTGCGCCTTTGCGTCAAAACCCCTTACCACGGCACAGCCGCGGCCCCCTCTCGCCTGATCAGCGGCAGATAAACGGTCGAGCCGCTCACCGTCACCGAAGCCTGGTCGGTCGCCGTGGCCGTCACGTCCACCACGGCCGAGTCCACCAGGATGGCCGACGTGCCCGAGACTGTCGCCGTATTGGTGATCGTCATCATCCCTGTGGCCGTCGTCGTATTGGTCACGCTGCTGTCGGCCACCACTGGGCAGACGAAGGTCTTCACTTCTCCTGATACCAGCGTGAAAGGCGTGGTCGGGTTCGTATCACAATTGCCGGCCGGGATGTCAGGATCAGCAACCGTCACGCCGGTCAGGTCCACATTGCCCACATTCGTGACGACAATGGTGTAAGTGACCGTCTCGCCGGCGTCCACCGTCGTCGGGGTGACGGTAGTGGATACATCCAGGACCGGGCTATCCACCTGGGTGGTGCAGACGTACGTCGCCTGGTCAAAGCCGGGGATGTCCACCGTATCTTGCAGGTCGCCGGTGTTGTTGTAGCCGGCCGCCGCGTCGTAACCCACACAGGTCGGGCTGCTGAGACCGGCCGGGAAAGTATCCGTCACCACCGCCGTGCCGGTCAGGCCACCGCTATTGACCACCTGGACAGTGTAGGTCAGGGTCACGCTGGGGACCAGCGGGCCGCCGGCTGCGGCCGTCTTGCTAAGCTGGTTGATATTCGGCGCCGCGTTGCCCAGGTCAATCTCCCAGATGCCCCGGCCGTGCGTGGCAATGCGCAGCTTGCGCGCCCCGTTGTGGATGGCCATGTCGAACACCGCCACCCGGGGCAATCCCGTGCCATAGGGCGCCCAACTCGTCCCGCCGTTGGTAGACTGGTACACGCCAATGTCCGTACCGGCGTAGAGGATGTTGGCGTCGGCCGGGTCCACCACGAAGGCGCTGATCGGCACGTCGGGGATACCGGAACCGGCCGCGACCCACGTCCCCGCGCCGCCGGCCAGGTTCGTCGTCTTCCAGACGTGCTGACCGGCCGGCACGCCAAAGCCGGCGTAGGCAATGTAGGCCGTGTTGCTGTCATTGGGGTCAATGACCACCCGCCCCACGTAGGCGGCCGGCGCGCCGGCCGGCGTCACGTTGGCCAGCGTGGTCGAGCCGGTCGTCGTGGCAAAGACCTTGCCGTTGCGCAGCCCAACAATACGCACGCTGTCGTTTTGCGGTGAGATGCCGATGGCGCTGACCCGGCCGTTGGCCCCGGCCGCGGCGTCAAAGGGGTCCTGGCTGACCACCGACATCGTCACCCCGCCGTTGGCCGAGCGATAGAGGACGTTGCTGCCAAAGTAAGCGGTATTCGGGTTGCCCGGCCCCAAGGCCATTGGCGCGTAGAAGTTCACCAGGTCGGTGCAGTCAAAGCCGTTGGGAATCGAGCCGGCAAAACCGCAGCCATACAGCGTCCAGCCGTTGTCCTGGGCGCTGGCCGTGGCCGTCACCTTGGCGTATCCCATCGCCCCCTGGATGTTAAAGTAGGTATGGTACATCGTCACCAGGGTTGTATTGGTGGCGTTCTGGTCAATCAGGGCAAAGCCGCCGTCGCCAAAGTCGGCCCGAATCCAGGCGTTGGGGTCCACGTTGCTCCCACACACCCCCAGGCACTCGGTCCCGTTGTCCTGCGTCCCGCCAATCATAAACGTCGGGTGGACCGGGTGCAGGGCCACGCTCTGGAACTGGGTAGCGCTGAACTGGCTGTTGTTCAGGCTGGTAAAGTTACCCCCAGCGTTAGTCGAGCGCCAGATACCGCCGTCGCTACCAACGTAAAGGATATTGGCGTTGGACGGAGCCAGAACGATGGCGTGGGTATCGGCGTGCAGGCCGGTGTCAATGTCGGTAAAGGTCGAGCCGTTCGTCGTCTTGGCCAGGACGCGGGCGGCCCCACTATTGGATGCGCCGCCAACGTAGATGACGTTGGCGTTGGCCGGGTCCATGGCCAGGCCAATGTCGTACCAGCACTGGCCGCCGCAAAAGCCGGTGGCGCTGGGGAGCGTCGCTGGCCAGGTGACGCCGCCATCCGTCGAGCGGCGCAGCGTGCCGCTCGATTCGCCGGTGGCGGCAATAACCGTCACCGTGGCCCCGACCTTGTTGATGGCGAACTCGATCCGGGTATCATTCACGTCCAGCGTCTTGCTAAAGGTGGGTGAGGGGTCCAGGGCGTTGGTCGTCCGGTAAATGCCGCCGCCGCTGGGGCCGGTGAACGCCCGTATGCCGACCAGCATCGTCGCCGGGGTGCCCGGCTCAAAAATCATGTCCGTCACCCGGTTGTTGCCGCCGTTGTCGGTCGCCACCGTCAGCTTGCTGAAGGTTGGCGAGCCGCTCAGGGCGTTGGTCGAGCGGAAGAGGCCGGCGCTGGGCGGCGCGACCGGCGCGGCGCAACCAATCCCGCCAATGCCGGAATAGGAACCGACAAAAATGGTGTTGGCGTCGGCCGGATGGACCAGGATGCGGCTGATGGCCCGGCCGGTGAAGACGTCGTTAGCGCCGCCATCCAGGTTAAAAGGACCTTCCACCAGCGGGCTGGTGTCGGCGTTGGTAATGCGATAAACGCCCACGCCGAAGAAGCTGTCACACGAGCTGTGGGACTCGCCCGTGCCGACGAAGACGGTGCTGGGATTGGAGGGGGCAATGGCCACCGCGCCGATAGCCAGCGACAGTGCGTTGTCCATCAACTGCGTCCAGGTCGTTCCCCCATCCAGCGTGCGATACAGCCCACCCTGGGCCGTCCCCACGTAGACGATGTCCGGGTCGGTCGGGTGAATGGCAATGGCAATCGTCCGGCCGCTGACCGGCGTCGAAACGCTCGTCGTCTGGCCGTTGGGAATTGGAGCCGGACCCATTTCTACCCAGGTGGGCATTAGTAGCTCCGCGCCGCGCAGCGCCGCCTCCTGCTGTTCCATTTGTTGAATAGCCAGCGTCCGAGCGTTGTAGGCAAAGGTGTGGGGGATGCCGTGCAACTGGGCCACCTGCTCATCCCGCAGCATTAGGTACGTCTGCTCGTCAATCACCCCCTCGGCAAAGAGCGGGAAATCAGGGTCGTCAGAAAAGTCGGCCACCGCCCGTCCTGGGGCGAGCAACTGCACCAGTCCCTCCTGCCGGGCGGCCGATTCTGGCCCCAGCTCCCCTGTCCGGCCCAACAAAACAACTCCCAAAACCAACAGGGCGACAACCAGCCCTATCGCCGTCACTCGTCGAAAACGCATCTTCTTAACCTCCCTGAACTGTGGGGAATAAAGGGCGCATCAGGATAGGCACGCCTCAGAATGCTCCATTATGCCACCTGGCAGTCAGGGAGCAAAAATCCTTCAAGGAAGGCGGTACTGATTTCCTACTACCTTTGTGTCTTTACACCGCCGCGAGCCACGGCCGCCGCATCCTTGACATCCCCCCCAACCGGCATTATATTGAAACCACCTTGTCCCGAAAGCTACCTAAACTCCTGTTTGTCCTTGTTCTTTTCCTGCTGGCCCTGGCCGCCGCCCCGGCCGGGCAGGCCCAGACGCGCCAGACCTGCGCCAACGGCACGTTCGTCCGGCTGGACACCCGCCACCGGGTAGACGTAGACGCCATTTGCGCCGCCGCCCAGCCCTGGCAGGACAAGGGCATTGACATCTTCATTTATCTGACCGACTTCCGGCCGTCGAGCGAAAACGACTGGTTTGACCACCTCGACGCCGTCGAAGTGGATGCCGGGCTCATCAGCCCCGACCGCACCATAGACAACTTCGACCCCGACACGCTGGCCCTGGAAGCCACCATCAACGCCACCCCCCAGGTCGGTATCACCGTTACCTTTGGTGAAGAGCTGTTTGGTACCTCACTGGATCAGAGCGCCGAGCCGGTCAAAAACGTCATTTATGAGCATTTGCGGCGCGAGGACCCGACGGCCGCTTTTGTCGAAGGGCTGGAGGTCGCCTACCCGCTGGCCTTCCCCTACAGCCCCTGGCCCACCATTTTTGCCGGCGCCGCCATCGTTCTGGCCGTTGGGGGAGCGGCCGTGGCCCTGAACCGGCGTCGGGACAAAATTGGGGCAACCCTGGGTCATTACCGGACCCAATGGCGGCTGGCCCGGCAGCAACGGCGTTTGCTGCGCCGCCTGGCCCATCTGCTGGCCGTCTTCGACCAGCTCATCAAAGCGCCCGCCCCCGAAGACACGTTGCTATACCGGCTCTTTCTCTTCTACGGCGGCGGAGAGTATGAGAAACTGGCCAACGAGGCCGGCCGCCAGATCCGCCTGGCCCAGATGGCCTTGCAGCGGGCTTCCGACCAGCGCCAACAATTAGTCACGCTGCAGGGCAATACCCTGACCGAGCAGGTCCACCAACTGGAATTGGTATACCTGGAGCTGGTCGGCACCCAGCCCCGCAGCCACCACCTGGCCGACCAGGAATTACGCGACCTGTTGTTGCCGCCCTTTGGTCCGGCCGAAGCGGCTGAAGCGCCAGAGCTGGCCGAGCCGGTGGCCGCCCTCCGCCGCGCCGCCCGCAAACCCCTGGCTGTGTCACTGGCGGTCGCCCACCCCAGCGACCTGGAACTGACCGGTGTCCTGGATTACGTGGACAACGTCAAGCAGTTCGTCGTCCGGCTGGTCGAGGCGGAAACGCAAGCGCCGGCCCGGGTGGCCGCGGCCGAGGCCAAGTACCAGACCGCGGCCGGCCAGTTCCCGGCCAACTTTTTTCTGACCGTCCAGCAACTCTTCGGTGGCGTTGACGGCCGGCTGGCCGAAGCCAGGAGCGACCTGGACGCCGCTCGCTACGTGGACGCCTGGGAAAAAGCCGACGAGGCCAGCGCAGGGCTGGACGTGGTCAACCGGCTTTTTGGCGTGATGGCCAGCCACGAAGCGCGCCGCGAGGAACTGCGGGCCATTACCGGCCGCGGCTACCGGCCGTCCCGGCTGCCGGCCCTGGAAGATGAAATAGCCAGCGATTTGAACGCCATCAAGACCCACTTCAGCCAGAACGATTACCCCCAGGCCGCCGCTCTGCTGGAGGATTTTGAGCTGGACAGCAAAGCCGCCCTGGCCGAGGCCCGGGCCTGGCAGCAGCTCCACGAACAAAACGCCGCCGCCCTGGCCCGGCTGGAAGAAGAGTTAGCCCGGCTGGAGGCGTACCAGACCGCGAAGGGCCGGCCGGCCTGGCAAGCGCTGGCCACTTACCCGGAAACAAACTGGAACGACCTGGCCGGCGCCCTGGACGAGGCCGGCCAGATGTTGGCTGCCGTGCGGCGCGAAACCCTACCCCGCTGCCAGCGCTTAAATAGCCTGGACGAGCAGCAACTGGAGGCCGCCGGGCTGGCCCTGGCTGAAGCTGGCGCCAGCCTGGCCCAGGCCAATCAACGGCTGATGGCTCTAACCGGCCGCCTGGAAGAGGTTACCGTGGCGGCCAACACCCTCGACGAAGCCATTACCCTGGCCACGGCCGAGCTGGACAAGATCATTGCTCTGCGCGACGCCGAGGACGTCAAAATTGGGCCGGAAGTAGATCGGCAAATCGTTCAGGTCCGGGACGGCCTGGCCGCCGCCCGCTCTTACCAGCAAGCGCGTCACTATCTGCTGGCCGCCCAGGCCCAGGCCGCCGCCCGGCAACTGGCCGCCACGGCCCTGGCCACGGCTACGACCCAGGTGGGCAAGGTCAACGAGCTACTGAACCACCTGGAAACGATTCGCCAACAGGTGGACGCCGCCGTCCCCCAACACCTGGCC
>JAKEFB010000161.1 GCA_022616275.1 Chloroflexota bacterium
GAACGGGCTATTTTGAACGACCGGCTGTTGGCCTTAAAAAGTGGCCAGGAGAGCACGATTGTTGTTCTGGAAGGTGAGGCCGGCATGGGCAAGTCGTGCCTGGTAGACGAGCTTTACCGGCGAGCCCGGGCGGAGAACGTCACCACCTTGCTAGGCGTGGCCGAGGCCGTGGAGCGGTATACCCCCTACTACGCCTGGGGCGCCGTCTTTAGCCAGCTTTTCCACCTGGACATAGCCCTGGATCGCCTGCACGCCGGTTGGCGGCCGAGCGCCGGCTCCTTGTCGGCCGCCCAGCAAGAGCGTGTTTTAGCCTGGCTTGAAAGTCTAACGCCCGAACTGGTACATCTGGCCCCCCTCCTCAAAGCGGTCTTGCCACTCAACCTGCCGGACAATGACGTGACTATTCAGATGGTGGATGAAGTCCGCCGTGACAACACGCATAAGTTACTCGTCGCCATCTTGAATGCCGTTACTCGCGCTGTCCCCCTCCTCGTGATTTTAGAGGACGTTTACTGGCTGGAATCGGCCTCCTGGGCCATGGCCCACCAGGTGAGCCGGGAAGTACGGCCGCTCCTGTTCGTCGTCGTTACTCGCCCCTTGCCGGACCCCCTGCCGGCCGAGTACACCACGCTGCTGGGCGTGGCCGGGGCCCACCACCTGCGGCTGGAGGCGATGGACGCGGCCGACATCGAAACGCTCGTCTGCCAGCGCCTGGGCGTAACCGATCTGCCCCCGCCGGTCGCCCAACTGATTCACCAGAAGGCTGAAGGCCACCCCTTCTTTAGTGAAGAGCTGGCCTGTGCCCTGCGGGATAGCGGCCTCATTACGATTCGCGACGGCCGCTGCCACCTGGCTTCCAGCGCCGGCCTGGACGGCTTGCGTTCCCCTGACACCATTCAGGCCGTCATCACCAGTCGCATTGACCTGCTGTCGCCGGAGCAACAACTGGCTTTGAAGGTAGCCAGCGTCATCGGCCGGCAGTTCCCCTTCCGTGCCTTGCAAGATGTCCACCCTATTGTCGGCGACAGGCCCCAATTGCAAACCTACCTGGACGTGCTCGAACGGTTGGAGGTTGTGTTGCCGGAAGCGCCGGGACCGGAGAAAGCCTACAGCTTCAAGCACGCCATTACCCAGGAGGCCACCTATAGCTTGCTGGCCTCTGCCCAACGGGCTCAATTACACCAGGCCGTGGCCGAATGGTACGAGCGCAACCACGCCAATGATCTGGCCCCTTTTTACCCGTTACTGGCCCACCACTGGCGACAAACAGACAACGTCGTCAAGCGCTGGCATTACCTGGAACTGGCCGGCGAGCAGGCCAGCCACCGTTATGCCAACCGGGAGGCCAGCACCTTTTTCTCTGAGGCCCTGGCGCTGGCCGAACGGGAACCGGAGCGTTTCCATCAGGCCAGCACGGCCGGGGACGGGCAGATGCTGTTGCCGGTACGAGGCGCTGTCCGGGGTGGCGCTGCTACCCTGCGCCGGGCGCGGTGGGAACGGATGTTGGGCCTGGCTTACGGCCGGATGGGCCAGTTAAATGAGACCCGGCGCCATTACGCCAACGCCCTGACCCTCCTGGGACAACCGCTCCCGGAATCAACCGCCGGGAAGGTAGCCGGCCTGCTCAAAGAGCTTTTCCGTCAGCTTGCCCACCGGCTTATGGCGGCCAGGCTGGTAGACGCCGCCCCCCTGGCCGGCCAGCCGGCCGTCGAGGAACTGGCCCTCATTGACGCCGCCCAACAAATCTTTTACTTTACCCAGGAGCAAGCCCTCTTTTTGTGGGATATTCTCCGCCGGCTCAACCTGGCCGAGAGCGTGGGCAACACCGCCGTCAAAGGCTACGTTTACGGCAGCCTGGTCCTGATTGCCGGCTTTATCCCGCTTCATTCACTGGCCCGTCTCTATCTCCGGCTGGCCTGGGAGGCGATGGAAGCGGCCGGCAAAGACGACGTTCGCGCCTTTGTGCTCCTCATCCAGGGCGTTTACTACGAAGGGTTGGGCCAGTGGTCCACGGCTGAGGAAGCGCTACAAAGAGGTGTCGAAGTCGCCGCGCGGATGGGCGACGGCCGCCGCCTGTCTACGCTCCGGGCTTCGCTGGCCATGGGTTTTCACCTGCAAAGCCATTTTGTCCGCAGCGCCAGCGCGTGGGAGGAGATTTACCAGCAGGCCCAGGAAGAAGGCAACCAGCAGGGCATTGCCTGGGGCTTATACGGCCGGGGATACAATTTATTGCTCCTGGGACGGCAGGCTGAGGCCATCCATTTATTGGAAGCCAGCCTGGCCACGCCCGACGAGTCTGACGACGCCATCCTGGGGTCCAACCGCCTGGGCGGGCTGGCCCTGGCTTACCTGCGCTACGGCGACCCGGACCAGGCCCTGGCCCTGGCTCGCAAACAGCAAGAAGCCGTCCCCAACCCTCCCCTGGCCTTTAGCACCCTATCCGGCAGCGCCGGCGCGGCCGAGACGTTCCTCGTTCTCTGGGAACGGGCCCAGGCGGCCGGCGACGAAAAGACGGTCCAGGAAATGAAGGCCGCCGCCCGCCGGGCCGGCCAGGTCCTCCGGGCCCACGGCAAACGCTTCCCGGCAACCGAGGCTGGCGCCTGGTTCTACCAGGGCTGGTACAACTGGCTGGCCGGCCGGCGGCAGGAGGCCCTCTCGACCTGGAACAAGAGCCTGGCCTGCGCCGAACACGTTGGCCAGCCGTATGAGGCCGGCCGGGCTCATTACGAGCTGGGCCGCCGTCTGGGAAATGACCACCCGGCCAGAATCACTCACCTGGCCCAGGCTGTCCAAATTTTTGAGCAACTGCAAGCCGTCTACGAGCTGGAACTGGCCCGGGCCGCCCTGGCGACGGCTAAAAGTTCAGCCAGGGATTGATGCCCAGCGCCCGGCACTTCCGGTAGACCATAGCGACGTAGATGAAATTCAGCAGCAGCGTCCCAACGTACAGGACCGTGATCACCCCGATGATTTCGCCCAGGAGGAAAAGGAACAGGTAGGCGAAGAAGTTGCCCAGGAGCATGAACAGGGCGATGTAAAACGACTGGCCCTCCAGGCTATCCCGCTGGCGCAGCATGGTGATGAACAGGACACCGGCCAGGAGGGTCAGCCCAAAGGCCGTCAGCGGGCCGCCCTGGTC
>JAKEFB010000019.1 GCA_022616275.1 Chloroflexota bacterium
AGTATAAATAGAGATTGGAGATTAGAGATCATTACCAATCTCCAATCTCTTTTACAGGGAAGGAATTGAGACCTCTTGTCTATTGGTGCCGCTGGCACGAGGCTAAACTCCGGTTGCACGGCCGGAGCGAGACGGCCGTATGGGGGGAGCTGGCTTTCCCGGATGGGAACCGGCCGTTTCACTTTGACCTCCAGAGCTGGCTGCTGACGATTGGCCAGGGGGAAGAGACTCGCCGGGTGCGGCTGGACGAGATGGGTGTAGAAAAAGGAGATTAGAGATTAGAGATAGGAGATTGGGGATTGACCAATCTCTAATCTCCAATCTCCAATCTCTCCTAGTCGGCCCAGCGCTGGCGGCGGGCCTCGATGACGTTATTGAGCTTCTCGAACTTGCGCAAAATCCAGTTGAGCTGGTCCAGGCTGGAGACCTCAACCAGCAGGTAAACGTTGGTGATGCTGTTGGCCGTGGTCGTTTTGGTGGCTGACAGGTTGACGTGTTCGCCCTTGAGAATATTGGCGATGTCCTCCATCAGCCCCGGCCGGCGGTAAGCCTTGACGACAATGGGGATGGGATACGTTTCCTGCTCCATACCCCACTCGACCTCAATCCACCGCTCCGGCTCGTTGGTGGCCAGGAGTTGCAGGCAGTCCTTGCGGTGGATGGTGACGCCGCGCCCCCGGGTGATGTAGCCCATGATCGGTTCCGGCGGAATTGGGTTGCAGCAGCGGGCCATCTTGGTGTGCAGGCCGCTGAGGCCGCGCACGGTGAGCCTTTTTTGGCCGGGTTGGGTTTGCAGCAGCGGCCGTAGTTCGTCGTCCGGGCGCAGCTTTTGTTGCAGGGCCGCAATAGCTCCGCCAATCTGGGTGCTCTGGATGTCGCCAAAACCAACCTTGGCCAGGAATTGTTCCACGTCGTTGTACCGGAGGGCTTCGGCAATATCTTCGACGGTATAGACGTCGGCCACGCCCAGCCGTTTTAATTCGCGGTTGACCACCTCACGCCCCTGCTGGATATTCTTCTCCCGCTCTTGTTGCCGGAACCAGGCCCGGATTTTGCTGCGGGTGCGGGCGCTGCCGGTGTAGCCCAGGCTCTCGTTCATCCAATCGCGACTGGGGCCGCCCCGGCTGGCGGTGATGATGTCTATCTTTTCCCCAGACTTTAGCTTGTAGTCCAGGCTGACCATTTTGCCGTTGACCCGCGCTCCCCGGCAGCGGTGGCCGACCTCGGTGTGGATGGCATAGGCAAAGTCAATGGGCGTCGAACCGGCCGGCAGCTCGACGACGTCTCCCCGAGGGGTAAAGACGTAAATGCGCTCGCCCAGGACTTCATTTTTGAAAATCTCTTCGTCCACCGGAATACCGTCGGCTTCGCGGACGCTATTGAGCAATTGGCGCAAGGCGTTAATGCGCTGGGCCAGCTCGGCGCTGTGGCGGCCGCCCTCTTTGTAGGCCCAGTGCGAGGCAATGCCGCGCTCGGCTTCTTCGTGCATCTTACGGGTGCGGATCTGCACTTCCAGCGTCTGGCCGTTTTCGTCTATGACCGCCGTGTGGAGGGACTGGTAACCGTTGGACTTGGACCGGGCAATGTAATCGTCAAATTCCTGGGGGATGGGCTGCCACAGGTTGTGGACAATCCCCAGCGCCTGGTAACAAAGGTTTGGGTCGTCCTTTTCCAGGATGACGCGCAGCGCCCGAATGTCATAAATGTGGTCAAAGTCCACGCCCTTGCTTTGCATTTTGCGGTAGATAGAGTACATGTGTTTGGGCCGGCCGGTCACCTCGGCCTCCAGGCCATATTCGTTCAGCTTGCGCTCCAGCTTTTTGGCGGCTTCGCTGATGCGCCGGTTGCGCTCGGCGCGCCGCTCGGCAATCTGGCTGGCAATCAGGCGGTACTGGTCCGGTTCCAGGTAGCGGAAGGCCAGGTCTTCCAGCTCCCACTTGAGCGACCAGACGCCCAGCCGGTTGGCCAGGGGGGCGTAAATGTCGCGGGCCTCGCGGGCAATCTGCTTTCGTTTTTCCAAGCCCAGGTCGCCGGCCTTGCGCAGGTCCTGCAGGCTATCTACCAGGTGAATGAGAATGACCCGCGCATCACCTTCGATGATCGTCAACAGCGCCTGCCGGATGGCCTCCAGAACCCGGTCGTCCCGATCGGCGCCGTGTTTCTCGGTGTAGGGGGTGAGCTTACTCAGGCCGCCAACCAGAGAAGCGATCTCCGGTCCAAACTCCCGGCGAACGGTTTCCTCGTTCTGGTTGGTGTGGGGGAGGAGGATGTCGTGCAGCAGGCCAGCCACGATACTGCCGGTGTCCATACCCAACTCGCAGATGATGTGCGCCACCGCCAGGTCATGCTCGACGTACAATTCGTGGGATTCACGGCGGCGATCCCCGTGAGCCTGGCGGGCAAACTCATGCGCCTTCCGCACCCGGACACCGGCCGGTCCAGAGGAGCCGCCCGGCAGCGCCTGGAGGAGTTGCGATAGGGTAACAGGGGCAACCTTGGTCATAAACCGTGGCAAAAAAACAGGCGTTCCATTGTCGCGGAGCGCCTGCTTCAGATGTCAGGTTGGGTTGTCGTAAAAAGAGTGATGAGAAATTGGTCTGGCAAACCCTTTAGGCTGCTGGCGTTGTTTCGTCACTGACGTCACCTTTGATCTGGGCAACGCGGTCCTTTCCTTTCTCAATGGCTTCGTTGACCTTGCTCTTTCCTTCATCCAGGACAATGCGGGCCCGTTCCTGAACCTGGCTGGTGGTATCCTGGACTCGTGAACGGGCATCGTCAACCGCCTGGCCGGCCATCTCACGGTATTCGTTGACCCGTTCTTCGCCTATCCGGCGTATTTCCTGGCCTTTGGCCGTGATCTGGGCGCGTGTTTCTTCGCCGGACTGCGGGGCCAGAATCAAAGCCGTGGCTGCTCCAACCAGACCCCCAATAACAAATCCCGCCAGGAAGGCGCCAATGTCGCTACTGTTATTCTCGCTCATTTTATTAACTCCTTTTTTCGGAAATATCATGTCTGGAGCTAGAGCTAGAGTTAGAGGGTAAACTCTAGCCCTAGCTCTTAATCGGGCAAATTCTTTCGTGGGTCGCCGAACAGCACTTGTAAACCGCGCCGGACGGCGGCCGCGTAACTGGTAACAGTTACTACCGGTGTAACCACATTCTGGCTGACAAACCTGGTTGTGCCGCGAACGGCGCCAATGGTTTCATTCGTCTGCTCCAGGATTGGTTTAATTTCAAATTCGAGCATGTTCACCAGGCGGATGACCATGATGAGCAACAATAAGATGACAATACCAAACAGACAAGATTCTAAAGCCAGGGCAATAATGAAAATATCACGGACTGTTTCGATTTCGGCCGGAAAAGATTGAGCCAGCCAGACAATGCCCCAGATCAGCAAAACGGCCAGGGCCAGAACGGCCACAGCGCCGATGATGACGTATCGTGTTGGAACAACCCTTTTTCTTTGTGCTTCTGCGATGGCTTCTACGTTCATTTTAACCTGCCCTTGGGGATAGGCTCTTCACTTCAATGGGTAAGTATAACACTGTTACCCCTGTTGTACAATCACCCCTCCTCGTTTTTACCCAGCCACCGGCTGGCTACCAGAGCAATCCAGGCTCCCAGGCTGGCGCTAAACAGGTGGACGGCGCCCAGCTTAAACAGCTCAATATTCAGCAGGTCGCCCAGGAAGTGGCCTAGCGTAAAACCAAGCCAGGCAGCCAGGACGTAGAGGAGGATGCGCCGGGCCGGGCCACCCATGAGGACGTGGAAGCCGGCGCCGTAGGCCGTGGCCAGGAAGAAGCCCAGCACCAGGCCGGAGGCGATGCTGTTCACCCCCTTTCCTCACTCTCGTCGGCAATAATGCCACCGCCCAGGCAGACCTCGTCGTCGAAGAAAACTGCGCCCTGGCCGGCGGTAACCCCAAAGACCGGCTCGTCAAAGCAGACCTGGGCCTGGCTCTCCCCGGTGGCCGTCACGGTGGCCATCACCGGCCGGGCCCTATAGCGAATTTTGACCTCGGCTCGAATGGGGCCGGCCGGGCCCTGGCCGGCCATCCAATTTACGTCGCGAACGACCAGTTTCCGGCTCCCCAATTCTTCCCGCAGGCCGACGATGAGGGCATTGCGGGCGGCGTCCTTGCGCAGGACAAAGACCGGTTCGCCCAGGGCGATGCCCAGCCCCTTGCGCTGGCCGATGGTGTAGGCGGGCAACCCTTCGTGGCGGCCGATTTCCCGGCCGGCGGTGGTCAGGATGGGGCCGGGCCGGCCGATCTCCGGCGCGTACTCGTGCAAGAAGCGGCGGTAGTCACCGTCGCCCAGGAAACAGAGGTCCATGCTTTCGCTCTTTTGGGCGACCGGCAGGCCAAAGCGGGCCGCCATCCGGCGCACCTCGTCCTTACTATAGTCGCCCACCGGGAAGAGCACGTGGGCCAGTTCCTGCTGGCCCAGGACGTGGAGGACGTAGGACTGGTCCTTGGCCTCGTCCACAGCCTTGAGCAATTGGAAGCTGTCGCCGGTGCGGCGGACACGGGCGTAATGGCCGGTGGCCAGGTAATTGGCTTCCAGGGCCAGCGCCCGTTCCAGCAGATAGGTAAAGCGGATTTCCCGGTTGCAGGCAATACAGGGATTGGGAGTCCGCCCCAGGGCGTGCTCGTCTATGAAGAACTGGACGACCGTTTTGCGGAAGTAGTCCTGCACGTCCACGACGTAGAAGGGAATGTCCAGCACGTCGGCCACGCGGCGGGCGTCGGCCATCTGGTCCGGCGTGCAGCAGCGGTTGAGCGGTGCGGCCGGACCCCGGCCGGGCTCGCTCCACAGCCGCATCATCATCCCTACGACTTCGTAGCCCTGCTCCAGCAGCAAGGCGGCGGCCACGGAGCTATCCACTCCGCCGCTCATGGCTACGACAACACGAATATTTTTGTTTCGATAACTGTTCATATAGTGATTGGTTATTGGTTATTGGCGCTCAAGCGATAACCAATAACTACTCTTACGCAAACTGTAGACTGAACTGCTTAACCGTGTTGACAATGCCGGGCACAACTTCGATAACGTAGTCAATATCTTCCAGGCTGTTCTGCCGGCCGACGGTCAGGCGCAGGCCGCCTTTGGTCCACTCGGGGCTTAGTCCCAGAGCCTCCAGGATGGCCGACGGCTTGGGGTCGCCGGTCTTGCAGGCCGAGCCGCTGCTGGCGGCAATGCCGGCCATGTCCAGGTGAATGAGCAGGTCGTTGCCATTGACGTGCCGGAAAGCAAAGCTGGCGTTCTGGGGCAGGCGCTCGGCCGGGTGGCCGGTGAGAATACAGTCGCCGGGCATGGCCGCGGTCAGGCCGCCAATCAGCCGCCGCGTCAGCGCCTGGTAGTGGGCCACGTTTTCTTCCCGGTGCTCCATTGCCAGGCGGAAGGCCTCGGCCGCGCCCACGGCGTAGGCAACGTTGACCGTCCCGGCCCGCCGGCCGTCTTCCTGGCCGCCGCCGGTGAGGGCGGCCACCAATTCTACCCCCTGGCGAGCGCAGAGGACGCCCACCCCTTTGGGACCGTAGAACTTGTGCGGGGCCAGGCTGAACAGGTCAATGGGCATGGTTTCCATATCCCAGGTGGTGACGGCCGCAGCCTGGATGGCATCGGTGTGGAAAAGCACGCCGTGTTCGTGGGCAATCTGGCCGATAGCCTCGAAGGGCTGGAAGGCGCCGATTTCGTTGTTGGCAGCCATAATGGTGATCAGGACGGTGTCCGGCCGGATGGCTGCCTCGACCTCTTCCAGGCTGACCTGGCCGTTCTCGTCCACCGGCAGAATGGTCAGGTCAAAGCCAAAATGGTCCCGGAGCTGGCCGGCTGTATCCAGCACGGCTTTGTGTTCAATGGCGCTGGTAATCAGGTGGTTGCCCCGGCCGCCGGCCCTGGCCGCCCACATCACCCCGCGCAGGGCCAGGTTGTCGCTCTCTGAGCCGCAGCCGGTGAAGATAATTTCGTCCGGCCGGGCGTTGAGCAGCCCGGCGATGGTCCGGCGAGCCTTTTCCAGGCCGGCGCTGGCCTGCCGGCCGAAGGTGTGGACGGAGGCGGGATTGCCGTACTGCTCTGTCCAGTAAGGCAACATGGCCTCAATGACGTGCGGATCTACCGGCGTCGAAGCTCCGTGATCGAGATAAATTCTGCGTGTCATGATAATACCCCTATGAAGTTAGAGTTATAAATTGGCGACGGGCAGGCGGACGGTGAAGGTGGTGCCTTTGCCCTCAGCGCTGGCTACGTCAATGGTACCGCCATGCTTTTCAATACCTTCTTTGACCATATAGAGGCCCAGGCCGGTGCCGGCAATGCCCCGCTCGACGGCCGTCTGGGCCCGGTAGAAGCGCTTAAAGAGATTGGGCATGGCCTGTTCCGGGATGCCAATGCCATCGTCGCTCACTTCAATGCAGATCTGGCCGTTTTCTTGCCGGGCATCCACCCGCACCGAGCCGGAGGGCGTAAACTTAATGCTGTTCTCGATAAGGTTCTTGAAGATCATGTAGAGCGTATCCTCATTGCCCAGGACCGGTGGCAAATTGGTCTGAATGCGCCGGCTGAAAAGCAACCCTTTTTCGGTGGCCTGGTCGGCCAGAGGCGGTAACATCTGGTCAAAGATCGGGATCAGGTTCACCGGCTCGGAGCTACGCTGGATTTCGCGGGCTTCCAGCTTGGCCAGTTGCAGCATTTGCCGGACCATCTTTTGCAGGCGGTCACTTTCCCTCTCGATGACACCCAGGAAGCGGTCGGCCTTGGCCGAGTCGTCCCTGGCCTTGCCTTCGCGCAGCAGACGGGCGTACATCAGGATGGTAGCCAGGGGAGTGCGCAGCTCGTGAATGATGTTGTGGAAGAAGTCGTCGCGCATGCGCTCCACTTCGCGGATCTGGCGTAAATCGCTGAAGACGAAAACAACTTCGTCTACCTCTCCCTCAGCATCCCGGGTGGTCGTGCCGCTGATGAGGACGGGCACGCACTCGTCGCCATCCTGGCGCAGGTCGCAGGCCAGTTGCGGATATTCGTCTTCCACCTCCAGCACCTGCTGCCAAAAGCCGTCAAAGCTGGCTGGCTGAGTCTGAATCACGTCGAGAACACGCTGGCCATAGAGGGTGTCGCTCTCCGCCCGCAGCAGCGTGAGGAGTGCGTCGTTGGCGGCCGTCACCCAGCCGTCCTTGTTGATCGTCAGCAACCCCTCAGACATACTGGCGAAGATAGTCTCAATACGCCGCTTTTCAGCCAGCACGTCGGCGTGCAGCCGGGCGTTTTCGATGGCCACGGCCAGGGGACCGCTGATGGCCTGCAACAGGCGCAGGTCGTTTTCGTCAAAGTGGCCGTTTTGCTTGTTAATGGCTTCCAGCACGCCAATGACCCGTTGCTCGACCAACAACGGGACGCACAGGATCGAGTGGGTCTGATAGCCGGAATCATGGTCTACTTTAGAATAGAAACGTTGGTCGGCGTAAACGTTGTTGACGATGAGGGGCTCGCCTTTGGTCGCCACCCAGCCGGCAATGCCCTGGCCGGGCTGCAGGCGGATAGGCGGCAGGTTGTTGAACAGCGGCCCCATGAGGGCATCTACAAAGATAATTTCGCCGCTGGTGTCGTCGGTCAAGCCAATGGAAATGGATTCGGCGCCCAGCGCCCGCCGCACGGCGTCGGCTACCTGGCGGAAGATCTCCTCCAGGTGCAGGGTAGAGGTAATGGAGTAACTGATGTCGGAAACGATGCCGAACTCGATAGCCTGTTGGTCAGAGCGCTGTCGCAGAAAGGCGCGGTCAAGAAAGGTGGTGACCTGGATAGCCAGCGGTTCGATGTTGTTCAACGTCAGCGGGCACGATTCGGCCGGGTCTACCAGACAAATGATGCCTGGCCAGGTAAGCTTGTGCCGGCCGGGTGGGAAGGGCAGTGGGACGGCCAGGACCGTCTCGCGGGGTAGTTGCCAGAGTTCACTTTTGACCAGCTCGTTGGCCGCCAGGTTGTGTTTAGGTTGTAGCACGGCCCGACCAGTGTCCATCAGCGAGGCAAAAGAAGCCTTGTCGCTATCCCAGCGTGTCTGGGTGAGCAGACTGTCGCCCTGGCTGATCCAGACGTCGTAATGTTTGCGCACCGGGTCGCTAATGCCGACCACGGTGGTCGTTTGTGTATAACGGGCAATTTCCGCGGCCGCGGCCGCGCAAACGCCGTGGGCGTCGAACACGTCGGCCAGTTCTTCTACAAGCCGTTGCCACAACATGGTAGTCCCATTCCCGTCCATTTACGCTGTCCTTCTCCTGGCAGTTATAGCCGGGCGAGGGGAACTTTGCAAGACAGAACGGATAATTGGTAATTGTTTCATTGGGTAATTTTCTCTGTGGTATAATCTCGACTGGTAAGCGTATGGCAACTCCTGAGAAACTCTCTAACTTCTTTCACGAATCGCCGCTCGTCGGCGTGGATCTCGACTTGGAACGTGAAACGAGTCCAATTCGCAATGATATGACAAATCCAGTTTTCAGCTACGATGAAGTGAGTGATACGCTATATATCTCGTTTAGCGAAGATGGGCAAAGGCACTGGCATTGAGTTAACTGATCACATATCGTCTCAGTTCAGTCTGTGCCTGTTGTTGCTAAAGGGGTTTGACTAATTTTGAGATTGTCCGCTAGTTTTGCAAACCGCTAAACAGAGCAAAGGAGTTGTTTATGACGTACATTGAGTCTATTTACGGCCGGGAAGTGTTGGATTCGCGCGGCAATCCGACGATAGAGGTTGAGGTCGCCTTATTGGATGGAACTGTGGAGCGGGCAATTGTCCCTTCGGGGGCCTCGACCGGGGTACACGAAGCCTGGGAGAAACGGGACGGCGACAAGAGCCGCTACGGGGGTAAAGGCGTGTTGCAGGCGGTGACGGCCGTCAACGAGGAGATCAGCGAGGTACTGGTCGGCTGGGACGCCACCGACCAGGTCGGCATTGACGAGACGCTCATCGAACTGGACGGCACGGAGAACAAGAGCCGGCTGGGGGCCAACTCTATCCTGGGGGTGTCGCTGGCGGTGGCCAGGGCGGCCGCAGCCAGCCTGGAGCTACCGCTTTTCCGCTACCTGGGCGGCGTCTCGGCCCGGACGCTGCCGGTGCCGATGATGAACATCATGAATGGCGGCAAGCACGCCGCCGGCTCGACCGATTTACAAGAGTTTATGGTCATGCCGGTTGGCGCGCCGACTTTTGCCGAAGGCCTGCGCTGGGGCGTGGAGATTTACCACAGCTTGAAGAAGGTGCTCACGGCCAGAGGGTACGGCACGACGGTCGGAGACGAGGGTGGCTTTGCCCCCAGCCTGTCGGCCAACAGCGAGGCTTTTGAGTTGATCCTGGAAGCGATTGAAAAGGTCGGCTATAAGCCCGGGGAACAGATTATGCTGGCTATGGACGCGGCCGCCAGCGAGTTTTACCAGGATGGCAAGTACCACCTGAAAACGGAAAAGAAAGTCATGACCGGGCCGGAGATGGTCGAGTTTTACACCGAGTGGGTCAACAAGTACCCGATTATTTCCATCGAAGACGGCCTGCACGAAGACGATTGGGACAGTTGGAAGCTACTGATGGAGCGGATAGGCGATCGGGTGCAGATTGTGGGCGACGATCTGTTGGTAACCAGTATCGGGCGGATAGAGATGGCAATGGAACGCAAGGCGGCCAATAGCCTGCTGTGCAAGGTCAACCAGATTGGCACGCTGACCGAGGCCATCGCCGCCGTCGAGCTGGTGCATCGCCACGGCTGGACCTCGGTCGTTTCCCACCGCAGCGGGGAAACGGAAGATGCGACGATTGCCGACCTGTCAGTGGCCTTGAATGCCGGGCAGATTAAAACGGGCGCGCCGGCGCGCACCGACCGGGTAGCCAAGTACAACCAGTTGCTGCGTATTGAGGACCAACTGGCCGACGCGGCCGTTTATCCCGGCATGAGGGCGTTCACCAACTTGAAGCGGTAGAGGCCAAGTGATTGGTTATTGCCTGACGCGCACCAGGGCGTTGACGACCATGATGAAGGATGTCAACATCCCCAGCATAAAGGCGAAAACGACAATCACCATGAGCGTCGTAATTGAAATAAACATCGCAACCTCGTAACATGGAGATTAGAGATTGGAGATTAAAGATTTATCCAATCTCTAATCTCTAATCTCCAATCTCTCTTCAGGTCAGGCAAAGATCGTCGCCACCGTGCCCTGCTGCTGGCTGGCGCGGACGGTGGATAGGGAGACCATGTGGAAGATGCGGCGCAGCTCAGCGTGGCTCAGACCGGCAATGAGAATTTCGGGGAAGCCAATAGCGTCGGCCAGGCGGCGCAGTTGGGCCTCGGCGATGCCCCCGGAGGCAAAGCCAACGTAGCCCAGGGTGTAGATTTCCTGTTTGAGCAATTCCTGGGAGGCCCGGCGCACGGCCGTGGCCGCCTGGCGGGAGGCGTTGTCATCGCCGTCCGAGTAGACCAGGGCGACGCAGCGGACCATGACGCCGCGCTGGCGCAAATGCTGGGTGTAGACGACCATGTTGGTCAGCCCGGTGGCCACGGCGTCATACAGGGCAGTGGAGCCGTCAGGGTTGTAGACGCGGCGTACCAGCGGCGGGGCATCCGGCAGGTTGACGTAGCCGTGAAATAGTTCTACCTGGTCGTTGAACAAAATGGTGCTGACCAGGATGTCGTCGGCCGCCGTCGAGCCGGCCATGGCCGCCAGGTAGTCGTCGTTGTAGGCGCAGATCAGGTCGGCCGCGTAAGGTGCCATTGAGCCACTCATGTCAATGATGTTCATGGCCAGGGTGACCTCGTTGGAAGCCAGTTGGTCGAGAGGAACCCCCACGCTGGCCAGTGTCAGCCCGTTTAAGTTAGTCATTACCAGGTCTAACGTCTCTTCGGTCAGACCATCGTCCTGGGCCGATTGGAACAGGTCGTCCAGGTTGCCAAGTCCGTTGTTGCTCATCGTCAAAAACCTCCTTCAATAGCTGCCAGCTATTAAGCTATAAGCTATCAGCTTTCAGCTTAACACAGGGATGGGTGCTCACCTATGAAACCCGTCACACTCATCACGTACAGGCGCAAGATTGGAGTTGGCCGGAGTTCGCTGCGAACTCGACTTCGGCCTTGCCGAAGTGCCAACTCTCCTCTCTATCACTCGTCACTCATCACTCAGTCCTCAGTCCTCGTTCCTAAAAGGGTAGCGGATCGGTACTGTTGATAAACTTCACCCCTTGCTGCTCATATTTAGCGAATTGTTGCATGGCCAGGGCGTGGAAGTCTACGTCCGGGTGCCGGACCGGCGAGGTGCAGTCGCGGAGGATATAGATGCGCTCCAGCACGTCCGGCCGGTTGCCGAACTCCTCGACCATGTCCTCCACCGTTTCCAGCACACAGTGGCTCTCGGCCTCGCCGGCGACCAGGATGGCGTCGTGGCTTTCCAACGTATCCAGGAAGGACTTGCTCTTGCCACCCTGGGGGTGGTCGAGGACCGGGATTTCAGGCTGGATGATGGAGTAATGCTCGGTGAGTGGAATGCTACCCTTGGTCCACCAGGTCGGCTGGCTCTTGCGGGCGATGGCGTGCCAGAAGACGGCCGACCACAACTCCGGGTCCAGAGCGTTGCCGATGCCGCCGATGGGCACGTGGTAGGGCCAGATGACCAGGGCTTTCTTGGCCCCTTCTTCTAGCTTCTTGACGTAGCTGACCGACCAGGTCGGCGCGACCAGCGGCCGCCACTTGCCGGCCTTGACGTCGTCGTGGGTAATGATGGTAAACGGGGCCGGGTGATTGCCGCTTTCATCCGCCCACCAGGACGGGTGAAAAATCTGGTAGGGCAGGTGAGAGTCCAGCGAGCAGGTGATGTTGGTGATCCGTTCGGCGTGGCGATAGATGAACTCGATTAGCCGCCGGATGTCGTCCAGGGAGCCGGGAACGTACAGCGTGCCCTGCTCGTGGCAGAAATCTATCTGCATGTCAATGACCAGCAGATGGACTTTTTCTTTGTCCTCGCTGGCCGGCGGCAGGTTGGCGGCGGCCGCTTCGTAAGCAATTTGAGCCACGTCGGGATAAAAGAGGCTGCCGATACGGTTGGAGTTGTAAAAGGATGGGAAGTTGGACATGGTTTGCTCCTTAAAATGGTAATTAGTAATTGGTAATTGGTAATTTGTGGTCGGTGGCCAGGTAGAGGCGGGAGGCTTGCTGGATGAGCAGGCCGTTGGGGTGGGCGTGGAGGGCGTCGCCGTGAGAGACGAAGCCGGCCGTGCCGGCCAGGAGCGTCTGGCCATGCTCGCTTTCTTTGCGGACGCCTTCGTCGGTGGGGTGGAGCAGAGTGGCGCCGAATAATGCCTTGCCGAACACCGTGTCGTCATATAGCGCGCCGGCCGCGTCGTGTTCAAAGGTGTGCAGCAGGCGTCCCTGCTGGTTGGTGATGGCGACCCGGCTACGTTGCTGGCCGTTGTGGCTGATCTTGAGTAAGAAGGCGACCTCCTTTTGGCTGAAGAGGGCGTTACTTTCCACCAGGCTTTCTCCGGCTCTGAGCAGCGGGGCAGCGACCTCGTGGTTGGCCCCGGCCGCATTGAGGACAAAGAAATAGTGGGCGTCGAAAAAGCGGTAAAAACCGGCCACCGTTTCGCCGGCTGGCGACGCCCACAGCCAGGTCTGGTTGCGGCGGGCGGTGGCGACTACTTCCTCGACCAGGCTACCAAAGCGGATGCTGCCCCGCGTGATTGCGCCCTGGGCAATACGATACAGGTATGCCGGCGTGGTGGCAAACACTGCTTCGCCCCGGAAAGTGGCCGTTTCCACCAGGCCGACCTGGCGGGGAGTTGGCCGGGATACGTCGAGGACCAGCAATTGCCGGCCGCCGGCCGGATTGACCACCAGGTATTGGCCGCCGAAAAAGCCGAAGCGATAGCCGGCCCGGCCGGTGAACAACGGTATCTCGTCGAAAGAACCGCCCAACCCAACGCGGACCAGGCGATAGGCCTGGCCGTTGCGGACGACCACGGCCAGGCGGCCGGTAGGCAAGATGGCAACGTACACGATGATCCCGTCTACGTTGACCAGCAAGCGAATGTCCAATTGGCCCTGGGTGACGGCCGGCATGACCACCGGCGTTTGCTGGCGGCAGGCCGGGCAGCCCGGCCGCTGCGCCGGGTAGACCAGGTTGCAGTGACGGCAGATGATCAGGCTCGTGGCGTACTGGTCCAGCAGTCCGGCCGGGAAAGGGTGACGCTGGCCCTGGTCAAAGACCAGGTGAGCCTCGTGCAGCAGCTCGTCAGACAGGCTGTCCAGCGGCCGGGCCCGCTGCGGGTAGGTCACGTCCGGGTTAAGAATGCTGACGCCAGCCGTGGCCCGTGCCTGGAGTGACTTATGCGTCCGGTGGACGCCGCCGTAAGGATGGACCTGTAACAGGCTCTTGACCAGCAGGGTGAAGTAGGCGTACCAGTCGGTCAGTCGGGTAAAGACCGGCCGCCGACTGAAATCGCTGATATTGTAGAGGGCCGGGTCGAGAAAGGCCGGGTTGGCGACGGGGCAGGGGTAGTGGTCGAATTGGATGCTGTCTACGTCAATCCAGTAAGATTGGAGATTGGAGATTGGAGACTTCGTCCTGAGACTCAGTCCGAAGGATTGGAGATTTATAGACGAGCTGAGATCCGACTCGTTGAAGAAAACGTTGTGGTCATTGAGGTCGCCGACGATTACCCTCAGGGTGTGCAGGCGATCCAGGGTGGTGTGTATGTCCTGGAAGAGGGCGACTACCTGGCGGGTCTCAATGCCGGCCGATTGCCAATAGGTGGGGTTGGCCAGTTGGCGGAGCGGCCGGGCGCCGGCCGGCAGGCGCGGCATCTGGAAGCCGGCCACTGCGCCCTGGCCGTCGAGCGCCAGGGCGCACGGCCCCAGGACGTTGGTTGGCAGCCGGCCGGCCAGGCCGCTGTCTAGCAAGGCGCACAGCTTGGCCGCTCGTTCCGGCCGGGGCTGGTGGTAGACCTTGACGGCCGACTGGCCCCACTCAAAAACCAGGCCCTCGCCACCGGATTGGATCAGGTGGGCCGGGTCGGGTTTGAAGGGCTGGTGGTTAATGGTAAGGGTGGTCATGACTCTCTGGGTAACTGGTAATTAGGTAATTGGTAATTGGTTATTGGTGTTTCCAGGTCAGAAGTGTACCAGGCGGCGACGGCGCCATCGTCTTCAAAGCGGCCGCGTTGTTGGGCCTGGACGTTGAGCCAGCGCTGCAAGGCCAGGCTGGAGCGAGGCTGGGCCAGCCCGGCCAGCAGGTCGGCCGGCCAGCCGTCGGTGGCCACGGCCAGCCAGGCGGGTAAGGCGGCCGGGTCGTTTATCATCTGGATGTGAAAGTGGCCTTCGGTCCAGCCTAGCAATTGATAGGCCAGGTAGTCAGGCCGGTTGTCGCAATCCAGGAACGTCACCTGGCCGTCCTGGCAGAAATAACCATCGCCGGCGCTGAAAAGAGCCGCCCCAGCCGGGGTGACGACGAAACCCAACAGCGTGCAGAGCAGGTGGGAAGCCACAAAGCGATTGCGCTCCGCTTCGCCAGGGAAGGGCAACAGGCCGGCCAGGCCGGCTAAGAACGCCAGGCAGGCCCGGTAGAGTTCGGCCAGCAACAGCGGTATTGCCAATTCCCCGGCCAGGTGGCCGGCCAACCAGGTGGCGGCGAATTGGCCGAGCAGCTTGGCTCCCACCTCGTTGTGCGAGGGCGTGACCAGCTTGTGCGGCCGGCCGGGGCCTGGCATTACCTCTCGCTGCTTGCTGCCGCAGCCATCCAGCACCAGCCCAAAGGCAACGCCCGGCCGGGGCGCGCCGGTGACGGCGAAATCGTGGCCGTTTTGCTGCATAAGCCGGTGGCTGCGGCCGGTGATGGTGGCCTGGCTAAGAATCATCAGTAGGTCCGATCTAAGATTAGTGTTAAATATACACTAACTGAATCTGCCGACAGTATAGTGTATTTCTTACACTTTGTCAAGACCTAAATGGTGATAATTTGAAGTTAAACGCGAATGGCGCGAATGAACGAGTGACGGCAATGAAACTTGGAGTAAAATAGCTTTGACAGCTTGTAGCCAAGAGAGAGCTATTGGAGAAGCGCATGAAGACGTTATTGATTTTACGCCACGCCAAGTCAAGTTGGGACAACGCCCGCCTGGCCGACCACGACCGGCCGCTGAA
This sequence comes from Chloroflexota bacterium, assembly GCA_022616275.1. Taxonomy (GTDB): domain Bacteria; phylum Chloroflexota; class Anaerolineae; order Promineifilales; family Promineifilaceae. The sequence continues at coordinate 15,184 of JAKEFB010000019.1, forward strand.
CAAACGAGGGAAGGAGGACGCGCCGCGCATGGGGAGGTTGATCAGAAAGGAGGAGTTGATACCGGACCTGATTATCACCTCGACGGCCGAACGCGCCCTGGCCACGGCCGAAGCGGCAGCCGAGGCCAGCGGCTATGAGGGAGAGATCCGGCGCACGCGGGAACTGTATCTGGCCGGACCAGAAACGTACCTGGCCGTGCTGCGCAAGTTACCGGCCGGCGCCCAACGGGTGATGGTCGTTGGCCACAACCCGGGCATGGAGGAGCTGGTGGAGTTGTTGATTGGGCGACCGGAACGAATGCCCACGGCCGCGCTGGCCCAGGTGGAACTACCTGTTGGCCAGTGGGGAGAGTTAGACGAAGAAACGAAAGGCAGGCTATTGAATTTGTGGTGGCCGAAAGAACTGTCCGTCAGAGATTAGAGACTTCGGACTGAGACTCAGTCCGAAGTCTCTAATCTCCAATCTCTAATGAGCCAGCGCCGGGGCGAGGCGATTGTCGTAGAGGTGGCTGAGGCTCTTGTTCTGGGAGACCCACAGGCCCACCAGGCCAATACGTAGTTCGAACAATGGCGTGCTTTCGCCGGTTACTTCGCGCATAATTTCCCGCTGCACCAGCCGGTTGAGCCCGGCCGTCACTTCGGCCGGGTCCAGGTGAATACTATATTGGTTGAGGAATTGGACCAGTTCTTCCGGCCGCAGCGGCGTGTCGTTATCCATGAAGTGGGCCGCGGCCGCCAGCAGGGCCTTTTCGGTGTGAGTGGATTGCTGCCACAAATAGGCAAAGTGGACTTCACCCAGGCGGAGCATTTCTTCCAGGGTGGCGTTGACGTCGGAGATGGTCACATAGCCGGTACGTTGGTTGTTGGCCCGGTTGACCAGTGTGTAGCAGACCAGTTGCAGGAAATAGGGGTGACCTGCGGTGACCCGCAGGATTTTGTCCAAAGCCAGATCGTCATAGAGGACGTGGGGGGCGACGGGATCGCAAATCAGCCGCCTGGCGGCCTCTTCGCCCAGGAAGTCTACGTAGCGGTATAGGGCGATATTGAAAAAGACCGACCAATAGTCGGTGCCCATTTCTTCCAGGCGGTGAGTGCCGGCAAAAATGAAGCTCAGCCCTTCGCCATGTTGCATCAGGTGACGCAGGTAGGCGAAAAAGGTCGGGGGCAGAATCCCGTCCTTAACCAGGTTTTCAAAGGCCTCGAATTCGTCAAAAATCAACAGTAGAACGGTGCCGGCCGGCAACAAGGAGCGGGCCTGGGGAATGAAGTGGCGCTGGAAACGGCCGGCGGGATCTTCCTGCCAGGCGGCCGGCTCCGCTACCGGCAGCTCGTACCCTTTGGCGCCCAAACCGTCGGCAATGGTCCAGGCCAGGTCGTGGAGCAGGGCCGGCATGCCTGGCGCCACGCCCAACGACTGGCAGTCAATGTAAATCGGGAACAGGTGGGACGGCAGGTGCTGGTCCAACTGGAGCAGGGCTGACGTTTTGCCGGTTCGCCGCTGCCCGACCAGGATCAGCACGCTTTGCTGCGCCGGCCGGCCGGCATTTTCGACGATGAAACGAAACAGCTCTTCCCGGCCGAAGAAAGTGACGCTGTTGCGGCGCAAAGGGGTGCCAGGCGAGTAGGGATTGACAACAGGCTGGAATTCGCGGGCCGGAGCTAACAAGTGGACCATATCGGCAAAGGCCAGCTTTTTATTCTGGGTATGGCGGTCGTCGTAATGAATGGTAAAGGCCAGGCGGAAGTGCTCACTGGCCTGGGGAGTGATGGTGAACTGGACCTGCCGCTTGCGGCCGGCCGGCAGGAAGGGAATTGTCTGGGGTGGACCAACCACCAGGTAAGCTGGATTTTCTTCAACCGTAACCGTCACCTGTTCGGCCGGGGCCCGGCCGGCGTTCTGGATTTCCACAGCCACCACGGTCCTGGCCTTGGGGACCAGCCGCCGGGTTTTCAGGTTGACTATCAACTGGGCCCGGCCGCGTAAATCCTCAATTTCGGCGTTGATGAGTCCCTGCCAGCGGAAGGCAATAGCCTCGACCAGGACATTTTCAATTTGTACCGGCACTGTATTCAGGCGGTGGAGCAGTTGTTTCAACAGGCCAATGGCTTCGTTCAGGTAGAGCAGGCGGTCTTCCACCAGGTCCACCCGTTCGCCGTCGCGCAGGCAGGTGACGACGGGTAGCAAGCCCTCCAGCGCCTCCGGCTGTCGCCTGGCCTCGCGGTGGAGGCTGAGCAACTGGACCAGGGGAGCCCGTAACAGGCTTAACTCGGTGATAGAAGGCGTGGCTAACAAATCCTGACCGGCCCGGTAGGTGAGGCGCCAGACCTGCAGTTGGCGCCATTCCGGCTGGGCCTGGGTAGCCTCGTCGAGGGCGTTGGTGATAATCGGCAGGGCCGCTTCCGGACGGGCCGCTAACAAGAAGAGGCCGTCGGCCAGGCTGGCCAGCAGGTAGTTCCGCTCCAGTCGGGCTTTGTTGGCCAGGTTCAGTAGAAAGTCGGGCGAGCCACCGGTCCGGCTGTATTCGGCGTCGAGTAACTCCAGGCTGAGGAAAGGCTGCTGTTTAACGCGCTGGTAAAAGCGACCCACCTGGGCGGCCGGCGAGCTGGCCTGCCGGGCCAGGAAGACGCCACCGCCAGCAATAATCACCAGGAGCATTAGTAAAACCGGGGCATTGGCGAAGAGGGGGTTAGGGAGCAGGGCGGCCGGTCCAGCGGCCGGCTCAACCCATCCTTCGTGAGAGCCGTCGTCATAATGAAAACGGTAGCGGACCTGGGGCACGCCTTCCGGTGGGTCTGCGGCCCAGAACAGCGTATTGTTGCCGCTGCTGGCCTCTCGCCGGCCCTCGTTACGCCAGACCTGGAATTCGGCGTCGTATAGTTCCAACTCGACGGTCACGTTGTCATTTTCCACGTCAATAATGGAGACGCTGATATTGTAACTTCCCGGACTGACCTCCGTTTGTGGGTTAACCAGTAAAGGAGGGCGGTTGGCCTGGGCCCGGAACAACTGGACCTTCCCGGTATCGGTCACGGCAATCAGTTCAGCCTGTTGGTTAGAGGTATTGCGAAAAGCCGTGACGTAGAACAACTCACTGGCCAGATCCAGACGGCCCCAAATGCTGGCGCCGTCGCCGGTGATCAGACGCACCTCGTGTTCCCGGTTGCCCACGGCCACGTCTGGCCGGACGTCGCCATCCAGATCGCCCCAATAGAGGGTCGTAATACGGCCCAGGGAAGGGATACGCCACAAAATGTTGCCGTCAAAATCTATGCGCAAAAGCTCTGATTCGTCGGTAGCCACCAGCAAAGAGTTGTCGGCCGGCAACGTAACGACTGGCAGCCCGCCTAAGGCGACCTCCCACAACTGGTTGCCGCGCGCATTCAAGCCGCGCAGCGTGCCATCCTCAATGGCTACCAGCAACTGGGGGACGCTGTCGTTTTCCTGGTCAATAGGTGCCTGGTCTATCAGGTGAAGGGCGCTGATATCTTGCAGGTACTCGGCCGTGCGGACTGAATTAGTGCCCTTGTTGTTGAAGCGGTCAATGGTGTTGGCCCGCGTGCTGACCAGGATTTCCGTGTTGCGAATACCACTGAGCAGGATCAGGTGGTGGATGCTGGCGTTGGTGGAGGTGCGCCAGAATTCATTCCCGGCCAGCGAGTAGGCCAGGATCTGGCCGTCTACCGTGCCGACGATAATTTCTGGCTGGCCGCTGCGGTTAATATCGCCGACCAGGAGACTGGAAATGATCGAAGGGAGTTGGAAGCCTCCTGGGATGATGCTCCGGCCGTCGGGCCGCAACACTTCGACCCAACCTTCGAAGCTTTCTCCTCCCTGGTCATCGGCGACGACGTTGTTGTGAACGGCGACAATGTTGGGCAGGGTGTCGCCGCTCCCTTCGCTGAGAGTAATGTGGCTGACGACGCCGCCCAGGTTTACCTGCCACAGCAGTGAACCGTCGGCCTTGAGGGCGTAAAGAATACCATCTGTGGTGCTGACCAACAGCTCCTCCTGGCCGTCCCGGTCAATGTCGGCTACCCGCACCGCCCGTGGTTCTGCCTCAAAGTTGTAGTCCCAGGCTGCGGAATATTCTCGGACGCCAATGCCGGGATCAATGAGTTCCAGAGAGGCAAAACCGGCCAGCAGCAGCTCGCCCCGGCCGTCGCGGTTGACGTCTACCAGGCGAGATAACCCGGCCGTGTCTATCTCCGGGTACGATTCCAACTGGCGGCCGCCGCTATCCAGCAGCAGCACGTCGGCCGGTTCGACGTTGCCGGCCGGCCGGCCAGAGACGACGGCCAGGGAGACCGGCTGGCTTTCCGGCAGGTGAGAAGGCACGGAGGAGACAGCCAGAACAGGATGGTCAGAGGTGGGGTAATAGTTCCAGCTCCAGTAACGGCGACCTTGCTGGTCGTAAGCAATCACCGTGCCGGCCGCCGTGCCCACAATCAGCGCCGGCCCGTCTACCAGTTGGGCCATGGTCAGGCTGGTGATGGGCTTGTTGGGGGTGCGATAGGGCCAGCGATATTGCCCGTTGGCCGTGTACAGATAAATCTGGTTCAGGCTCGTGCCCACGGCGATCTCCAGGGGACCTTCGGGATCAAACTCGACCAGCGTCAAGATGATATTCTGGCCGTTGTTGGAACGCTCCCAGCGGGTGGAGCCATCGGCGTTAATCAGGACCAGCTTGCCGAAGCCGCCGGTGTTGAAGTAGCTGAAGATAATCTCTTGCTGCCCATCCCGGTTGACGTCGGCTACTTCCACGTGTGGGACAGCGTTCTCGTCGGGTGTGTCACTAAAGGCGTAGCGCCAGATAATTTCTCCCTGGCCGTTAAACAAGAACAACCGGCCGTCAGTCAGAGCGGTCAGCAACTCTGTTTCGCCGTCGTGATGCAGGTCGAAAGAGGTCAGAGTAGCCAGCGCGCCGCCCAACGGCCGCTGCCACAACTTTTCGCCGCTGTCCGAGAAGAGCATGAGCTGCCCCGCTGTGCCAACGGCAATTTCGTCGTGAGCCGGCAAATTGTCGGCTATGTCCAGGGCGGCTAACTGGCGAATGGGCTCAGAGATTTGCACCGAGGCCGTCCAGCGCGCCCGGCCGTCGGAGCCGACCAGGGTGACGTTGGTGTTGCCGGCCACGACGATAAACTCGTCAATGCCGTCCTGGTTGACGTCGTGGACCAGCAGGTGGTTTAACCGGCCGGGGGCGTCGTAGCGCCAATAAGCGCGGGTAGGGGACTGGGCTGCTCCCGGCCCGGGCCGGGCCAGGAGCAGAAACAGGAATAGTAAAAGACCCAGGCAGCTACGAACCTGGCTCTGGCGGCCGTAGTGCATAGCCAACGCCTCTTTCGCTGACAATCCAGTTGCTGTAAGGCTCTATCGCCCGCCGCAAGCGCTTGATCAGCGTTTTGAGCCGGTCCGGATCGTCTACCAGTGCATCACCCCAGACGGCAATTTCCAGTTCTTCACCCAGCACCACCTGCCCGGCCTGCTGGCTAAGGCGGACAAAGAGATCAAACTGTGAGGTGGTGAGGTTCATTTCCTTGCCATCAGCCCGGACCTGGTGGCGCTGCTGGTCAATGACGAAGGGCCCGGCCTGGATCAGCCCCTCCACCTGCTGGCGGCGCACAAAGCGTTGCAAGATGACGCTGGTGTATTGGTGGCTGCCGGTGCCGTCCTGGATCAAACATTGTTGCTCCAACTGGCGCATCGTCTCCACCGGACCGGCCAACGTTGCCAGGCAATACTGTTCTTCGAGGGTAAGGTTTTGCCACAGGTAGCCCAGGTGGGAACCGGCTTCAATTTCAATAGGGGCGTCTAGCCGGGCCATCTCGGCCGGCGTGCTCAATGAGGCGCCCTGGGCCAGGGCCTGGAAAGCGTGGTAGCCGGCAATGTGCAGGAAAAAGGGGTGTGGGCCAACCAGGCGCAGCAGGTAATGGCTTAAATGCTCCGAGAAGGAAATTTCTGTGCCCTCCAGGCGCCTGGCAAATAACTGCCGCGCCTCCTCGCCGGTGAATAGGCCCAAGGGCAAGGTAACAAAGATGTTGAAGAAGGGCGAGCTAAGAATTTGCTCATCGGCCGTAATGGCAAAGAGCGGCCGCTGGCTGGCAGTAAGGTAGGCCAGGCCATACTTGGTGGTCAGGCCGCGCAACCGGGCAAAAAAGTAAGGCGTCAGGCGCTCGTTGGCAGCCAGAAGCTCGAACTCGTCCAGGAGGACGACCACCGAGCCGCCAGCCTGGTAAATGGCGTGCAGCGCCCGGTCTAGTGAGCGGTAGGTACCCGGCCGCTCGACCTCGCCCACGTCCAACCCGAACTCGTCGGCCGTGTCCAGGATGCTGGTAAGCAGCGCTTCGTACACTTCTTCCGGCGGTGAGCCGCCCAGTTCCTGGCAGTCTACCAGGGCAAAGAGCATGGTTGGCGGGACCAGGTCGGGATCGGAGCGGGTGGACGACCGGCACAAGTGTAGCAGCAGCGAACTTTTGCCAATGCGCCGGGGGCCAATGATGGACACGCTTTGTCCATTGCGAAACAAGCCTAAAATCTGGTTAATTTCTGCCTGGCGGCCGTGAAATTCTTCGGCCCGGCGAATAGCGCCACGATGAAAGAAGGGGTTGTCCATGCTCATGTGTTTATTGTAATACGTAAAGCATGAAACGTGAAATGTCCTTGGCTGACGACGGACGCGTGTCCAGGGCGAAGCCTGGACCAGCGATAGACGACCGGAGCTTCGCTTGAGCCATCGTCTGTCGTCTATCGTCCATCGTCACTGGCTGATTGTTGGGTACGGCGCAAGTAGTCGTATAGCACACCCAGGACGGTGGCCGGTTCGGCGTCGCGCTCCTTATTATAACGGCGGGTGGCCCGGCTGCGGCTGAGATGCAGGGCGCGGCGGGCCCGGGTAATCCCCACATAGAGGAGGCGCAGCCGCTCGTTCATGATCTCGATGTGGGCCGACTCGGTGGCCGTGCGGCCCTCATACAGCCCGCTGTCGCCTTCCATCAGGTAGCGGAGTTGGGCGGCCGCTTCGGCCGCAGGGTCGCCGCCGAGAAAGTCGTGGACGCCCAGGAAAGGGGCGTCCAGACTACCCGGAATCCAGAAGCCGTCAATGCCGACCAGGAAGACGGCGTCCCATTCCAGCCCCTTGGCGCTGTGTTGGGTGGCCAGGGTAATGCGCCCTGGCTGAGGCTCGTAGCCCAGGTCGGCCGGGCCGGCCATGGGCAGGTGGCGGCGCCCTTCGGCCACGCCGGCCAGCTCGGCCACCAGCTCAGGCAGCCGCCACTCCGGCTGCAGGTCGCGCCACTGGCGCATGACGTTGGCGATCTGGTAGGCGATAGCCAGGTCTGCTTCGTGTAGCCCATCTTGGGCGCCGTGACCGTTGCCCGCCGGCCGGGCAAAGAGTTCGTCGCCCAGAGCCAACACCAGGTCGTCTACGGGCAGGGCGCGCAGGTCGAACAGGCCGCGGAGAAAGGCAGCCAGCCGGGTGGCGCGCTGCACATCTTCCGGCGAGGCGACGCCGGCCGGTAAGGCCTGGGCCGGTTCGGCCGCTTCGCCGGGAAAGAGGAGCCGTTCGGGGCTGTGGACGCTGCGCAGCAAGGTGTGCAACTGCTCTATTTCCGGTGGTTGGAGCAGCTCGGCCGCCGCGACCGGGTGATTTAATTCGTAGAGGGCGGCGTGGGCGGCCACCAGGGCGCGGGTATCTAGCGGGTCGGCCAGGAGGGACAGCAGGGCGTGGAGGGCGGCGGCCACTTCCCGTTCCCGGCTGCTGCCGCGCAGCAGGTTGTCGTAGTCGGCGTCCAGGGCGTCCAGGTGCTCGGCCAGGGCGTGGCCGACGTCGTTGGTGGGCGCGAGAATGGCCAGGGTATGCTCGGGCTGTTGCTGCGCATAGTCAAAAGCCAATTGGGCCACGGCCGGCAACTCTTCCTCTTCCCGGTGGCGGTAAACGCGGATGTAAATGTTGGCTTCGCTATCCGGCGGATTGGGCTGGGCGTCGCCGGGTGGCGTAGGCAGCATCTCCTGGCGGCGGAAAGCGTGCTGGCGCACCTCCGGCACGGGGTGACTGTCGCAGACCCACTGGACGACGGTGTTGGCGGCGTTAAAGATCAGGGGAGCGCAGCGGCCGGAGTTGGGCAGCGGTCGGGAAAGCACGTCCGGCCGGTCAATGAAGGCGTTGAAGTAGCGGGGGTGGGCGGCGGTGAAGGTGCTGGTGATGGCCTGGTTGGGGTCGCCTACTCGGACCCAGTTGCCGTCCAGCCCGGTGAGGGCCGAGAGGAGCATCTCTTGCAACAGGACGCTGTCCTGGGCCTCGTCCTCCAGGACGTAGGGCCAGCGCTGGCGCAGGGTATCGGCCAGGTCCGGCCGTTGTTCCAGCAGGTCGGTGGCCTGCCAGATCAGGTCGTCGAAGTCCAGCGCGCCCTGGCGGGAGAGGATGGCCTGGTAGCGATCGTAGACGCCCGCCAGCATATGCAGCAAGGGGGTAGCCTCAACCTCCCGGAGGCTGGCAGCCTCCGGGAGGTTTCCTTGCAGCCGGGCCAGGATGTGGGCCGGCCGGTAGCGCTGGTTCTTGGCCGTGCGAATGAAGGCCCGGGCGGTGCGCTCGGTGACGTCGCGCCAGCGGGCGCGCGTTTGCGGGCTGTCGCCGGGTAAAAAGGCGTGCCACAGTTCGGCGTTGGCCTCAATCCAGCCATCCACGGCGCGGGCCAGGAAGTGGTTGCTCTGGGCCTCGTCGGCCACGGCCGGGGCGTCGCCGCCCTGGCTGGCCCCGCTGCTGGCAGTGAGGACAATTTCCAGGGCCAGGCTATGCAGTGTACGCACGTCGAAGCCATGCAGCGGCCGCTCCAGCTCCAGGAGGCGGCGGCGAATACGAGCCCGGAAGGTGTCCACGCTGGAGTTGAGGTAGGTGACGACGAGCACCTGCTGGCCCAGATCGGCGTTGACCCGGCCGCTGGCCAGCAACTCGGCCGCCAGCAAGGATAGGGTAAAGGTCTTACCGCTGCCCGGCACGGCGCTGATGGCCATCCGGCCGTGCCGGTATTTCAAAATTTCAGCTTGCGCGGGTCTCAGGTTCATCATGGTGTCCAGTGCGGACAGGATGTCCGCGTTCCCAGGGTATTTCGCTCTACGGAGCGCAACCATATCCTCCCGGAGGTTCAGAACCTCCGGGAGGGTAGATAGCTACTGAGTATAGTGGATCAAGGGATTGGGTTCAACGTCGAGCAGGCTGCGCAGCACGGCAGGCAGGATACCGCCATTGGTATAGTATTTGACCTCGATAGGCGTATCGAGCCGAACTGTTGCTATGAAGCTGAATAGGGTGCCATCGGGCCTTTCAACTTTCACCGTACAGTCCTGTTTGGGCGCGATCTCTTCGTGAATACCCTCAATCGTGATCAATTCCTGACCTGTCAGCTCAAGCGACGCGGCGTTCTGGCCAGGGTTAAATTGCAACGGCAGCACGCCCATGCCCACCAGGTTGCTGCGATGGGTGCGCTCAAAGCTTTCGGCCAGCACGGCCCTGACGCCAAGCAGCGCCGGCCCTTTGGCCGCCCAGTCGCGCGAACTGCCTGTGCCGTATTCCTTGCCGGCGATGACGACCAGCGGCACGCCCTCCTGCCTGTACTGCATGGCGGCCTCAAAGATGGTCATCGGCCGGCCGTCGGGATAGTGGATCGTCAGGCCACCTTCCACGCCCGGTAGCATCAGATTCTTGATCCGAATGTTGGCGAAGGTGCCGCGTACCATTACGCGGTCATTGCCACGCCGTGCGCCGTATTGGTTGAACGCTTTCTGTGGCACGCCCCGTTCGACCAGGTAACGGCCGGCCGGGCTATCGGCGGGAATCGTGCCGGCCGGGGAGATGTGGTCGGTTGTGATACTGTCACCAAACAGGCCAAGCACCCGCGCATTTTGGATCTCCTGTAACGGCGCAGCGACTCTTGACATGCCCTCGAAGAAAGGCGGGTTCTGGATATAGGTCGAATCCTCGTCCCACTGATAAAGCAGGCTATCGTCGCTGGGAATGGCATTCCACTCCGGGTTGGCGTTGCCGATATTGCCATACAGGCGGCGGAAGAGGTCAGGTCGGGCCGTCCGGGCGATCATTTCAGCAATCTCTTGCTGGCTCGGCCAGATGTCGTGCAGAAATACAGGCTGGCCGTTCTCGTCCCGGCCAACCGGCTCGTTGGCGAGGTCAATGTCCGTGGTCCCGGCCAGCGCGTAAGCGACCACTAACGGCGGCGAAGCCAGGTAATTGGCCCTCACCAGCGGATTGACGCGCCCTTCAAAATTCCGGTTGCCGCTTAGCACGGCCGAGGCGACGATGTTGCTCTCCGTGACCGCCTGCGCCACTCGCCCAGGCAGGGGACCGCTATTGCCGACACAGGTGGTGCAGCCGTAACCAACAATGTGGAAGCCAAGCGCGTTCAGATCATCCATCAGCCCGGCGTCTCGGAGATATTCCGCCACCACCCGCGAGCCAGGGGCCATGCTCGTCTTAACGTAAGCGGGGACCTTCAGCCCCCGCGCAACGGCTTTCCTGGCCAGCAAGCCCGCGCCAATCATCACCGACGGGTTCGCCGTGTTGGTGCAGCTAGTGATGGCGGCAATAACGATGGCGCCGTGCCCGATCTCAAGCTGTTCCCCGTCTTCCATCGTTACCAGGGCACGCCTGTCCAGCTCCGGCCCTGCCAGCCCATAGCCACCCTGGTTGACCGGCGTGCGCAGAGAACTCTGGAACGCCGCTTTCATAGCCGCCAGGCGCACGCGGTCTTGCGGCCGCTTCGGCCCGGACAGGCTTGGCTCAATCGTAGCCAGGTCGAGTTCCAATGTATCGCTAAATTCGGGATCGGGCATGTCGTCCGTGCGGAACAGCCCCTGCTCTTTGGTGTAACGCTCAACCAGCGCCACTTCGGCTTCGCTGCGGCCGGTGCGCCGCAGGTAGTCCAGCGACTCCGCATCTACCGGGAAGAAGCCCATCGTCGCGCCGTATTCCGGCGACATATTGGCAATGGTAGCCCGATCTGGCAGCGCTACCTGGCTGAGGCCGGGGCCATAGAACTCGACGAACTTGTCCACCACGCCCTTCTGGCGGAGCATTTGAGTCACAGTCAGGGCCAGATCGGTCGCCGTCGCGCCTTCGGGCAACCTGCCCGTGATCTTGACGCCGATCACTTCCGGCGTCAGGATATAGATCGGCTGGCCGAGCAGGGCCGCCTCCGCCTCGATGCCACCGGCGCCCCAGCCAACGATGCCCAGGCCGTTGATCATCGTCGTATGCGAGTCCGCCCCCACCACGGTATCCGGAAAAACGACTGTCGCGTCGCCTTCCGGGCGAGAGAGCACCCCTTTGGCCAGATATTCGAGGTTGACTTGGTGGACGATGCCGGTTCCGGGCGGCACGACGCGGAAGTCCCGGAAGGCTTTTTGCCCCCAGTGAATGAATTCGTAGCGTTCGCGGTTGCGCTGCATTTCGATCGTGGTGTTGAGCCGCAGCGCGTCGTCTGTGCCGAAGTGATCCACCTGCACCGAGTGGTCCATGACCAGGTCAACCGGAATCTGGGGCTGAATCTTTTGGGCGTCGCTGCCGAGGTGATGCATCGCCTGGCGCATGGCCGCCAGATCAACCAGGGCTGGCACGCCGGTAAAGTCTTGCAGCAGAACGCGGCCGGGCTTGAACGGCAGTTCGCGCTGCGCCGGGGCTTTGGGGTTCCACCGGGCCAGGGTGACGACGTCGTCGCCGGTGATCTCGAAATCGTCGCATTCGCGCACCAGCGACTCCAACAAGACCCGAATGGTGAAGGGCAGCCGGGCAATGGTGGCAACGCCTAATTCCTCCAAACGGGCCAACCGGTAGTAATACATGCGCCCGCTGCCTGTGTTGAGGATCGAGCGCGCTCTGAAGGGGTCTTTCGTTCTTGTACTGTTCATAGCTGCATCTTAGCAAGGAATGAGCTATAATTCAAACTGATAATTTCGATTAAATTTATAGATAGCCTCTATCGGATGACTGTCACTTGCGGAAGTGACAGTCACCTCTAAGCCTGATCATGATTCTGGACCTGCATAAACTCGAAATCTTCGCCACCATCGCCCAACTGGCCAGCTTCACCCGCGCGGCCGAACATCTCCATATGACCCAGCCAACCGTCTCGCAGCAACTGGCCATGCTGGAAGCGCAGCTCGGTACGCAGCTCATTGAGCGCGATACCCGGCGGCTGCGGCTGACGGCCGCCGGCTTCGCCCTGCACCCTTACGCCGAAAAGCTCCTGGCTCTGGCCCACGAGGCGGCCGAGGCGACGCGCGCGGCGGCCGGGCTGGCCGATCGCACCCTGCGGCTCGGCGCAGGCCACGTTCTGGCGGCCTATTTGCTGCCAGGGTTGTTGAGCCGCTACCAGGCCCGCTACCCGGGCCATACCGTGCGGATCAGCGTCGGCAACACGGCCGAACTGCTGGCGCTGGTGGCCTCCGAAGCGGTAGAGATTGCCCTGGTTGGCTCGCCGGCCGAACATTCCGATGTCCTGGTGACGCCGTTTATGCACGACCACCTGGTGGTCATCGTCGCCCCCGGCGACGCCTGGGCCGGCCGCAGCGAAGTTGAACTGGAAGAAGTGCGACAACGCACCCTCCTGACGCGCGAACCAGGATCGGCGCTGCACGCCACCGTCGAGCGCCTGTTGGGAGCGCCGGTCCTCGCCGGCGACTCGGTGATCCTGCTGGGAGAGACAGAAGCCATCAAGCGTAGCGTTGAAGCAGGGTTAGGGGTGGCCCTCATCCAGGGTATTGCCGTGGAACGCGAAGTCAAGGCTGGCAATCTGTCCAGGCTCAGGCTGCGCGGCGGCGACGACAGCCGGACCTACGCCTATGCCCGCCGCCACCGCCATGAACTTTCGTCCGCTGCCAGAAATCTCATCGCCTTGCTGCAAGATTGATCTGGAGCCAGGTCTTACGCACATATATCCAGTGCTCTTTTCAGCCAGTCAATCGCCCGGCCGTCCCTGATCATCTCCGGCGTCACCCGGATAATCAGCCAACCGTAGAGAGCGGCTTCGTTGAACTTTTCCAGGTCTTGCTGGAAGCGGACGGGGTGGGCGTGGCCTTTGGAGCGGCCGGTGCTGGTTTGCAGCCAGATGCCGCCGTCTATCTCGCAGGCGACCAGGTGGCCCTGCTGTTTCCAGTCCAGGTCAAAGCGCCAGTTCCGTTCGGCATGGAAGACGTACTCCTGCCGGGGTTCCGGCAAACTGGCTCCCCGGATTTGGTGGAGTAACAGTTCCACCCAATCTTTTTTGCCCCTGGCGCGGCCGGGGCGAAGCCTGAATTTTCTCCGCAGCATGGCACCTTTTGTCTGGCCTGATCGGCCCCTGTCCGGCGATTGGCTGGCAGCCGGGCCAGGCGTAAACAGGACCACGATTGGCCCTGCCCGCTCATCTTAACAGAAGGTTGTGGCAGCTACTGCCCCAGGAGTGGGCGGGGATTGGGGGATTAGGGGATTTTTCATATAATCCTCATGGGCTATCGCCCGCCACGAATGAATGAAAAAGCTGATAGCTTATAGCTAAAAGCTTATGGCTTATAGCTGACAGCTATTTACTCAGGAGGCAACGTGAGCGCTAACACTATATCCCCACAAATGATTGACCAGGTGGCCCAATCTGGGCTGCCGGAACGGTCCGGGCCACGCCAGAAGGTGGTAATTGTTGGCGCCGGGATGGCCGGGCTGGTGGCCGGTTACGAATTGCTGCGGGCCGGCCACGAACCGTTGATTCTGGAGGCTCGCCAGCGGGTGGGGGGGCGGATTGAGACGCTGCGGGAGCCTTTTACCCACGGCCTGTACGCCGAAGCCGGGGCCATGCGCATTCCCCGCACCCATCATCTGACGTTGGGTTACTGCGAAAAATTTGGCTTGACGCTGCGCCCCTTTACCATGGGCAATCCCCGGGCTTACTACTACTTCGCCGGCCGGAAGTTTCGCGCCGGGGAAGTGGGCCAGAACCCGGAGTTGCTGCCTTTTGACCTGACGCCCGGGGAACGAGGTAAATCGGCCGGGCAGTTGTGGCGCGAGGCCATCCGGGAGATTGAGGAAGCCCTGCGCACTCACGGCGAGGCAGCCTGGACGGGGATTGCCGAGGAGTTTGACCAGTTCTCCACTCGCGAGTTCCTGGAATACAAGGGCTGGTCCGAGGGGGCGATTGAGATGTATGGTTTGATGGCCGACCAGGAAGCGCTGATGAACTCTTCCTTCCTGGAGCTGCTACGCGAGGATGTGGGCGGCTTTTACGAGGACATGTCGGAGATTGAAGGGGGGATGGACTCCTTACCCAGGGCCTTTTTGCCGGCCCTGGGGCGCAACATCCGCTTTGGAGCCAAGATGATGGCCATGGACCAGAGCCCGGAGGGGGTGATCATTCACTACCAGACCGGCGCCGGCCGCTTCACGGCCGAAGGCGATTATGCCATTATTACCGTCCCTTTCCCGGTGCTGCGCCACGTGGAAGTGGTCAAACCATTTTCGCGGGCCAAGCAGCGGGCCATCCGCCAGTTGCACTACGACGCCTCGGCCAAAATCGTGATGCAGTTCCGCCGCCGCTTCTGGGAGGAAGACGACGGCATCTATGGCGGCGGCACGACCTCTGATCTGCCGATCCGGGCGACCTATTACCCTGATCACAGCCAGGAGACTGGCCGGGGGGTCTTGCTGGCCAGCTATACCTGGTCGGAGGACGCCCAGCGTTGGGGCTCCCTGTCGCCCCGCGACCGGATTGAACAGGCGTTGGAAAACCTGATGCTCATTCACCCCCAGGTTAGAGAAGAGTTTGAGATTGGCGCGACCAAGATGTGGCACGACGATGAGTTTGCCGGCGGGGCCTTTGCCCTGTTTGACCCCGGCCAGCAAACACTGTTATACCAGGCGATTATTAACCCGGAAGGGCGGATTTACTTTGCCGGCGAGCACGCCTCCCTGGCCCACGCCTGGATTCAAGGGGCGATAGAGTCGGGTTTGCGGACGGCGATGCAGGTCCACCAGGCAGCGGCCGGGGCTGGTTAAACCTGATTGGATCGGTATCAAAGTTTTTAACTTCCCACCTCACCCAAGAGATTTGCTGGATCAGAAGCATGCACCCACACCCAAAGGTCATTAGGGGCATTTTCTGACCAATAAAACACCCACTCGGCCGCCCGGGGCGGCATGTTGACGCAGCCATGGCTGTGCTTATAGCCAAAGCGGTCGTGCCAGTAAGCGCCGTGCAGGGCAATCTCATTCTGGGGATCGAAGTACATAATGTAGGGGATGTCCTCAATGAAGTAGTAATCCACCAGCGCCTCGGCGCCGGACATCTTGGCCTGGAGGTGGCGGCTCCAGACCTGGTAGAGGCCCTCATACGTCGGCCAGCGATTGAGACCACTGGAGATCAGCCCGGCGTAGACCA
>JAKEFB010000162.1 GCA_022616275.1 Chloroflexota bacterium
AAGAGTCGAACTCCGGAGCCAAGAAGAACCGCCGCGATGTCGACGTGGATTTCGTCGAGGAGGCCAGCATTCAGCAACTGCTGGATGGTGTCAGCGCCGTGGACCCCAACGTTCTTCCCAGCGGCGGCTGCTTTGGCTTGCTTCACGGCGCTTTCGATGCCGTCGGTCACGAAGTGGACAGTGGAGTTGGGTCGCGGCCATCCGGCGGGGATGTGGTGGGTAAGGACGAATGCTGGTCCCCAAGCGTGATTTCCGCCCCAGCCTTCGGCCTTGTCGAAAGTGCGTCGACCGGTGAGCATGGCACCGAGTCCGGATATGAGACCTCGAAGGTGCTCGGCGCTCGGCCCGGACACCTTGAACGTCATGGGGGCCGACCCTCCGGTGTGGATTTCGACGTCCCCCGAGGTGAAGTACCAGTCGAACACTTCGGCCACGCCATCGTTGAGGTCGGCGACATAGCCGTCGAGTGACATGGACATGATTGCGACAACCTTTGACATTGCGCGCTCCTTTCCCGGATCGTCTGCCCAACACCTGAATTAAGCCGCGCCCCGAAGGGGTGTCGGCTTGAATGAATTGTTAGGCGGCGCCGCCAAAGTCTTCCAGTTGCATGCCCAAGTGCTTCTGATGCCAGGCTGCCAGCGCGGCGCTATCGCCCTTACACTTTAAGAAGACTCCGCCGATTCCGGTAATCTTTGCCATCGGAGCCTCCAATTCTTTGAACCGCCTAACTATTGATTATGCTGCATGATTCTAAAAGGTTAATTAAACAGCTTGAAGCACAAAGACATAAGTGGACATAGTATAGAACATTATTTCTAATTATTCAACTAACTCAGAGTAGTCCTTTATGAGTTAAAAAAATCGATGGTTTTATTTAACTTGTCTTAGCTGGTTTTGGCTACACCCCAGAGAGAACATGGTGATCTATGGACAAGAAAAGAGCCAGCCGTAATGGCTAAATCACACGCTTAACGTTGGATTTTTCGCCAGTTCTATAAAAAGGCCGTGCTGGCTACCTCGTAGCCGGGCGCTTGGGACAGGTTATAGGGGATAAAGAATCTGTTATAATCGGTCCGGCAGAGGCGGCTCTTACTGGAGTAATCATCTGGTATAATGGGCGTTGGCCGGATTAAGAAAGGTACGCGTAGTCGCCACTATAGTATCAAGCCGAAGAATAAAAGGAACGACAATGAACGAAAAGACCCCGGAGCTTGAACAAGCTATTGCTTTGGCAGTGAACCTATTGCCCCTGGATAAGGTGCGGTTGGTGGAGCGGGTGATGGCAACTCTAGAAGATGATCTCGCCCAGGGGGAGAAAAGGCCAAAACGCTCGCTTTACGGACTGTGGTCGGATGTCAATATATCAGCGGAAGATATCAACGAAGCCCGACAGGAGATGTGGGGTAAATTTCCTCGTGAGGATGTTTGATGATTGTTGCTGTCGCCGATACTCATGCCGTATAGTATGTTCGTTGAAGTCCCTGTAGATTTGAAAATTGCCCGAGCTTTATCGCGGGTGGATGCAGGGCGGGTTCCCGATATGCCGGACCGCATCGTTGCGGCAACGGCCGTACAACATAACGTCCCGATTATCAGTAGGGATGGAAAAATCAAGCTTTCAGGCATCAAAACAATCTGGTGATACCTACCCTCTAGCTAGCCAATGCTAAAAGGTGAGCTAATCCGTTCCCGCCTGACCACCCAGGGCAACCAGGTCCGGCCGCGAGCATTGCCGGCCGATTACCATTGGCTGCAAACGGCCGGCGAATTGATGGCCCTCTTCCGGCAGCACGCCGGCCGCTCGCGGGGCGCCCTGGCCGAGGCGCTGCACGACTACGAAGGGGATAGCCTGGATTACCCGGTCATTCGTGGTCTGGCGGCCGTGCTAGAGGCGCGCTGCACCTTCGGCAGCGACCCACCGGTAGCGCCCGAACAATTGCGGGCTACCCTCTTTGCCGGCGGTCCAGTGACCAGCAAAGACAACCTTCTCAACCCATCTACTCTCAGTCCTCAGCTATCAGTCCTCAGTCCTTCTCCCACCCGGCCGCAGCGGATCGCCGAGACGGCCACCGCCTACAACCTGACCGCCGGACAGGTGGAAAACGCCCTCTTTGCCGACCTGGCCGAGGAACAGATCATGCTGGCGGCCGGAGAGCCGATCAACCCGGGCGAGCTGATTGCCCGCTACAACCTGGAAGTGGCCCGGGGCCTTCTTTATTGGGCCCACGAGGTCCGGCTGGTGGTCGGCGACGGATACAAAGACGTCTTCAAGTACGTCAAGCTGTTCAAGCTGATGCACACCGTCCGCCCGGCCGGCAAGGCGGGCTACCACGTCACCCTGCACGGCCCCATTTCGCCCTTCGTCAAGTCTACCATCCGTTACGGCCTGCAGTTTGCCCGCTTTATGCCCGCCCTGCTGCTCTGCCGGCGCTGGCGCATGGAGGCCGACGTCCAGCCGCCTGGCTTTGCCCGGCCGCTGCGCTACACCCTGGACGAGCGGACCGAGCTGCGGACCCATTTCAAGCCGTCGGGCGAGTTCGACAGCCAGCTTGAAGCCGATTTTGCCGCCGAGTTTGAAGCGAAGTACGGGGGCGCCGAACGGGTCTGGGAGCTGGCCCGCGAGGATGAAGTGCTCGTCGTCGGCGACACGGTCATGATTCCCGACTTTTCCCTCACCCACCGCCGCGATGGCCGGCGGGCGCTGATCGAAATTGTCGGCTTCTGGCACCCCCACTACCTGCGCCGCAAAGTAACCAAGGTGCGCGAGGCCGGCCGGCGCAATCTGATCTTGCTCGTCTACGAGAGCGCCAACGTAGCCGAAGGGACGTTTGAGGCCGTTTCGGCCGGCGAAGTGCTGACCTTCCAGCGCAAGCCGGTCCTCAAAGAAGTCCTGGCGGCCGTAGAACGCTGCGCTGAATAGTCTTCATTAATCCAACATTTCATACAGGTTAAAGCTCCCTAAAAGGCGCTGCCCGGCGCTGGCGCACGGCCGCGGCTTGCTGGTAAAGTTGGCCGGCTAATAGGAAAAAAGTACTATCGGCAATTGGAGCCGTGACTTTTTCTGCCCGGAGCCGACTCTTTCAAAGAATCACGTACCCTGATCAGTGCTCTGTCAATCTTGTATTGAGGAGTAGGACATCCTCAGATGTCCGTCGTTCGCATCTGAGGATGCGAACTCCTCCAGACCATCAAACGACGATTGACACAGTACCAGCGGTAAAAAAGTCGGCCAGGACAGGAAAATGTTTGTGGATAGCAGAAAAATTAGAGAGCAAAGTAGCCGGCCGTTGGGCCAGCCGGCTCATCCGGCGGTACTGTGGCTGGCCCGGTTGTCAGGGCAGCTTGACATAGCAACGGCCATCGCCTTCGGGGCGCCGTTTTTCATCTACCTGCTGACCCTGGCCCCTACCATCTATAACCTGGACAGCGCCGAGCTGACGACCGCGGCCGCCACCGGGGGCGTTGTCCGGGCCACCGGTTACCCGCTTTACCTGGTACTCGGCCGGCTGTGGTCCTGGCTGCCGGTGGGCGACGTCGGCTACCGGCTAAACCTCTTCTCGGCTTTCAGCGGCGCTTTAACCATTGCCCTGGCCGAGCGGATTTTGCGTCGCAGCGGCGTTGGCCCCTGGGCCAGGGCGGGCGCGCTGGGGCTGGTGGCCACTGCCCCCTACTTCTGGGCCCTCTCCCTCATTGCCGAGGTCTACACCCTGCACACCGCCTTGATGGCCGCCGTTATCCTGCTGCTACTACGCTGGCGGGAGCAGCCGACGCTGGCCCGCCTGGCCCCGGCCGCCTTGTTGATGGCCCTCAGCCTGGGCAACCACCTGGCCACCGTCTTGCTCGTCCCCGGCTGCCTGTGGCTGGTGCTGGCGACGGCCCCTCGCCAGGCGTTGCGGCCACGACCTTTACTGGTAACGATGGCCGCCGTCCTGCTAGGACTGAGCATTTATCTCACCATCCCCCTGCGCTACGCCGCCCGGCCGGCTTTCAACTACGCCGGCTGGTTCCAGGCTGACGGCGCCTTCGTGCCTGTCAACCTGGCCTCCCCATTCGGGTTGTGGTGGCTGGTCTCCGGCCGGGCCTTTGCCGGGCAAATGTTTGCCTACCAGGGGGCCGACATCTGGCGGGAAACGCTCCACTTTGGCGAGCAGTTGTGGATCGCCTTTTTCGCCCTGGGGATTGGCCCCGGGCTGCTGGGCCTGGGCTGCTGGCTGCGGCGCGATTGGCGCGCCGGTAGCTTTCTACTACTGGCCTTTGTCGCCAACGCCGCCTTCTACATCAACTACCGGGTGGTAGACAAGGCGACGATGTTCCTGCCGGCTTACCTGGTCTGGGCGCTGTGGCTGGGCCTGGGCTACCAGGTGTTGCTGGAGTGGGTCCAGCAGGCGGCCGGCCGGCCGGTGATCTGGCTGGCACGGGGCGCGCTGCTGGGCGTGGTGCTGCTGGCCCTGGCCACCAACTGGCCACTGGTGGACCGCTCCGAAGATTGGAGCACTCGCCAGCGCGGCGAGGCTATCTTGCAGGTCGTGGAACCGAACGCCCTTGTCCTGGGCTGGTGGGACACGGTGCCGGTCGTCGAGTATCTGCAGTTGGTTGAGGGCCAGCGGCCGGACGTGACGGCCATCAACCGCTTCCTGATCAGCGGCGAGGACCTGGAGCAGCTTATCCGGCGTGAGGTGGAGAACCGGCCAGTCTACATCAACACGCCGCCGGCCAGCCTGCTCCATGCCTACAAGGCGGTGCGTACCGGCCCAGTTTATCAACTATTGAGAGTTGAAAGCAATGAGCAATGAGCAATGAGTAGGCTACTCACTCATTACTCATCACCGCTCATCACTGTTTCAAGGAGAATATCGCATGCAAAAGTTAACCCGTATTCTGATTGCCCTGGCCATCCTCCTCTCGGGGGTGGCCCTGCTCCCGTTTATTGACTGGCCGGCCGAGGCTTTGAGCTGGCAGCTCTTTGCCGGCGTGTACGACGCCACCCTGGCCGTCAATTATGCCAATGGCCAGCCGGGCAGTTACTTTGCCTTCGCCGGCAGCGGCTACCCGGCCAACAGCGAAGCAACCATCACCGTCAACGGCGACTTCCTGGGCACGGTAACTACCGACAGCAACGGTAACCTGGCCTTCAACGTCAACACCAACAACGCGCCCCCCGGCAACTATGCGGTGACGGCGACGGTCAACGCCAACGCCACGGCGACGGCTACGTTTGAGTTGCAGAACGGAGCGCCGCTCCGGCAGTTGGAGGGTGAGGGGCCGATCTTCTACGTCGTGCCCACTCTGTACCTGCCCGCCATCCGGCGCAGCTCGTAAGGAGTTATTGGTTATTGGTTATTGCCTCTTCCAGCAAATAACCAATAACCAATAACTTAACAGTGGGGATACAATGAGCGCTGAAACTATCGGCATGGAAAAGCAATCATTCCCACTGGCCGCCAGGTGGTGGGCCTGGCTGGTGACCGCTCGCTGGCTGTGGGTCCCGGCGGTAGCCTTTGCCGTCACGCGGCTGGGCATTGCCCTAGTCGCTTACGTCGCCGCGCCCATCCTGGTGGACGCGCCCGCCCCACCGCCCTACCACATCCGGCCGGACAACGTCCTCCTGGATACCTTCGGCAGCCGCTGGGATACCGGCTTTTACCTGAGCATTGCCGAGGAAGGATACCGCTACCGGGACGTTACCCTGCCGTCGGTCGCGTTCTTTCCCCTCTATCCACTCCTCATCCGGGCCGTTTCGGCCGTTGTTGGCGACAGCCTGGTGGCCGGCCTGCTGGTTTCCAACCTGGCGCTGCTGGGCGCGGCCATCCTCCTTTACCGGCTGGTAGACGAGGAATACGGGGCGGCCTTAGCCGGCCGGGCAGTCTGGTATCTGCTCATCTTTCCCACGTCCTTCTTTGGCTCGGCCATCTATACCGAGTCGTTGTTTCTACTGGCGGCCATTGGCGCGCTGTACCTGGCCCGGCGGGGATACTGGGAAAGCGCCGCTCTCCTGGGCATGGCCGCCGCCCTGACCCGGCTCGTTGGCCTGATCGTTGCTCCCATGCTGCTGGTAGAGTGGTGGAGGCAGCGCCGGCAGCGGCCACCGGAAAGCCGGCCGCCTCTCAAAGCCGGGCTGGCGGCACTGGTTGCGCCCCTGGGCACGGCGGCCTATATGCTCTACCTCACCCTGGCTTTTGGCGATCCCCTGGCTTTTGCCCGCGCCTCGGCCGCCTGGGCGCGGCAGCCCCAACCTCCCCTGGCCATGCTGGCCGAGCTGGTTCAGCGGCCGGCCGGGGGCTGGTGGGCGGCTTTATTGGCCGGCCGGGTCCACGTAGACAATTGGATGGATTTTTTCTTCGTCCTGTTCTTCCTGGCCCTGGGCCTGGCGCTGCTGCGCCAGCGGCGCTGGAGCGAGGCCACGTACGTTCTGCTGGGCACGTTGATTCCGCTCAGCTCTGGGCTGCTGATGAGCCAGCGCCGCTACATGTGGGTGCTGTTCCCGGCCTATATCCTCCTGGCCCGTTGGGGCGGGCGGCCGTGGGTAGACCGGGTGGTGACGGCCGTTTCTCTCCTACTGCTGGCGCTCTATACTGCGCTGTTCGCCAACTGGTACTGGGTCGGGTGAGATGCTAGTCATGATTCTCGTTGCCTGGGGACGCAGCGAATCCCGGAGCGCTGGTGGCAGGCGGCCGTGCTTTACGCCGTCATCCTCAATGTCATTGCCCTGGTGTTAATTCCGTTGCTGGAAACGATGGTGGCGGCCGCTGGCCTGTCGTAGAACATCAAAATTGTTCTACTTTGGTTTGCAAACGCAGATGCAAACGCCGGCCGGGTAAAGTACTCCCTGACTGCGACGGCCGCCACGCCCCGGCCGTCAGCCATCAATCACGCCCAAGCCAGGGAGGAAACGATGAAACCTTTCTATCCAAGGCTCCTGCTGGTTACCATCCTGCTCTTCCTTGCCGCCAGCTTACTCGTTCACTTCTCCAGAGAGAAGGCCAGCCCGGCCACCGGGCAGGGTATGGGTCCCAGCCCTCTAGCTAACAGCAACTACGTGTCCATCAGCGCCAGCGGCTTTACCCCGTTCAGCCTGATCATTGAGGCGGGCGACGATGTCACCTGGCACAACGCGACCGACGTCAACCAGATCTTGCAACTCGGCCAGCCGTCTATTAGCTATCTACCCCTCGTGACTCGCGGGCAGGGTGGGTCAGCGGCGGGGGGTCCTGGGTCGTCTCTCAGCCCGGCCGCCGGCGACCCTTTCCCCGTCACCATCCCACCCGGCGCGGACTTCACCGCCACCTTTGCCGCCAGCGGCGTGTACGATTTCTACCTGGCCAACGCGCCGCAGTTCACCAGCCAGGTCCTGGTCCTGGAGCAGTTGCCGACCACCCTGGTGCGGACCAGCCCGGCCGCGGGTGAGGTGGGGGTAGCCGTGACCCGAGAGACGATCCTGGAATTCAAACGCCCCCTGGCTGCGGCCACCTTTCCCCCGGAGGCGATTACGGCTCAATTTAGCGGGCAGCCTCTGGCCGCCTGGCAGCACATTTCGGCCGACCGCCGCCGGGTGACGCTCTTTTACGACCAACTGCTGCCGGCCGGGGCCACCATCCGGGTAACGGTCAACGGCGACCTGCTGGTAGACGAGGAAGGTGAGGCGGTGGATGCCGACGGCGACGGCCAGCCGGGGGGCGTGGGCCTGATTGACTTTAACACCCTGGCCCTGAGCCGCATCGCCAACACCGACGTTTGGGGTTACGTCTACGACTCCTACAACAGCGACCAGGGCGGCACTAACTGGCCGGTGGTGGGGGCTACCATCCGGGTGGACGGCCTGCCCGAAGCCAACGCCGTCACCGACGCCAACGGCTACTTCCTGCTGGAAGACGTGCCAGCCCCGGTCTTCTTCGTCCACATTGACGGCAGCACGGCCATTAACGCGCCACCGGGCACGGTCTACCCCACCGTCGGCAAGCCGTTTCACAGTGTCCCCGGCCACGCCGTCCAGATCGCGATGGACGGCGTCCCCTTTCACATTTACCTGCCGCCAATGGCCCAGGGCGACGTGCAACCCCTCTCACCGACGGGCGATACCCCCGTGGGATTTGGGCCGGCCGGCCTGGTGGCGCTGATTGAGATGTTCCCCGATGTGGACCCAGCTTTGTGGGAGCTAACCCAGGTCACTTTCCCGCCCAACTCGGCCATCAGCGACGATGGGACACCGGCCACGGAGGCGGCCATCATTCCTGTGCCGCCCGACCGCATTCCCGCCCCCCTGGCGCCTGGGCTGCTACTGCCCCTGGTCATTTCCATCCAGGCCGGAGAAGCGACCAACTTTGACGTGCCCGCACCTGTCTGCTTTCCCAACCTGCCCGACCCGGCGACCGGCGCGCCCCTGTTGCCGGGGCAGAAGAACGCCCTCATGTCCTTCAACCACGACACCGGCCATTGGGAGGCTGTCGGCGCCATGACCGTTACCGACGACGGCCAGCTCATCTGCACCGACCCCGAAGTAGGCGTGCGCGCCCCCGGCTGGCATTTCACCGGCCCGCCGCCGGTGGAGCCGCCTTCACCGCCGCCGGGGCCTGACCACCCGCAATGCCCACTTCCGAACGGTTATCCGACAGTTGACTGGCGTGGCTATCTCAGTTGCATCCCTGAAACGTGCGATATAGAGCGCGGCCAGTTCTGTATTGAGGGCGCCGGGGGCCACTGGCAAGACCGTGTAGACTGGTGCTTTCGCAACCGCCACAACGCCCACGCCAGAACGCCCAGGCAACGGGTCAGGGCCACCGAGTCCTGGTCTGAGTATTGCCTCCGGCGCGCCGAGGAGGTCAGCCAGGAGGAGCTAGACCTGTGCGTGCAAAAGTTCGGCGCCTGCAGCGAGGCCAACGAAGCCCTGGGGCGCGGCCCCGATCCCATCCTGGATCAACTGGAAACAATTTACCAGCAAATCAGCGTGCTGCTGGCCCCTTACGGCTATGGCGAAGAGCCGCCGCCGGCCGTCCAGGCGCAGATGGACGCCTTGTTGGCCCAGGCCGACGCGGTTGCCGGCGGCAGCGTGGACCAATTCTTTGCCGGCCGCATCGAGCAGCGGGAGGGGGAAATTGCCGCCACGCTGCCGATCCTCTATGACATTTTTGCCCCGCCGCCCATGCTGGGCAACGCCGAGGGCTACGCGCCGGGCTACCCCATCCGCTACTTTGCCGAAGTCCTGCGGGCAGACGGCAGCGTGCTGGAATTGCGCGGCGAAACCGGCCCCTTTGGCGATTACACCCCCTTCATCCCCCGTGATGGCCAGTTGCTCCAAGTGGCCTTTTACGACCCGCACACCGGGCAGTTTGGCTCCGTCTACCCGCTCCTGACCGAGCCTTCCACCCGCAGCCTGCCCTACCCGTTCATGCTGCCGGTAGATGAAACCTTCCTGGACACAGACGCCGATAACCTGGCCGATGTCGCCGAGTTCGTTTACGGCACGCAGCCGGACAACCCCGATAGCGACGGCGACGGTGCTTCCGACGGGGCGGAAGTTGCCCAGGGGAGCAATCCGCTGGACGGCCTGCCGGCCGTGATTGGCGTCATCGCCGCGGCCGACACGCCGGGCACGGCCGTAGATGTATGTGCCCAGGATGGCCTGGTGGCCGTGGCCGACTCAGCCACCGGCCTGGCCCTTTTCACCACTGCCGCGGGGACCAATCCCATTCTCACCGCCCAGGTAGATACGCCTGGCGGCGCGTTTGCCGTGGCCTGCAACGGGCAGTCTCTGGTGGCCGTGGCCGACGGCCCGCAGGGCTTGGCCGTCGTGGACGTGACCGACCCACCGGCGGCCCAGGTTATCCACCAGGTTGCCCTGGCCGGTGGCGCCCAGGAGGTAGCCACGCTGGACAGCTTGGCCTACGTCGCTTCTGGCGACCAGGTGATGTTGGTGGACATGGCGACCGGAACGATCCTTGATCAGCGCCAGTACAGCGGCCAGCCGGGCCAGACGGTCCATGACCTAGTTATTGCCGGTGATTATCTTTACATTCTCTCCGCCGCCAGCGGAACCAGTGGCTCGCATACGATTCACAAGGCGTGGGCCGGACTATCGCTGGAAGCGGCCACCGCCAGCCTGACCATCTCCGGGCAAGACCACCCCACTTTCGGCCGGATGCACATTTTTGTCGGCGGCGGACTGATCTACGTCGGTGCGGCCGATAATAGCGCCAGCAACCAGATACCGGGGGTAGAGATCCTCAGCGACACGGCTGCCGGTCTCGCCTTAATTGGCCCGCCGTCGCCCATCACTGCCTTTGATGTCGAGGTCAACGGCGCCGGGCTGGCCCTGTTCACGGGCGCCAATACGGGCGGTGTGCCCAACGCCAACTTTGCCCTGCTTGACGTCAGCGACCCGACGCAGACCGGCAACTTCTTGACGGCCATAGATACACCCGGGGCGGCGCGGGCGATTGCCATCCAGGCCGCCCTGGCCTACGTCGCCGACCAGGCAGCCGGCTTGCAGGTGATTAACTACTTGGCTTACGATGCCCTGGGGGTTGCGCCCACGATCACCCTGACCACCAATTTTGTCCCTGGCCTGGCCGAGGAAGGGGCGCTCATGCGCGTCACGGCCGAGGCCAACGACGACGTCCAGGTGCGCAACGTGGCCTACTACATAGATGGCGCCTGGACAGCCAGCGACGGTAGCTTCCCCTTTGAATATCGCTTTGTGACCCCGCTGATTTCCCAGCAAGCGACGCTCACTGTGCAGGCGCGGGCTATGGACACCGGCGGTAACATTGCCTGGACAGAGGTCATGACGCTCACCCTCGTCCCAGACGCGACCCGGCCGCGCGTCGTCGCGGTCTCGCCGGCCGCCAACACCAGCCAGCCGCCGGGGACCGTCAGCGCTGTCTCGGCTACCTTCAGCGAGCCAATTAGCGTCACTACCCTGACGGCCAGCACCTTCGCCCTCATCTCGGCGGGGCCGGATGGCATTATCGGCACGGCCGATGATTTCCCCGTCGCGGGCACGATTACCTACGATGACATCTCGCACACGGCTACCCTGACCTTCCCCGAAGCTTTGCCGGAAAACAGCTACCAGGGCCGGCTTAGCCCGACTATCACCGACCTGGCCAGCAATCCGCTGCCCGGTGAATACACCTGGCTGTTCGGCGTGGGCGTCGTCCGCTGGATTACCAACGGCGATGGCTTCTGGCACGACCCCAGCAACTGGAGCACAGGCAACGTGCCGCAGCCGGGTGACCTGGTGCTGATTGACGTGCCGGCCGACGTGACGGTGACCCACTCCCAGGGGAACACGACCATTGCCGGCCTCAACAGCCAGGAAGCGATCGTCCTGTCAGGCAGCACGCTCTCCCTGGGTAGCCCCTCGGTTATCAACAACACGTTCACCCTGAATAGCGGCTCGTTAGGCGGCGCAGGCGATCTGACGGTGACGGGAGTATTGACCTGGGCGGGTGGGATCATGGATGGGCCAGGGACGACCCACGCCAACGGCGGGATGTTCTTGACCGGCATTGCCGCCAAAACCTGGCGCAATGGCCGGGTAGTCAACAACAGCGGCCTCGCCGTCTGGAGCAGCGGCTCGTTGCTTGGAATCAGCGGGGCGGCCTTCAATAACCTGGCCGGAGCAACCTTTGACATGCAGCATGACGGCCCCATCAACAACACCAATAACGCTGTCTTCAACAACGCCGGGACCTTTATCAAATCGGCTGGCAGCGGCGCGGCCAACGTTTACACTGCCTTCAACAATAGTGGCCTGGTCGAGATCCAGAGCGGTACGTTGCGACTGAGCGGGGACGGCAGCCACAGCGGCATGTTCCAGGGCATGGCGGCGCTGGCCTTTGGCGGCGGCAGCCACATCCTGACCACCACCAGCAGCGTAAATAGCGTTCAGTTACAGGTTGCCGCCGGCGCGGTCGAGGTCAGCGGCAACTTCACGCCAGCCGGCGTCATCCTTACCGGAGGCATCCTGACTATCCACCCTGGTGCGACGGCCAACACGGGTAGTTACAGCCAAAGCAATGGCATATTGGGCGGGGCCGGCGATTTTACGGTAGCCGGGCTGCTAAGCTGGAGCGGCGGGATCATGGATGGGCCAGGGACGACCCACGCCAACGGCGGGATGTTCTTGACCGGCATTGCCGCCAAAACCTGGCGCAATGGCCGGGTGGTCAACAACAGCGGCCTCGCCGTCTGGAACAGCGGCTCGTTGCTTGGAATCAGCGGGGCGGCCTTCAATAACCTGGCCGGAGCAACCTTTGACATGCAATACGACGGCTCCATCAATAATAGCAACAACGCCATCTTTAACAACGCCGGGACCTTTGTCAAATCGGCCGGCAGTGGCGCGGCTACCATCTACACCAATTTCAACAATAGCGGCAGCCTGACAGTGCAATCCGGCCTGTTGGTCTTCAACGCCAATTTCACCCAGACGGCCAGTGGTGTTCTCTACGTCCAGATTGCCGGCCTGGCCGACTACGACCAGTACGACATCAACGGCCAGGCCAGCCTGGACGGGACGCTAGACGTGAGCCTGCTGGGCGGCTATGTGCCCAGCCCCGGCGATAGCTTCACGGTCATGACCTTCAACTCTCGCGCAGGGCAATTCGCCACCGTCAACGGCCACGGTCAATCTTACCTGGTCAACTATACGGCTACCGGCGTAACCCTTGTCGCCCAATAGCTACAAGCTACAAGATAGCAGACATTTCAGCCATCGAGGCGCGCACGCTAGGGGCGATAGGGCTATAGGTAAACCAATTGGGATACGATATTCTGGCCGGCCCAGGCGGCGCTCTGCACTTTCCAGTGCCCTGGGCACGGGAGCCATCGCTCAACTTTCTGATCACGCCTGAGGCATTGCGTGAGCTATTAGAGAAAACGGGTTTTCGCATCGCCAGTTGGCGAGATACTTCAAAAGCTGGACAGGTCTGGTTTCGGGAGATAGCCGCAAAGATGCAGAGCCAGGCCGGCACTCCTCCTCTGGGGTTTCACCTGCTGCTAGGGGCAGACTTTCGAACGATGGCGCAGAACCAGGTTCGCAATCTGAATGAGAACCGAATTGTCCTGATTGAAGCCATCGCCCAACGCCCACCAGGGTAACGTCGCAGTTTGATTCATTCTCATAGGCCTGCCCACGCTTTCATGAATTGCAATAATGTTTTTAACAAGTTATCAAACACCGACAGGCGGGCGACTTCGTAGCCGTGGCTGTTTTCACGGACGTGTCCGACGCAGGCGATGCGCGGCGCCAGGCCTGCGTAGGCCAGCAGGCTGGCGTCGCTGGCCGCGCCGTCGTACACGGCCGTTTGTAGTTCCGTGCCCGCAGCCAAAGCTGCCTGGCAGAATTGTTGTAGCAATTGTTGATCATAGGTAGCTAAGCGGTCTTTGCTCCAGATGGCCGGACGGCCGTCAATCTGCAAGGGGACGCCGGCGGGGATGGGAGCGCCGTCAACGGCCACGAAGACTGCTGGCTGCTCCTGCCGGGCCAGGTGCTTGGCCCCATGCCCGCCTAGCTCCTCGCTGGTGACGAAGGCGATGATGGTTGGGTGATACGGCCGTAGGCCCTCTTCTTTCAGGCGCGCCAGCAGCCGCAGCAGCGTCATGACTCCCGCCCGGTCATCAAACGTCCAGGCCGCCACCAACGGGTCGGCGGCATCGCCAAAGACGTAAGGGCCGCGCCCGGCCGCCACCGGTACGCCGGCCGAACCGACCCGCACCCCCCTGGCCTGCAGTTGCGCTGGCGACAGGCCTGTGAGCACCCACACATCCCGCCAGGTAATGGCTTTCTCGCCCTGGTCAGCGCCGTGCGTCGAACCCATCGAGAGGACACCCGTAATCGTTTCCTGATCACCCAGGATTTGCACCGGTGACTCGCCTAACTTCCAGGGCAACAGGCCACCGCTGCGATCAACACACAAACGGCCGTCCGGCTCAATACGGGTGACGACAAAGCCAATTTCGTCCATGTGGCTGGCAAAGATGCAGCGCGGCGCTGTGGGTTCGCGGCCGTCAAGTCGCACCAACACGTTGCCGGCCGTATCCACTTCATACCCATACTCCATCTCATCCAGCGTCCGTTGCACCACGGCCGCCAGGCCATTTTCCCACCCCGATGGCGCGGGCACAGCCAGTAATTCGGCCAATAATTTCAGCGCGGGATGATCGGCCATCTACTTTCCTCCGTGGTTAGGTTGGGACGTAGGCGCCTCCTGAAAGCTGTGTAAAGCAGATAGAGTATAGAGGGGGCATGGAGGATGGGCAAGCGGTAACTGATTTTCGTCTAAGGACCCGTTACTTTATCGGGTGCTTAGACGACCTATGTATGATGCGACGATCCAGCCCGCTTTACTCACCACTTGGTTGTGGTGCGGCCGTGCTTTTGCTCCTGGTTTTAGGTGCTATTCTCTACTTCCGGGGCGGCGGGCCGTTTAGCCCGGGGCCGTTGACGGCCGCCAGCCCGCAGAACGTCCCCCTGGCCGATTTTGGCAGCCACGCCGAGTTTGAAGGGGAGTGTTCCCGCTGTCACCAGCCCTGGCGCGGTGTTAGCGCCGGCCGCTGCGAAGCCTGCCACGAGAACGTGGCCCAACAGCGAGACAGCGGCGCCGGCCTGCACGGCCGGCTACCGGACACTGGCCGCTGCCAGAGCTGCCACACCGACCACCAGGGCCGGGAGGCCAACATTACGCTGCTGGCCCTGGCCAACTTTGAGCACGACCGGCTAACCAATTTTAGCCTGGCCCGGCACGAGGAAGATTACGACGGCTCAGCCGTCGCCTGCGAGGAGTGCCACCGGGAGAACGAGTTTACCGTCGCCGCCGTAGAGTGCGTAAGCTGCCACACGGCCGCCGAACCGGCGTTTATGGCTGACCATACTACTTTCTTTGGCGACGATTGCCTGGCCTGCCACGACGGCCGGGACACCATGGCCGCTTTTGAACACGACCAGGTTTTTGCCCTCGACGGCGCCCATGCCAGCGTTGAGTGCGCCGCCTGCCACCCCCAGCCGGTGCTTGCCGGCACGCCCCGCGACTGCGCCGGCTGCCACGAGGAGCCGGCCGTTCACGCCGGCCTGTTCGGCGCGGACTGCGTTCGCTGCCACACCACGGCCGCCTGGACGCCAGCCCAACTGACCCGGCACACCTTTCCGCTGGACCACGGCGGTGAAGGCCAGATTCCCTGCCAGAGTTGCCATATCGAGCGCTACACTGAATATACCTGCACCAACTGCCACGCCCACGACCCGGCCGAGACGCGGGAAAAACACCTCGAAGAGGGTATCTCCGACTTTGCAGATTGCGTGGCCTGCCACCCCACCGGCCTGGAAGACGAGGCCGAGAGAGAAGAAGATGACGATTAACAGGTTCGTAGTAACGGCTTTAGCCGTCTTTGCCGTGTTCGTCGTAACGGCTTCAGCCGTCTCCGCCGCCCAAGAACCTTCCGGCGCCGAGCCATCCATCCAGCAGTTGCGGGTCCAGATCCTGCCGGAGTACGACGACCCGCGCGTCCTGGTTATCATCCAGGGCCGGCTGGCGACCAACGGCTCAACCTTCTCCGGGCCAGTTACTTTCCGCCTGCCGGCCGGGGCGCAGATCAACCAGATGGCCGTGCTTGACCTGGAGCAGGGCGCGCCACAGCCCCAGCCGTTCGACACCCGCTCCGACCCGGTCGATGCCTCCTGGATGCTGGTCACTTACACGCTCACCAACCCGCACTTTTTCTACGAATATTATTACGATCCCATTCTTGGCTCAGAGGATAAGCAACTCCCATTTGTCTTCAGCACCTTACAGGTTATTGAAGAGCTGTTAATTGAAATCCAGCAGCCATTAGCGGCCACGAATTTCACGTTGGAGCCGCCCGGCGACCTGAGCCGTACCGACAGCAGCGGTTTTACCTATTACCGTTACCAGTCTGGCCTGCAGCCGGCCGGCGCAGAACTGACCTTCCAGGCCCGTTATACCAAGACAGATCCGGCCCCATCCGTTTCCCGCCAGGCCATATCCTCGCCAGCCCAGCAGGCCCCGGCCGCCGGCCAGGCTGCAACCCCAGGGACCACACCCTTGTGGGCAGCCGGGCTGGTCGCCGTTGTGGTGGTGACCGGGCTGGCCAGCCTGGTCGGCTACCGGCAACGGAGTAGACGGGTGGCCGAAGGTGCAGACCCCGGCCGGCTTGCTCCGGCTGCCACGCCAGGCCAGGCTCATTTCTGCACCCAGTGCGGTTACCAGTTGCCCGAAGCGGCCCACTTCTGTCCGGCTTGCGGCGCGGCCGTGAGGAGTTACGCCGTAGGGGTATAAGCAATGAAAAAGCTCTTGCTTATCCTCACTGCCCTGGTGGTTATCTCCGTCTGCGTCATGGGTAGTATCGCTTTCCTGGCGGAAAATCACCCCTTCTACCCGGGCGATTTTCTCTACCGGTGGCAGTTAGTGGCTGAATCCCTCCAGTTTCGCTTGACTTTTGACGACACGCGCCGGGCCGACCTGGCCATTGACCTGGCCGGCCGCCGCCTGGAAGAGCTGGGCAGCTCGATTGGCGGCGATTATCTCTTGCTGGCCGTGGATGGCTTCGATCAGGCTCTCGACCGGGTAGTGGTCACAATTCTCAATGCCCCGCTGGAGGAGCGGACCCGCCTGCTGGAGCGACTAGACACCGTCCTGGAGCGCGCCCAGGGGTTGTTGGCGCCTTTGGCCAACGCCCCTGTCCCCTACCCGGAAGTGGTTGCTTTGTTGGAGGCAGTTATATCACTACGCGAAGCGAATAGTCCAAGGCAACTGACGGCCATTGTCGAACCAGAAGAAACAGGACCGGCCGCCATTGCCGCCGAATCCGTCCCTTTCCTTGGCGAGGATTTTGACCACAGCTTCTACCCGCTCGCCGGTGGGCACGCCAGCGTCGAATGTAGCGACTGCCACGGTGAAGGTACTTACGCCGGCACGAAAACCGACTGCATCGCCTGCCACCTGGCCCCAGGTGATCATTACGAAGGCGACTGCACCAATTGCCACGTCGTAGACAACTGGCAGCAGGTCAACTTTGACCATACCGGCCTGGCCGATTGCCAGTCCTGTCACGTGGCGGACGCCTCGGCCGACCATTACCAGGGCCAGTGCTCTAACTGCCACGTGACCGATGGTTGGGAGGAGTACACCTTTAATCACACCGGCCTGACAGAGTGCCAATCCTGCCACCTGGAAGAAGCTCCCGAACCGCATTACCCTGGCCAATGCTCTACCTGCCACGTGACCGATGGTTGGGAGGCAATTTCCTTCAGCCACACCGGCTTTACCGACTGCCAGTCCTGCCACCAGAAGGACGGGCCGGCCAACCACTACAGCGGCCAATGTTCCGCCTGCCACAACACCATCGCCTGGGAACAGGCCACGTTCAACCACACCGGCTTTAGCGACTGCCTTGGTTGCCACTCCGACGAAATGCCGGCCAACCACTACCCCGGCCAATGCTCCACCTGCCACAATACCAACGAGTGGACACAGGTTTCCTTCAGCCATAGTGGCTTCACCGACTGTGTTAGCTGCCACAGCGGCAACGCTCCGGCCAACCACTATCCTGGCCAGTGTTCCAATTGCCACAACACCAGCGATTGGCAGCAGGTCAATTTCAGCCACAGCGGCTTCACCGACTGCGTCAGTTGCCACAGCGGCAACGCTCCGGCCAATCACTACCCCGGCCAGTGCTCTAACTGCCACAACACCAGCAATTGGGCTGACGCAAGCTTTAACCACAGCGGCTTTACCGACTGCCAGTCTTGCCACACTCCACCGGCCGGCCATTTCTCCGGCCAGTGCTCTAACTGCCACAATACCAGCAACTGGGCTGACGCCACCTTCAATCACAGCGGCTTCACCGACTGCCAGTCTTGCCACACTCCACCGGCCGGCCATTTCTCCGGCCAATGTTCCAGCTGCCATAACACGACCAACTGGGGCGATGCGACTTTTAACCACAGTGGCTTTACCGACTGCCAGTCCTGCCATACCCCACCGAGCGGCCATTTTTCCGGCCAATGCTCCACCTGCCATAACACCAGCAACTGGGCTGACGCTACCTTTAACCACAGCGGCTTTACCGACTGCCAGGCTTGCCATACGCCGCCGGGCGGGCACTTCCCCGGCCAGTGTTCCAACTGCCACAACACCAACAACTGGGGCGACGTGAACTTCAGCCATGCCGGCCTGACTGACTGCCAGTCCTGCCACACCCCACCAAACGACGACGACCACATCCCGCCGGTGCCGCAGTGCTCCAACTGCCATAATTCGAATGATTGGGATGATGATTGACTGCTTTGAGGCAAACGTGAGTGAGAACTTTGAACTAAAACTAAGCTTCATGGTCGTACTCTTCCTGGCGGCCGTCTACGCGATCTACGAGGTCGTGACGATCCCGGCCGGTGGCCATCCATTCGGCCACGCCCTGGGCATTCTGGGCTCGCTCCTGATGCTCACGACCGAGTTCCTCTATAGCGCCCGCAAGCGTTGGCGATTCTTCACCTTTGGCCAGGTCCGCCACTGGCTCTCCTTTCACATCTTCACCGGTATTGTTGGCCCGGCGCTGGTACTGATGCACACTGGCCTGGAGTTCCAGGGGCTGGCCGGCCTGACCATGCTCCTGACCGCCCTGGTGGTGGCCAGTGGCTTCCTGGGGCGGTACATATACACCGCCGTCCCCCGGACGATGGCCGGCATTGAGGTAGACCGGCGCACACTGGAGGCTGACGCGCTGCGCCAGCGCCAGGAATTGGAAACCTGGGCGGCCGATAAGTCGCAACGGGTCCAGGCCCTGGTCTTACAGGAAGTGGCCGTCGGCACCGGTGGCGACCTCTCTCCCCTGGCTCTCCTGGCCGGCCGTTTCCAGGAATGGGGCCAGCAGCAGCGGCGGCGGGCGGCCATTGGCCGCCTGGAAAAAGAAGAACAGGCCCGCCTGGCCGAAATTGAGCGCCTGTTGCGCCGGCAGCAGCGGCTCGTCCGCCAGATCCAATCGCTACAAACGGTGCGGCGGATGATGGGCTGGTGGCACACCTTCCACGTCCCCCTGGGCCTGACCCTCTTCTCGGCCATGTTTATTCACATTTTTGCGGCTGTGTATTACAGCGGCTTTTGATGTAGTTATGTAGTTGTGTCGTTGTGTGGTTATGTGGAAATGTTTTCTCGTTTATTGAAGTTATTGAAGTCTGAAGAAGAAACGGCGGCGCTGCCAAAGCCGGGGGCCGGGCTGGTCCAGGTGACGGCCGACGCCAGCCGTTGCGTGCAGTGCGGCATCTGCGGCTATAATTGCCCGGTCGGCATCCAGGTCCGCGAATATGCCCGCCGGGGCCAGAACGTGACAGATAGCCGTTGCATAAGCTGCGGCGCCTGTATTGAAAAGTGTCCACGCGGTACGCTGCGTTGGGGGCCGGCCGTCTTGCTGGGCGAAGACAACCGCCTGGAAGTAGACCCGGACGCGCTGCCGATTCTGTTGCGGCTGGAACCACGGGAGGCACGATGACGGCTCCTCACTACCTGATTATCGGCAACGGCGCGGCCGGCCTGAGCGCGGCCGAGATCATCCGCCAGCGCGACCGCAACGGCCGCATTACCATCGTCACCAACGAGCCGCACCTGTTCTACTCCCGCCCTGGTATCGCCTACGTCATCACCGGCCAGGTGTCGGAAAAGCAAATAATCTCCCGCACGGCCGCTTTCTACCAGGAACATCGCCTGGACTTGCGCTTTGGCACGGTCATCCGCCTGGAGCCGGCGCAACAGGTGGCCCACCTGGCCGATGGTAGTAAGATTAGTTACGACGCTCTCCTGCTGGCCGTTGGGTCTAGCGCCGTACCGGCCCCTTTCCCCGGCCGTGACCTGGAAGGCGTGTTGACCTTCGACACCCTCGACGACGCCAGGCGGGTGATTCGTTACGCCGGCCGGGCCAAAGCGGCCGTGATCGTGGGCGGCGGCATTACGGCTATGGAGCTGGCCGAGGGCATGCACCACCAGGGAGCGCACACTCACCTGCTGCAACGCGGCGACCGCCTCTGGCCGCGCCTCTTTGACGAACGCGAATCGGCCATCATTGGGCAGCACGCCCGCCAGGCCGACATCCACCTGGGCTACAACGAGGAAATCGAGGAAGTCCTGGGCAAAAATGGTAAGGTGGCCGCCGTGCGCTTGAAGAGCGGCCGGGAACTGAAGTGCCAGGTGGTCGGCGTGGCTATTGGCGTCAAACCCAACCTGGAGCTGGTCCAGGGGTTGCCGGTGGAAACGGACCAGGGCATCCTGGTCAACGAGTTCATGCAAAGCAACCCGCCCACCCTCTTTGCCGCCGGCGACGTGGCCCAGGTGCGCGACCGCTGGACAGGCAGGCACAACCTGGACGTGCTCTGGCCCAGCGCTATCAACGAGGGGCGGGCGGCCGGCTACAACATGGTAGACGTGGCCCGGGGGGCTACGCCACGCTATATCTACGACAAGGGCAGCCCCTTCAACGCCGCCCTGCTCTTTGGCGTCCACCTGACGGTCATCGGCCGGGTGGGCGGCCAGGCGGAGAAGGACACCGCCGAACTGGCCCACCTCTCGCGGGGTTCCAGCAACGTCTGGACTGCGCCTTTCACCACCAGCTACCGCTCCGCCTGGGACAAAAAGGGGGCCAATTCGCTGCGCATCGTCATGGCCGGCGGCCGGCTCGTCGGCGCGCTGCTGCTGGGCAACCAGGAGCTGGCCGACCCGCTGCGGCTGCTCATCGAGCAGGAGGTGAACCTTTCGGCCGTGCAGGACACGCTGATGAACGCCAACGGCAACCTGCCTAAGGTCCTCCTGGAAGCGTGGCGCGACTGGCACCAGAGTTGGCAGTGAGTGTGGTTGTGTAGTTATGTGGGGGGTGTAGAGGTGTAGAGGTGATCTTGTTATAATGGGGGCATGACCAGAAACAGCACTCTGCCCATCTCCGGCCGGCCTATCCCGGAAACGCCGGCCTGGCTGCAGGAGGCCCCCTTTCTGCTGGAGGCCGGGGCGCAAAGCCTGAAGACGGAGACGACCTACCGCAGCGGGCTGCGCCTCTTTGCCGACTGGCTGCAGCATTACGGCCGGGACGGCTTCGCCAAAGAAGACCCCTGGCCCCTCTCCCCGGAGCGGCTGACGACGGCCACCATTTTGAACTTCCGCAACTGGCTGCTGGCCAACCGCTCCCAGTCCACTGTGACCACCTACATGGCCGCCGTTGTCGGCTACCTCCACTTCCTGGACGGCCAGGACCAACTGCCGGAAACGGTCCAACTGGGCAAGCTGCAGCGCCAGCTCGCCCGCCGCCAGGTGGAGCGCAATCAGGCCGAGGCGGTCATTGACCTGGACATTGCCCGCCAGGCCATGCCCCAGATTGTCAAGTATTACAACGACCTGCCCCTGCCGGCCGAAAACGACCGCTACAACCGGCGGCTCTCCCTGCTGCGCGACCGGGCCGTAGTGGCCGTCCTCTACTCCACGGCCGCCCGCCTCAGCGAAGTCATTGCCCTCAACCGCAGCAACGTGGACCACGGCCGGGCCCGCTACGCCGCCATCACCGGCAAGGGCAACCGCTCCCGCACCATCCACCTGCGCGACTACGCCCGCCAGGCCATTCGCGCCTACCTGGTCGAGCGCGGCGACAGCAACCCCGCCCTGTTCGTCGCCCACAGCCGCAACGCCCGCAACGCCCGCCTCTCGGCCACGGCCGCCCACAACGTCGTCAAAAAAGCCGTCCGCGCCCTCCACTTGCACGAAAGCCTCTCGGCCCACGACTTTCGCCACTTCCGGGCCACTCAATTACTACGCGAAGGAATGCCACTGGAAGTCGTCCAGGAGTTCCTCGGCCACGTGGACATCTCCACCACCCGTGGCATCTACGCCCCGGTGCTGGGCGTCCAGGTCGTCTCCGAGTGGCTGGACAATGTGGACGTGCCGCCGGAACAGGCCCTGGCACCACAAGAACCTGAAGAGGCAGGCGGCCGGGTGGTATGAGGGGTTATTGTAGGAAATTTATAAGAAATTTCTAAAAGTTATGATTTTGTAAGCTCTTCCCCTTATCCTGAAGCTAGATTTATCGGGAGTACCGGCCGATAGTAGTTACCGGCCGAAGGGAGTCTTTGTCAAGCAACGACCAACCTCCCGAAAGGAGAATCAGCATGAACGGCTCAAGAATTGTAGCCGGCGTCGTGGCCGGGCTTCTTGCTGGCCTGATATTCGGTCTAGGCATGCAGATAATGACTGCGCCTACCCCAGACGGCGGTCAGATACCGATGATGGCCATGGTGGCTATGATCCTCGGTTCCGAGAGCCTGGCTGTGGGCTGGCTGTATCACCTGTTTAACAGCGCCGTGATTGGCGCTATCTTTGGTTGGTTTCCGGGCAACCGCATCCATAATTACACGACCGGGCTTGGCTGGGGCGCCCTCTATGGCTTTGCCTGGTGGATTTTGGGTGGCCTGATTCTGATGCCCCTATTATTGGGCATGCCTGCCTTTGCCCCACTGATGATGGCCGAGATGCAGCCGGTGGCACTGGGCAGCTTGGTGGGTCATCTCGTCTATGGCCTCGTCCTGGGGATTGCCTATGTTTGGCTCCACCAGCGTGCTGCCGGTCGTCAAAGGATGTACTCTCAAGAATCACTGGGGCGGCCTTAACTTTTACCGGCACACAGGCCGCCACAATAGTCATCCAGCGGCTGGGCATTACGATGAAAAGTAGAGTTCTGAGAGGGCCCCTAACGTGGCCGATTCCATGATCGGCTAGGCTGCCTGTTCAACAATCGCCACAGCGGCTATCAAGAAAACACGACAGGGCCACTTCTTTACCGGGGACGCACCCACCCGTGTCTTGGGTTATGTTCAGGTCTGGCAAGGTATGAACTGGCGGCCGCCGCCCTGGGCGGCGGCCGCTTCCACAAACCCCTGCCAAAACTGCTTACATGAATAGGCGTGGTTGAAAAGTTGTGCCGCCAGCGGCGTGCAGATGCCTCTTTCTGCTGGTAGACTATTCTCTAACTGACTGTTGAAAGTGTCCTAAGTTGACAATTAGCGATCTGGTATCCACTCCAGAGTAGCGACGCATCTACTCCAGACGAACTATCAAAAATCCAGGAGGCGACCCCAAGATGTCAAGCGCGCCGCTTTTGAGAATGGAACACATTCACAAGTCCTTCTCCAACGTGGCCGCTTTACACGACGTGAGCCTGGAGGTGCAGGGAGGGGAAGTTCACGCCCTGCTGGGTGAAAACGGCGCCGGGAAATCTACCCTCATGAATATTCTGGCGGGCGTTTATCCCTGTGATGCGGGCCAGGTGTGGTGGCACGGCCAGCCGGTGTGCTTCAAGACGCCCAGGGAAGCCCAACAGGCTGGTATTTGTACCATTTACCAGGAAACAAACTTGCTGCCGGAACTGACGGTGGCTCAGAACATCTTTCTGGGCTATGAACCGCTGCGACTGCGCGGCCTGCCCATTATTGACAAAGCGCGCATGGTGGCCCAAAGCCGGCAACTGCTGGACCTGCTGGAACTGGCAATTTCGCCGGACGCGCCCGTCTCCAGCCTGAGCGTGGCGGAAAAACGGATGGTGGAGGTCGCTAAAGCCCTGCGACAATCGGCCGATCTCATTATCATGGACGAGCCAACGGCCAGTTTTACACCCCCGGAGAGCGACATCTTATTTCGAGTGGTCCACAGGCTCAGCGGCCAGGGAGTGGCCATTGTTTACATCACCCATCGCTTACCTGAGATGATGGCTATCGCGGACCGGGCTACTATTTTGCGAGATGGGCGCAAGGTGGCGACGCTCGGCCGGCAACAGGCAACGCCTGATGAGCTGGCCCGGTTAATAGCCGGCCGGGAAATCAACGACAAATACCCCCAAAGGTACCCTTCGCCTGGGCCAGAAGTGCTCCGGGTTGAACGGTTGACCCGATATGGGGTGTTGGACGACATTTCCTTCACGTTGCGCGCCGGCGAAATCGTCGGCGTCACCGAGCTACGTGGCTCCGGCCGGACCGCTTTATTGCGGACCATCTTTGGCCTGGATCCCCTGGACGAAGGGGCGATTTACGTTCATGGACAACCGGCGACTGTTGCCTCGCCACAGGAGGCAATTAAGCGCGGCATTATCAAACTGGCCGAGATCAAGGGCAGCTTTGTCGCCGTCTATCACATCCAGATGACGGCCGCCATCATTACCCTGATTGTCCCGCTCATCTTTTTCCTGGCGCTGGGGCAATACTTCATCAAAGGTATCCTGGCCGGCGCGCTGAAAGGTTAAGGCGTCTCAGGTGACTGTCACTTTCGGAAGTGACAGTCACCTCTACTACTCACCATCCACCAGTTTGGGGCTGCCCCCGGTAGAGTGGCTGGCTTAACCAGTTGAACAACCCTTTTTCCACGATGTCCACCAGTTCGTCAGGCGGCGCATCGAGGCGCGTGGCCGTATGGCCGTTAGAGGCCAGGACTCGTAATTCATCGGCTTGTCTGGGAGACACGCACACAGCAATGAAGCCCTGTAATTCCCCGGTCGGCCGCAGGGCCAGGTTTGGTCTGGCCAACCCGGAATACCGGGAGGCAACATCAGCGGCTATCTCCGCCTGCCCGCCAAAGGCGTCCCGGCGGACTTCCTCCAGGATGGCGCGTATCCGGTCATTGTGTTCATCCCACAGCGCCATTCGCTGAGGTGATTGTAGGTTGTACTGCTTAAACCTCTCCTGGTGCATGTTCTGGCGAGCTCAAGGTAGTTGGCCTGGTATTTCGACGGTGGCTCTCCCCGGCCGTACAGCAGCCACGTAAACGCCCAGTACTGTGCCGTAGAAGAATGTGTGGGCCACGAACCCATGCAAAAACTGGTTCACCTGGGTGAACTGGGGGAAGAGGAGAGGAGCAATGACGATAAAGTTAGTCACCCACAACAGGAAACCGACCAGCGAACCATAAAATAGGAGCAGGGCAGTAGAAACCCCAAGCTGCCTGGTCAAGACGAGGGCATAGACAAAGACCACACCGTAGAGCGCCGACAGGATCATGTGAACGATGACCCCGGCAATGGCGGCCGTAGCCAGCGGATAGGTGGCTTGCGTCGCCTCTGGACCCAGCACAATCGAAGAAATTAGCCGCAACGGCCCGAAAAAGGATTGGCCCTGGACCACGTTTATCAGCATCTCAAAGATGGCGAAGATAATGCCGGCCAGGATACCGACAACGCTGCCATGTCTGAGCCAGTGCTTAAACGGGCGTGTATCAACGACAAAAGTTTGTTCCCTTGTCATTGTTCTTGTTTCGTCTCTCATGTCCATTCTCCTGTTACCAACCGGTGGCGCCCTTGGTCGCCACTCTAAAAACAGATCCTTCCTACCATAATCCCACCATAATTGCTGCTGAAAGTAGGGGCAATCTATCCAGGTACATCAATAGGTTATAAATTGGGGTATATTCCCTTATTACTATTCGTGCATCCTTAAGATTGCAGGGTAACATTATTAAGAGGAACAACAAAATGCATTCGCCAGAAATAGATCTGCCTCATAACCACGAGGTGGTCATGAACCGCTTCATAGCTGCCTGCCAGGCCGACGAGCGCGTCGTGGCCGCCACGCTCGACGGCTCTTACGCCAGGAGCGCGGCCGATGCCTACTCTGACCTTGATCTTGGCCTGATCACCACCGACGAAGCTTACGACGACTTCGTCGCCGGCCGCGAGGCTTTTATGCGGCGGCTGGGCGAACTGGTATTCCTAGAAGACTTTGACCTTCCCAACATCGTTTTCTTCATTTTTGCCGATGGCACCGAAGGTGAACTCTCGCTCGGCCGCGAGAGCCAGTTCAACCACAGTCACAGTGGACCCTACCGAGTTCTGCTGGACAAAAAGAACATCCTGGTGGGAACGGTTTTCCCCCGCCACCAGCCTGAGCCGGCCGAGCAGATCGAGACGTTGCGCCGCCTGGTCTACTGGTTCTGGCACGACCTGTCTCATTTCATCACCGCAATGGGACGCGGGCAACTATGGTGGGCTTACGGCCAGTTGGAGGAGCTACGTCGCACCTGCGTGAACCTGGCCCACCTGCGCCACAACTTCTCGGCCGAGGCAGAAGGCTATGAAAAGGTGGAGCAGGCGCTACCAATAGAGCAGTTAGCCCCGTTACAGGCGACGTTTTGCCCAATGGAGCCAGAGGCCATGCTCCAGGCCGGCCACGCCATCCTCCGCTTTTACCAGGAGCTGGCGCCGCCCCTGGCCCGGACCCACGGCATAGCCTACCCGGATGCGCTCGAACGCATCATGTCCGGCCGGCTGGAAAAATTGCGCCACCCCCGTTGAGCCGTCACAGGTGAAAGTATGGGTCGAGCAAGCGCACCTCGGTAATGCGGTCCACCGGCAAGCCGTTGCGCTGGGCGGCCCGGCGGACGGCTTCCGGCGTGGGCGCTTCACAGAGGCAAAAGCTCTTGCGCTTATCTGGCGTGATGTAGGAGTGAATCCAGGTCACGCCGTCCAGGGTGTTGTTGCCGATGATCGCCTGGCACATCTGCGCGCCCTCCACGCTGGCCGGAAGTGCCAGGCGATCGGGAAAGGTTTGTTCGACGAGATAGCGGGGCATACTGTATCCTCCTTTTTCTGAAACCGCTCAGGCCGGTCTCATGACCGTGCCTGTCCTTTACCTCAGCACGATGGGCAAATAGACCCAACTAGAAGCGGCCGGTGGGGCTTCAACCGTCACACAGGCCGAAAACTCCGAGGTGTTGCCATTGGGGTCGGTCGCCGTGGCCGTGATGCTGTCGCCCAGTGCTACGGATACCGCCGGGTTGGCGACAAAATTGACCTGGCCGGAACCATTGGTGGTGGCCGTTCCTCCAGCCAGGTGTTCCTGGCCCTCGCCATAGCCCGACGGGTCACAATTGTTGCTACGGTAGAAATCAATCGTGTACTGGGTGTTGGGCTGGCTATGAAGCGTGCCGGTGATGACCAGGCTGCCGGTGGCTGCCAGCAAGACCGGGTAATTCTGGCCTTCATTTTCACCGCCATCACCGTCACCGGGATCATTGTTGTCCACTCCGTCATCCCCCAGATCAATGCCCAGGCCGGCGTTGTTATAGATGGCATTGCCCCGAATCTCGTTCTGAACGGGAGCGAATCCACTCACTTCAACAAGAGTTATGCCGTGACTGACGTTGTGGGCAATGACGTTGGCTTCGCCGGCCGCTGTGCCGCCAATGATGTTGGCGATGGCTTCCTCCGCTAATTCGACCCCATTCCCCAAATTGGGCAGGGGCGTAATCCCGTCTCGCGCTATCCCAATGTAGTTACCCCGGATGACATTGTTGTCGCCGGGGTTGACGACGATGCCGTCACCGTTCCCGCCGATCACATCGCGAGCCGTAGCTACATCGCTACCGATCTCGTTAACTTCTCCAGACACCAGGATGCCAGCCGCGTCATTGCCCAAGGCGCTCATCCCATCGGCGGTGGTCCCGACGAAATTATTAGCCACATGGTTGCCGTCCGCTCCACCTCCAATATAGATGCCACCATAAGGACCATTGGCTGAGATTACGTTGCGTTGGGCGGGAGAAAGCTGCCCGCCAATGGTGTTACTATCACCAGTCACCGTAATTCCCCAAAAGTTATTACCCATATTGGAAAAACCATCGACGCCCAGGCCAATGTGGTTGCAGCGGATGCTACTGTTGTTGCTCTCAATTCTGATCCCAGAGGAGTCGAAGTTGCCAATCACCAGGCCGCGGATGGCGCTGCCGTCACTGCCAAAACCGAGGACAAGGCCGGTCACGTCAGTTCCGGCGTTGCTGCCATCCAGTACGATCAACAATTCGGCCGGCGCGTTAGCGGTGGGGCAGGCTGCGCCCGGCTGGGTCTCCCCATCAATCTCCACCGGTACGGCAATAGCCGGTAGCGTCGAACCAGGCGTAATGGTGAACGGCCCGCTACCAGAAATATTGAACTCAATGTGGTGCGGCGTTGCCGCCGGGCCTTGGGCGTTGAGTTCCTCAATCGCGGCTCGCAGCGTACACTGGTCGCCCACGTTAACCGATACGTCACAGACGCCGTCTCCGGCGTTCAGGTCACTCACGTCGCTCGTCTGGTTCACGGTGACGGTGGAGCTGGTCGGGGCGGCAGCCAGCGCAACGGCCCAACCCCCTAACAGAAGAAGGCTTGCTACCAATGAAAAAATAACTGTTCGTCGCATCTATACATACCTCTAAAATCGTAGGGCGATTTTCCAAATCGCCCCACCCTATCGCAGGGCGATTTTCCAGAGCAAAAAGAGTTCGACAATCGGACTCCGGTTTTGCCTCGCCCCACGCTTTACCTATACAGTTAGCGAACAGCATAGGAGCAATCGTTCGCAGGCGCATCGGGAAACACACCCTATATTTAGGCTGGAAGTTCCCTATTTTTTGTTTTGTGAGGGCCTCATTGTCCCAATCCCCCAATCCCTGGGTTAGGCAAAGCCTAACCTCAATCCCCGCCTATTTTCCTGAGGAGTTACCATGATAAACAAAAATGATCAGCGTTTATCTGCGTAAATCTGCGTTCCATTTTTGCAGGAGGGCGTTTTGTTGGGCGAGTTCGGCCGCCGCGGCGCGGGAGTGGACGTCCAGCTTGGCCAGCACGGCCGAGACGTGATGGTCCACCGTCTTGGGCGAGAGGTGAAGACGGGCGGCAATCTCGGCATTGGTCAGCTCCTCGGCCAACAGGGCCAGGATGTCCATCTGGCGGGCCGTCAGGCCGAAGGGGTTTTCGCGGGTGGCCGGGCGCGGCCGGCGCGGGATGTTGCGCACGCCGGCGGCCCGCATCTTTTGCCGCAAGTCGCCGGCCGCCGGCCGGGCGCCCAGCCGCTCGAAGAGTTCCAACGCGGCGGCCTGGGCGGCCGGGTCGCCATCGGCCAGGGCGCGAGCCTGCTCATAGGGACAGCCCAGCCGCTCCCATTCTTCGGCGGCCGCACGCCAGTTCCCGGCGATGTGCAGGGCAAACGGGCTCGCCGCCCACTCAGGCAGGGCCACCTCGTCCCCGGCCCGCCAGCGCCAGAAAGCCAGCTCACCGGTGAGCTTGGCGTGTCGCTTGCTCACGGCCAGGTCGTAGACGGCGTGGGCTTCGGCCAGCGTCTGGTCGCGGTCGCCGGCCAGCCAGGCCGCCTCGGCCCGCACAGCACGCACGGGTCCCGTATGTTGGAAGTCGCCGGACCCCGTGGCCAGTTCCAGGGCCTGATCCAAGACCGCCTGTGAGTCGGCGGCGCCCCGCCGGGCCCGCAGCCGGCCCAAGGCCAGCAGGGCGGCGATACGGCTGTTGGCCGACACGCCGGCGCGTTGCAAGACCTCTTCGGCCGCGGCTTCCGCCTCGTTCCAGCGGCCGAGGTGCAGATGGACCTGCGCCTGCCAGGCCAGCATATACAGCCGGATCAGGTCCAAATCACGCTCAGCGGTAAAAGCCATCCCCTCACCCAGATAACGCTCGGCCTGGCTAAAGCGGTACAGCTCGCAAGAAGTCGAGCCTAAATTCCCATACACGCTGGCGACGCGCGCATCCAGCCCGGCCTGGCGGGCGATAGCCAGGCATTTTTCCAG
The DNA here is from genome assembly GCA_022616275.1 of Chloroflexota bacterium. Classification (GTDB taxonomy): domain Bacteria; phylum Chloroflexota; class Anaerolineae; order Promineifilales; family Promineifilaceae. The sequence goes on from JAKEFB010000162.1 coordinate 29,577, forward strand.
GTACTCGCAGCCGCGCTCGTAATCCAGCGATAGCCAGGACGAACCGAACGTATCGTAGGCCATGGCCAACACCCGCACATCGTCAAAGCGTTCGGCCAGGGCCATCGCTTTTTCGGCTAAGGCAATCGCTTCGGGATAATCATAATTGAAGTGGTGTAGCAGGGCCTGCGTCCGGTAGGCCAGCGCCAATTCGCGCCCGGGCGGCAGCGTTTCCAGGATCTGCACAGCCGCCTGGCCGGCCTGCCTGGCCTCGGTCCACTGCTCGCTGCCAACCAGGGCCAGGGCCAGGTGGGCCAGGTTCTCACCCTCCTTCAACAGGTTGCCTGCTTCGCGCCAGAGGTCCACTGCCCGGCGACGGCCGGCAATAGCCTGGGACTGCTGGCCACTCACGTAGCATTCCCAGGCATGTAGTTCCAGCAAGAGGGCGTGATCCTGGGGGGGTAAGTCAGCGGCGAAACGGAGGGCCAGGGCGTACAAGGCGGACGCCTGGCGGTGAGCACCGGCCGTGGAAGCCTGGCGGGCGGCCGCGGGAGCGTATTCCAATACAGCCTCCCGGTCACCGGCGGCCTCGGCGTGGTGGGCCAGGCGGGCCAGGTCGCGGCGGGCCGACGGCGCGGCCTTCAGCGCGTCGAGCGCCAGCCGGTTCAACACCAGCCGTTGGTGGGGTAAAATGGCGTCAAGAATCGTTTGCCGGGCCAGCTCGTGGCGAAAGGCCAGGACGTCGCCCTGGACCACCAGCATGCCGCTGGCCAGGCACTCCCCGGCCGCGCTTGCCTCCGCCCCGGTCACTTCCGCCAGCAGCCACGGCTCCACCCGTGCGCCAATGACGGCCGCGGCCTCCAGGACGGCCCGGGCCGAGGGCGACAACCGCGCCGCCCGGGCCAGCACCGCCTCGCGCACGGTCAGAGGGATGCCGCCACCTCCGGCCGCCAGCACCTCGGTGACGAAGAAGGGGTTGCCGCCTGTCTGGCGGTGGAGCACCACCGGATCAAAACGCCGCTGGCCGACGAGCGCCCGAACGGCCTGCGCGGAGAGCGGCGAGAGCGTCAGGCGGCGGGTGGCCGTAGAGGTGGCCAGGTCGCCCAGCACGATGCGGACCGGGTGTTGCGGGCCCAATTC
>JAKEFB010000163.1 GCA_022616275.1 Chloroflexota bacterium
CGCATCGTCACCTGGCCGCCTAGCCGGGTGAGGACATCGGCCGTTTCCTGCACCCGCTCTTTGGGAATGTGCGGGTCTACGTCGCTGCAGCCCAGGAAGACGGGCGTGCCGGCCAGTGAGCCCTGGTAATCGCGCGGCGTGCCCGGCGGGCCGATCAGCCCGCCGCTGTAGCCCAGCACCCCACCGTAGCGCCGGGCGTTGCGGGCCACGAACTCCGTGGCCAGGCAGGCCCCCTGGGAGAAGCCGCCCAGCACGATCCGCTCGTAGGGAATGCCGGCCACCACCACCCGTTCCAGCAGTGCCGCCAGCGCCGCCAGCCCGGAGGAAATACCCGGCTCGTTTTGGGCGATGGGCGACAGGAAGGAGTAGGGATACCAGGTGTTGCCGGCCGCCTGGGGGGCCAGGTAGGCCACCTCCGGGTGGTATAGCTCCCCGGCCAGGGCCAGGATGCTTTCGGCCGTTGCCCCCCGGCCGTGGACCAGGACCACGGCCGCGCGGGCCTGCTCCAGCGGTTTGCCGGCCGCCAATACCGGCTGGTTCTGATGCGGGCCGCTGGTGGTCATGCCGCCTCCAGCGCCGGCGCTTTCACCACCAGGGGGGCCAGCGCCCGCTCAATCTCCGGCCGGTGCGGCTCCAGCCACGGCGGCAGCATCAAGCCCTGGCCCAGCGACTGCCGGTCCTCGTCCACCAGGAAGCCCGGCCCGGCCGTAGCCAGCTCGACGATGTGGCCGTCGGGGTCGTTGCTGTAAATACTCTTGAAGTAGACCCGATCCAACACCGGCGACACCCGGTAGCCGGCCCGGATGAGCCGGTCGCGGAACTGCAACTGCGTCTCCTCGTCCGGCACGCCAAAGGCAAAGTGGTGCGTCTGGCCGGCGCCCATTTGCGCCCGGTGGTAGCGGGCCCTGGCCGGGTCATGCTCGAAGTAAGTGATGACTGTCCCCGGCCGGCCGTCGCCGCTGCCCCAGTACCAGTGGGCTGAAGCCGGGTCGTCAAAGTTGGCGCTCATCTTGACCCGCCGCAGCCCCAGGACGCCGCTCAGAAAGTCGTGGGTGCGCCGGATGTTGCTGCTGATGGCGCTGATGTGGTGCATGCCCTGGCTGAGGGCCATTTCCGGCGTAATGGCCGGCACCGGCTCCGGCCAGGTCTCGGCCCGGATGCGGGCCTCGTCGCGCTGGTTGATGGTCAATTCGGCCGGCGGCGGGCGGTGTTCCGTGCCCAGTTGCTCCGGCGCTTCGTCAACGGTCCAGCCCGGCCCCTGGGTGGCAATCTCCAGGATGACCCCATCCGGGTCGCGGAAGTAAATGGAGTGGAAATAGTGGCGGTCGTAGGGGCCGGTTACGGCCAGGCCCAGGTCAGTTAGCCGCCGCTTCCACTTCAGCAGGCCGTCGCGGTCGTTGACGATCAGGGCAAAGTGGTGGGTGCCGCCAATGCCCGGCCGGCCCCTGGGGGCGTGCGGCCACTCGAAAAAGGTCACGGCCGTGCCCGGCCGGCCGATCTCGTCGCCAAAGTAGAGGTGGTAGCTGCCGGGGTCGTCAAAATTAACCGTCTTCTTCACCAGCCGCAGCCCCAACACGCCGGTGTAAAAGCCTACCGTCCGTTGGGCGTCGGCTGAAACGAGGGTAATGTGGTGTAGACCTTGAATGGCCATCGCCTTCTCCTTATACGACAAAAGCCAGCGACACTACCACTACCAGCATGAAGCACAACAGGGCGATGGCAAAGATAATAATCGCCAGCCTCAATCCAAGTTGTTTGCGGGCCAGAAGCATAGCAAATGCCGTTTGCAGGCTGCCAGGGTCATTGAGGCTGACAGGGTTAGGGCGGGGCATAACCACGTAAAGGGCGCAGGCCAGGGCGGCAAACAGGCCCACCACCCCCACTCCGCTAATCCACTGGATACCGGACCATTGCATGTGCCTGGGGAGCGTTTCTTCGGTGAGGGCCATCAACCCCAGCAGAGTTCCCAGCAGCGCCGTACACAAGGTGATAATTTGCCGGGCGGCCTTTTCAAGGTTATCTACTGACTTGATGTGCTGCTCGGCAAACCACCTGGCCAGGGCGGTTTGGGACGCGCTCTCTTTTTCTGTCGGTAAGGAGGGGTAAACGTCTGATTCAATCATGCTCAATCCACGCCTTGGGAACGTCAACGACCACGCCTTTGTCACAGTTGGGGCAATCCAACCGGCGCTTGACGATTTCCTCCTCGTCCCGGTAGGCGACTACTCGGGCAGCGATGAGCGTCGCCGTTGGTTCCAGCCACTGGTGGCCGCAATGTTTGCAAAGTAACCGGACTTTTTCTGGTCGCATCAACTAGCCTCCTGAACTACGGTTCCAGCCACGCCGCCCATTGGCCGGCGTAAGCGGCCGGTATGGGCGGCAGCGCCTCCCCGCGCAAATAGGCGGCCGTACAGCGCAGCAAGGCCGCCAGCTCGCGCCGCTGCGGCCCCAGCGTTTCGTCGGCGTCCATCGTTGTCAAGATATCCACAATACGGCCGGCGCTCGCTTCCCGCTGGCGGCTGTCCAGTTCGCCTGCCCGAATCGCTGCCCAAAGCTCTGTGAGTTGATCCAATATCGCCGTTTCAATCGGCTCAAAAAGAGCGCGGCTGGCGATGGCGGCCTGCTCTTCTTCCGGGAGAGAGGCGAACCGGGCCATTGCTTCTAGCAGCCGCTCCCGGTCTTCCGGCCCCATCTGGGCCAGCCTGGCCCGCTCCTGCGGCGACAGTTGGGCCA
>JAKEFB010000164.1 GCA_022616275.1 Chloroflexota bacterium
GAACCCCCGACCGTCATTTATGAAATTGGGCCGAAGCAGTTGCAGGTCATCAAAGACAGCGACAGCGCCGATACCGTCAAGGTCCTGAATTTGCGCAAATTGCTGGCCGTCCTGGTGGACGAAGAGGGCGGCAACAAGCCCTACCTGCTCTCCATTGGCGAGCGGGCTGAGTGGGTCGCCCAGGCCTACGAGGACCGCCAGATCACCACCCAGGAAGCCCTGGCCCGCTTTGAGGCCCTGGTCCAGGAGGCCAACGAAGCCGACGGCCGGCGGCAGGCGCTGGAGGTAGACGAAAACACCTTCGCTATCTACACCACCCTGGCGGCCATGAACAGCCAGGTAACGGCCCAACAGGCCCGCGACATCAACCAGTTGTTCTTGGGCTACCCCGACTACCAGTGGAACGCCCAACAAGAGGACGAGTTGCGCAGCGAACTGTACATCATCCTCATTCCCGTCGTCGGCATCGCCCACTATCTGGCCGCTACCAACGCCCTGCTGGCGTTAGAACGCGTAGGGGCATGACGCGTCATGCCCCTACACGAATTGATTTCATGAGCGGTTTGACGACCAAAGTTATTTCCCCCAACGGCCGGTGGAGCAACGCCGACGAATTGCGCTGGGCCGCCCGGCACTGGGCCACCCGCATGCAAGTCAAACTGGGCCAGATTCACCTGCGCCAGATGACGACCAGTTGGGCCTCCATCTCCACCAACGGCCGGCTGACCCTCAACAAAGAGCTGCTCGACCTGCCCCGGCCGTTGGGCGAATACGTCATAGTCCACGAGCTGGCCCACCTGCTGGCCCCCAATCACGGCAAACTATTCAAAAGCTTTTTGTCCGCTTACATGCCTGACTGGCAGGAACGGGAACGGCAACTCCGGGCCAGCGAGTAATGACGGCCGACCCGCTTGTTGGCTACCTGTTCGACGACAAACCACACCCGCTGACGAGCACGCTGGCCGATTGGTTAGCGGCCGAGCCGCGCTATAAGGCCTTTGTTACCACCTATAAAGACAAAATTCGCAAGAAGATCCGGATTACGCGGCCAGAGGAGGGGATCGGCGATCTGCAATTTGAACTGGCAATCGCCTATTGGCTGGCGCAGGAGCGTCGCTTTACGGTCGTTTATGAGCCATACGCCAGCAGCAAGGCGCGCGGCCCTGACTTTGCCGTTACGTTCAAGTCGCTCACCTTTAACGTGGAAGTAACCCGCATCCGGCCGCCGGAAGGGGAAGGGCAGATGGCCGCCAACCCGTCTATAGAAACATATACGGCCGGCCGCCTGGCCGATACGGTTGGCGACAAGCTGAGGCAGATGTTGCCAGGGATGATCAACGTGTTAGCGGTTGGTGTCTATAACCCCATTGTTCCCCAACTGGACGTAGCCAGAGCGATGGCGCGTTTGAAGGAGCGGGTTGAGCATAAGGATACACCTTTGCTGGCGCGGCATGGGTTTAGGGGGACGGCCGATTTTTTCAAGTATTACCTGCGGTTGAGTGGGGTGTGGGTGCGAGGTATGGAGGGTGGGGGGACGGCCGGGGTTTCTTCGCTCTGGCTCAATAACCAGGCCAAACAGCCGATTCCGGCAAACTTGAGAACCATTTTGCAGGGGTGAGCTGATAAACGTCAGGCCCACGGCGCGGGGTGTGGTATACTCAGAGCAACATGCTTGAGGTGGGTGAAAAATGACTGCTGCGGTATCCAGCAGGCCCTAACACCTGACCAGCATTTTGCGTAGGCAGGGTTTACAACCCTGATGAAAGATGGGCGTTGAGCCACGTTTTATTGTGGGAGGGAAAAGATATGTCCGAAGCGTCGGCCGTCCAGTATCGTTATACGGATTCGAGGCAGTCTTTATCAGGCTGCCCCAAGAAAGGAGTCTCTTGATGACCGAGAATTTTCTTGTGAAGTTATTTGAGCACAACAACTGGGCCAACCGCCAGATCATCCAGGCTTGCTCCGCCCTTACTGACGAGCAACTCGACGCCGAACCGCAGTCAGCCACCAAAGGGAGCATTCGCCAGACTTTGTTGCATCTGGTGGCTTCGCAGCGGGGTTACCTGTCACTCCTGACCCTGCCAGTTGAAGCGCGGCCCACTGTTCCCCCGCCATTCGCCGGGTTACAGGACTCCGCGCGCATCAGCGGCGAAGGGTTGCTGGCCCTGGCCAGAGACGAGCCCGGCCAACCCCTGGAGAGCCAACTCCAAACGAGGGATGGGTACTTCGTGGAGCCCTGGGTTGTCATGGTTCAGGTCATTAACCATGCCACCGAACACCGCGAGCAGATAAGCAGCATGCTCAGCGCTCTGGGAGTGACTCCTCCAGACCTTGATGGTTGGACCTATGGCGAGGTTACCAATGCGCTCATCCCCATAGCATCGTAATCGCAGCCAGGGAATTACGCAGAAAGCCTTCGCCACCCGGATTAACGCCTGAGGGCGTTTCCCACCTTCAGCCAGCCCGCCACAGCGTCTTCCCGGCGTCCATCAAAAAGTCAAACTCCACCCACAGCGCGCCCCGGACCGGGTGGCCTTCCGGCCGCAGGCCCAGTTCTTCGGCAATGGGAAAGGTGGCGTTGGCGGCAAAACGGACCTCAAACGAGCCGGGCAGCGACCCACCCCGGCGCAGGCGCGTCACCCTGGCCGGCGCTTCGATCACTTCCAGGTAGGCGGCGCGGGTTGGCTCTTCGATGTCCCGCAACTGGCGCAGGAAAAGGATCGGCGTCTCGCGCTTACGCAACTGGCGCCAGCCCAGGGCCAGCCGGGTTGACAGGCGCTCTCCCTGGCCCGGCAACACCGGCCACAGCCGGCCGGCAGCCGCCAGCGATTCCGGCCCCGCTCCATTCTGGCCCGGATCGCCGGGAACGACTTCAAAGATGCGCTGCGACCTGATCCGCGATTCGGGATGGAAACGCTCCATCGCCATCGTCTCCACCCAGTATGGTTGCCGGCTGGCCGTCTCCTGGGGAATCTGGAACTGGGCCAGCGTTTTCGGAAAACCATACACCTCCCGGCCGGTGGCCATGGCAAAGGGATTGTCTACGAAAATGTAGACAATGTACCAGGACAGGAACGGCTTGCCTGCTCGCCAGGAGAGCAGCGGCAGCCAAAAGGCCACGTCAATCTCGGACATCGTGCCAAGCTGCCGCTGGTCCTCGTCCGTCGAATAGATCCGGCCGATCTGGGCAAAGGTCAGCAGGATCGTGTTGCCCAGCGGCCGGAACTCCAGCGCGCCGCCGCTAGGCACGTTGAAGACTCTGTCGCAGAGGGCCTGCAACTTATCGGCGGCCGCTTCCAGAAAGAAGCAGCGCAGGTGCGCGTTCTCATGCATAAACGGCTGGCGGGCCACCAGGTCGCCGCCACGCTCGACGTAAGGGGGAAGGGTCGTAGCCACTTCCAGGTTATTGACGTTCAAGGCGTTGTTGATCATTGGGTTCCTCATTATCAGACGGCCGATGCGTGTCCAGGGCGAAGCCTGGACCGGCGATAGACGACAGTTACCATCGTCCGTCGTCCGTCGTCTGTCGTCCATCGTCGGTGTCTAAGCTGTCTTGAGCACCGGCGCGCCGGACTGGACAATCGTCCGCAGGCTCAACCACAGGCGGCGCATCAAGGGCGCGTAAGCCTTCTCCAGGCTACTGTTCATCTGTTCCAGCCGGTCCAGGGAGTAGCCCCAGGCCACCGCGTATTGTTTGATGACCTGCCACTCCTTAGCGGTCAACTGGCGGTCAGCCCAGGCCAGGGCCAGCATCGCTTCCAGGAACGGTTCAGGGTCACAGGGGCGCTCCAGGTCTTTGGGCAGCCAGGGGCGCAGGTCTTCCGGTTTCAGGGCCGGGTAGCCGGCCTGTTCCAGGAAACGGCAAATAAACATCGTTTCCGCCGATTGCACCGGGCCGTCGGCCAGGGCCAGGGCGGTCAGGGCCCGGGCGGCAATGAGTGCGCTTTCGCCGGCCACCAGGCAAACGCCGGCCTCGTTGGACAGGCCGGCCGTCTGGCCATCTGCCGAGGCCGGGCCGAAAAGCCAGTTGAGGGCGTTGAAGCTGGTGGCCACCGGACGCTGCAGGAAGACAAGCTGGGCCACCTCTTCGGCCGAGAGGCCGCGGAAGTTGGCCCGGGCGAATAGTTCGACGTCCGGCGTCCCTTCTTGCCTGGCCCACGTCGCCAGCGCCTCCACCACGTCCTGGGGGGCGCTAAAACGCAGCCCCGGCTCGATCAGGACGCCGCCGCGCTCCCGGCGGCCGCAGAAACGGCAGGTGGTATCTACGGCCGCGCCCAGCGGCAGGTGCGGGTCAATCCATTCGACGACCGCGCCCTCAATGCCGCAGTTGGGGCAATTGCTGAGCACCTGGTAATGATCGTCCCAGTGGTGGGGCGGTTCCACCGGCCGGCGTTCGCCATTGACCAGGATCTTCTGCCCGGTGACGGCGCGGGCGCAGAGCAGGCCCGACATCACCGCCGCTTCAATGCAACCGGCGTTGAAACCGTTGTCCGTCCAATCGCCGGTCAGGTACAGGTTGTCTACCCCCGACTCGTCCGGCTTGAGGCGATAGCGGGTGCTGCCCTTGACCGACATCACGTAGCGGTCGGTCGGCTCGATGTTGGCCCGGAAATATTGGGCGTCCAGGCGGCCGATCCCCGGCCGGTCCTCGCCGTCTACCAGCAGGTCCCAGTCCAATACCCCACTGTTGGCCTCGACGGCCGCCGGCCACAAATGAGCGGCGTCCCGTTCAAAGAACTCCCGCGCCATCTGCCTGACCCGCGCTTTCTCCCGCGCCGGAAAGTCGTGGTCGGAGAACGGTTGGATGGCGGCCGGTTCGTCCAGTGGGCCGCAGAAGTAGGCAATGTGCCCCGGGCGCTGCCCGGCCGGCCAGTTCTCGGTCTCCACCAGGTGGGTCAGGTCGGCCCAGGTGTCAATCGGTTCGACGTAAGCGCCCTGGATGGGGTCTTCGTTTAACTTTGTGTTGGCCGACCAGCCCATGCCGGCGGCCGAGGGCTGGAACCAGGTCTGAAAGGCCAGCGTCTGGACCGTCTTGACGTTCTCGACCATCCGTTGCCAGGCCAGCCGCGACTGGATAATCTCGCCGCAGATGGCGGGCAGCGCGGCAATGGAGATGCCCAGGACAATGTCGTCGAACTCTCGCCCTTTCTCCAACGTGATCACTTCTACTGGCTGCCAGGGAGACCAGGAGGACTCGAGGTTGATCCCCTGCCGCTTGAGTTCTTCGCCTTCGACCAGTTGGCCATACAACGGCCGGTCCGGCCAGCAGGCCAGCCCCTTCACGTCCACCAGGGGTTGGTACTCAGCCCCTTTCAGGGTGGCCTGGCGGGCCACCCGAATGGTGGCGACGCTCTGGCCATCGGCCGACAGCCCCAGCTTCTCGACCCGCTGGAAGAAGTTGAACTTGACGCCCCGCCGCTTGAGCACTTCGTACATGGGGGTGAAGACGATGTCGCCCATGCCGGCCTGCATTTTCCACATCAACGCCCCTTTGTAAGTAAAAAGGCGGAGAAAACCGCCCAGCGCCGCGCCGGCCGCGAAATTAGGCTGGTGGATGTTGCCGTCCTCGTAGGCAAAGGCCAGGTCGTAAATGGCCCGCACTGGCGCCGAGCGGGCCGTCATCGGTGAAGCGCCGTGGTGCTCTAACCATTCCATAAAATCGTACTGGTCAATGGACTCAAACCCCCGCTCCAGCACTTTATCTTTGAGGATGCCGTACAGGACCGTCAGGGTGAGGTCCAGGATAATCCACAGGCGGCGCAGTTCGTCGTTCTGCTCAATCCGGTTGTGCAGCGCGGCCTCGAGCATCTGCCGGACGTCGCCCACGGCCCCCGAGGTGGTCCCGTTGCCGAAGGGGAAGATCTGGCCCAGGCGTCCGGCCGTCTCGCTCGTCGCCTTCTCGGCCAGGTGCAGCAATAGGGCCAGGGAAGAAAAGGAAGCCCGGCCCAGGTTCACCGCCCGCGATTCGTCGGTTCCATTCTGCCCGGAGATCAACCCGTAGGAGAGTGACAGCCGGATCATGCGCTGGATGACCTGCAACAGCCCGCGCACCCAATCGCTGGGCCGGGACTCGGGGCCGCCGTCGCCGGGCAATCCGTGGTTGAGGGGCATATCCATCGCCCACTGCTTCCACCGGCCGTTGACGTTTTCCTGCAATACGACCAGGCTGTGGGGCTTGAAGGCGTCTTGCCAGGTGGCCATCGGCTGGGCCGGATCGCGATTCAGCTCGGCGTAGCACTGGCGCATCAGGCGAAAGGCGTTTTCGTAAAAGCCGAACCAGACGTGCAGCCCGTGCTCTTCAATCCGGTCGGCGATTTCCGGGTTGCGGCCGCTGGCCCCTTTGCCGCCCAGCCGCCAGCCCATCTGATACACGGTAATGTCGTACTTCTCCTGCCAGCCAGGCTCGTCGGTCATGGCCATGACGGCCGCCAGGGCAGCGATGCCCCCGCCCAGCACGGCCACTTTGCGGCGCGGCCGGGAGCCGCCAGCGTGGGCGCCGTTGGCCAGGCCATTCGTTTTCAAATCGGGGAATTCCTCGTCAGGACTCTGCATTGGGTTAATGGTCTGCATCTTGAACACTTGGTACATTCCTTCTTCTGGCGCATCCTCCCACCTGCTCACTTTCCTCGCCTACCAGGATACCGGCCGGGCGTCCAAAAATCGTCTATCAGGCGTCCAAAAGATAGGCAATCCAGGCCAAACCCCCAGGTTTTCCAAACTTGTCCCCCGCCCCCCTTCAGGCGTAAAATTACCCACCTAATTTCTTACAGCAGACCGCATGGGCTAAGGCCCGCCACGAATGAGTGAAAAGCTTATAGCTTATAGCTGACAGCTATTTACTAAGGAGATCGCAATGCACATTCAAGACAACACATTCCTCGTCACCGGCGGCAGCTCCGGCCTCGGCGCCGCCGCCGTCCGCCGCCTGGCCGCGGCCGGCGGCCACGTCCTCGTGGCCGACGTCAACGACCCGGCCGGCCAGGCCCTCGCCGCAGAAATTGGCCCGGCCGCTCGTTTCGCCCACACCGACGTGACCAGCGAAGACAGCGTCCGCTCGGCCGTCGCCGCGGCCGTCGCCGCTTTTGGCGGCCTGCAGGGCGTCGTCAACTGCGCCGGCGTGGCCATCGCCGCCAAACTGCTCGGCAGCCAGGGTCCCCATCCCCTCGACGCCTTCGCCCGCGTCGTGGCCGTCAACCTGATCGGCACCTTCAACGTCATTCGCCTGGCGGCCGAAGCCATGAGCCAGGCGGAACCGAACGACGCCGGCGAGCGGGGCGTCGTCGTCAACACCGCCTCCGTGGCCGCCTTCGACGGCCAGATTGGCCAGGCGGCTTACTCGGCCTCCAAAGGCGGCGTCGTGGCCATGACCCTGCCCATCGCCCGCGAGCTGGCCCGTTACGGCATCCGCGTTGTGACCATTGCCCCCGGCATCTTTGACACTCCCATGCTGGCCGGCCTGCCCGACAAAGCCCGCCAGTCGCTGGGCGAGCAGGTCCCTTTCCCCTCCCGCCTCGGCCGGCCGGAAGAATACGCCGCCCTCGTCCAGCACATCGTCGAGAACGAAATGCTCAACGGCGAAGTCATCCGCCTCGACGGCGCCCTGCGCATGGCCCCCCGGTAGAGACCTTGCATTGCAACGTCTCTACTCTAAACGATGAACGAGACAGTCTACTACCTCACTGACCCTGAACTCGAAGCCTATCGCCCCCTGCGCGAAGCGGCCGTCAGAAAGGCGACCTTTTTCAAACTGGCCGAGGTTCCTTTAGGTGACTATTTTTCTCTTATTGACACCCCTGGTACTTAATGCTATAAAGCACACGTGTGCATCTCGCTTCCTCGCCGCCCAGACTATAAACAGCAAAACAGTGACACCTGATAACTGACAGCTAAAAGCTGACGGCTTCTTTATCAAATTTTAATTAAGAGGAGAAAGAAAGATGAACCGAACCCTGTTCCTGTTGGCCGCGTTCCTGTTGCTGGCCCTGTTCCTCGCCAGTTGCAGCCCCCAGACCATCGAAGTAACCCGCGTCGTCGAGGTGCCGGGCGAGGCGGTCGAGGTGACGCGCGTCGTCGAGGGCGAGGCGGAAACTGTCGAAGTTACCCGCATTGTCGAAGGCACGCCCGTCCAGGAGGTTGTCGAGGTCACGCCGACCCCCATTGGCGGCGAACTCGTCCTCTACGCCTGCCTCTTCGACCCGGACAAGCTCGAGGTGCTGTTCCAGACCTTTGAGGAGCAGACCGGCGTCAGTGTCACCTGCCTGGACATGAGCAGCGGTGAAGCCCTGGAGCGCATCCGCGCCGAGAAAGACAACCCCCAGGGCGACATCCTTTTCGGCACGACCAACCTGTCCCACGTCAACCTGGCCGCCGAAGCGCTGACCACGCCCTACCAGGGCGTCGGCTGGAACCTGCTGCCCGACGGCCCGTTGAAGGACCCGGATGGTTACTGGACCGGCTTCTACTACGGCGTCATCGGCTTCGCCTGCAGCCCGGAGCGGCTGGCCGAACTGGGCGCGCCCTGCCCCACCTCCTGGCAGGCCCTGCTTGACCCCGTCTACGCCGGCGAAATCGTCATCGCCAGCCCGGCCGCCTCGGGGACCTCCTATACGGTTCTGAGCGGCCTGGCCCAACTGTACGGCGAAGACGGCGCTTTTGAGTACTGGCAGCAGCTCGATGCCAACATCGCCCAATACACCGAGTCGGGCAGCGCCCCGGCTCGCATGGCGGCCGCCGGCGAGTTTGCCATTGGCATCGCCTTCACCCACGACATCCAGGTCCAGCAAGACAACGGCCTGCCGGTCGAAATCAGCTTCCCTGAGGAAGGGACGCCCTATGAAATCGGCGGCATCTCCATCATTGCCGGGGCCAGGAACGAAGCCGCTGCCCGGGCCTGGGTAGATTACGTCTTCAGCCGGCCGTTCCAGCGCTACCACAACGACGTCGCCCACCGCATCCCGGTCATCGAGGGTGTCGAGCTGGCCGAAGGCACCGTTACCCTCGACGACGTCACCCTCGTCGAAGGCTACGATCCCACCGAGTGGGCCGCCCAGCGCGACGCGCTCGTCGCCCGCTGGCAAGAAGAAATCGGCTCGCAACGCTAACGTTTCGACCAATTAACCCCCTCCCTTACCGGGCCTGCCCGGTAAGGGAGGAAACAGCACCTGTGGAGTACATCACGCTGAATGAAAATAATCCGCGTTAATCCGCGTTAATCTGCGTCCTATATTGTAGGAACCGTCAAGCCTATGGCGACCAAGGCCCTTGAACTGCCCGGCCGGCTGACCGTCGTCCAGAAACGGCGGCTGGCCTTTATTGCCTTAGTTCTTCTGGAAATCCTCCTGCTGGCGCTGGTTGGAACCTGGTTGATCCAGGTCCAATACGTCGAGGAGGAAGTCCAGGTCGTCGGCGACGTCGAGCGGGTGATCCTGCGGCGGGAAATTGTTGGCGACCCGGCTCTCTTCGCCCTGATCACCCTGGGCCTGCTGCTCCCCTTCGCTTCCGGCCGGCTGCGGCGGGAGCCTGTGCTGCTCGTCGCCCTCCAGGCGGCCGTGGTCGGGCTGATCGTCTTCGTCCTCTGGCCGCTGGGCCAGGTCTTCGTCGAAGGTTTTAAGGCCGCCCAGGGAGCCGAAGGCTTCTCGCTGGTCCAGTTTGAGCGGCTGCTCCAGCAACCGATGGTCGCCCGGGCGACCACCAACACCCTGATCCTGGGCCTTGTCTCGGCCACCCTGGCCACGGCCATTGGCACGCTGGTCGCCTACACTTTAACCCTGACCGACATTCCCAGGCGGGCCACCTTGCGCATCCTGACCATTCTGCCGCTGGTTTCGCCGCCCTTTGCCGTCAGCTTCGCCTTTATTCTCCTTTTCGGCCGGCGCGGCATCATCACCTACGACTTGCTGCACATTACCGAATACACGATCTACGGGCCGCAGGGGGTCATCCTGGTCCAGTTGATCAGCGACATTCCCCTGGTGGCCCTCATTCTCTCGGCCGTCTTTGCCTCCATCAGCCGCGACCTGGAGGAAGCCGCCCAAGACCTGGGCGGCCGGCCGCTGTTCGTCCTGCGAACCGTGACCTTCCCCCTGGTCACGCCGGCCATTCTCACCGCTTTTCTCCTGAGCTTTATTTCTTCTATTTCCGATTTCGGCAACCCGATGCTCATCGGCGGCGGCTTCCAGGTCCTGGCTACCCAGGCCTTCATCCAGTTGATCGAATTGTTTGACCTGCAATTGGGCGCGGCGCTGTCCATGATCCTGATCATTCCGGCCCTGCTGGCTTTCCTGCTCCAGCATTGGATCACCAGCCGCCGCTCCTACATCACCGTCACCAGCGGGGCCAAGACCGGCCACATCCGCAAGCTGCCGCCCTGGCTGAAGTGGCCTCTCTTTGGCCTGACACTGTTTATGGCCTTTTTTAATCTCCTGCTCTACGGCTCCATTTTTGTCGGCGCTTTCGTCAGGCAGTGGGGCTTCGACTACACTCCCACCTTCAGCAACCTGAGCGGCCTGGTCAATGCCCTGCCGATGTTGCGTAACTCCGTCGTCGTCTCCGTCGGCGCGGGCATTGTCGGCGGCTTGGTCGGGCTGCTGATCGCCTGGCTGGTGGCCCGGCAGCAGTTCCCCGGCCGGCGAGAATTAGACTTTGCCGCCACCGTCATGTACGCCGTGCCCGGCACTGTCGTCGGCATCGGCTACATCATTGCCTTCAACGCCGCGCCCTACTTCTGGACCGGCACTTTCTTCATCATCATCGTCGCCTACGCCTACCGCCGCCTGCCCGTGGGGCTGCGAACGGGCATCGCCGCCCAGAAACAAATTGACCCGACGCTGGAAGAAGCCTCGCTCGACCTGGGCGCGTCCCGCCTGCGCACCTTTGCCAGGATCACCTTTCCCCTGTTGAACCGCGCCTTTCTGGCCGGGGTCATCTACATCTTTATCCGTTCCATGACCGATCTCAGCTCGGCCGTCTTCCTGAACAGCGGCCGGACCCAACTGTTCACCGTCCGCATGTTCCGGGTCATGACCACGGGCACGCCCAGCCAGGCGGCCGCCTTTGCCGCCCTGCTCATCGTCATCATCCTCCTCTCTCTCGGCCTGCTCAGCAAAGTGACCGGTAAGAGTTTCGTTGATCTCTTTCGGGTGTCCTGATGGCTGAATTCTTGAAGTGCCTGGTAAGAGTTTCGTTGACCTCTTTAGGGTGTTCTGATGGCTGAATCCTTTTCCACGGCTTCTATCACCTTGCAAGACCTGAGCCGCCACTTCGGCGCGATCATGGCTGTGGACCGCGTCAACCTGAAGATTGAGGCCGGCACGCTGGTCTGCCTGCTGGGGCCAAGCGGCTGCGGCAAGACGACGACGCTGCGCATGATTGCCGGCTTTGAAGAGCCGACCTCCGGCCGGGTCTTGCTTGGCCTGGAGGACGTCACCAACGTGCCGCCCCACGCCCGGCCGACGGCTATGGTCTTTCAGAGCTACGCCCTCTTTCCCCACATGAGCGTCTATGAGAACATTGCCTACGGCCTGCGCGCCCGGCGGCGGCCGAAAGCGGAAATCGCCGAACGGGTGGGCGAGGTCGTTACCCTGATGGAGTTGCAAGGGCAGGAAAAAAAGGCGCCGCCCCAACTCTCCGGCGGCCAGCAGCAGCGGGTAGCCCTGGCCCGGGCGCTGGTCATCCGGCCCAAGGTCTTGCTCTTTGACGAGCCGCTGTCTAACCTGGACGCCCAATTGCGCGTACGCATGCGCGGCGAAATTCGCGATCTACAGCGCCGCCTGGGCATTACCAGCGTCTACGTCACCCACGACCAGGAAGAGGCCTTCAGCATTGCCGACCAGGTGGCCATTATGAACAAGGGCCGGCTCATCCAGGTGGGCACGCCGCGCGAGCTTTACCGCCAGCCGGCCGACCGCTTTGTGGCCGAATTTGTGGGCCAGTCCAACGTCCTGCCCGTGGAGGTCGTGGAAAGCGGCAGCAACGGCGCGGTCGTCCGCCTCTTCGGCCAGACGATCCGCAGCCGCCGGCCGCCGCCACCAAGCAGCCCTCGGGCTGCCATCGTCCTCCGGCCGGAGGCGCTCCGGCTGAACAAGGCTGGTGGCCAGGGCGTCCCGGCCCACGTCCTCGGCCTCTCCTACATTGGCCCCATGGCCCGCTATACCGTCGGCGTCCAGGACGGGACCGTCCAGGGCGGGTCCGCCCAAGGCGGGGCCATCCTGACCGTGGACATCTACAACCCCGGCCCCGACGAGTTTTATCCCGAAGGCACGCCGGTTAGCCTCCAGTTCCCGGCCGAAGTGCCGTCTTTGCTCGGTGGAGACAACGTATGAGCCGGCGCATCCTGGCTATTTGCTTTGACTTCGGCGACACCCTGGCCGACGAAGCCACCGAAGTCAAAGACGAGACCCTGACCACCCTGCGGGCCGAGCTGATTCCTGGCGCAGGGGAAACGGTGCGGGAGCTGAAGCAGCGCGGCTACCGGCTGGCTCTCGTCGCCGACGGCCGGCCGGGCACGTACTTGAACGTCCTCAGCCAGCACGGCCTGTACGACCTCTTTGACGCCTACACCATCTCCGAACACCTGGGGGTTGAAAAGCCCGACCAGCGCATGTTTGTCCACGCCCTGGAGCAGTTGGGCATTGACCGGGCGGCCTACGGCCGGACGCTCATGATCGGCAACAACCTGGCCCGCGACGTCAAGGGGGCAAACCAGGTCGGGATGATCAGCGTCTGGCTGGACTGGGCGCCGCGCCGGCCGAAAGTGCCGGCCGACGACTCCGAAATCCCCCATTTTACCATCCGCCAGCCGGCCGAGTTGCTGGCGCTTCTTGAACAACTGGAGCAGGAGATAGGAGATAGGAGATTAGAGATTGGAGATTGATCAATCTCTAATCTCTAATCTCCAATCTCCAATGATCTAGAATCTCCCGCACCCCGGCCGACGCCGGCCGGCTGGCGACGTAATCGGCCAGTTGCTTCACCGCCGGCGCGGCGTTGGCCGGGGCCGCCCGGTGGCCGACCAGCGCCAGGAACGGCAGGTCCACGTCGGAATCGCCGACGCCCAACATCGCTTCGGGGGGGATGCCCAGACTCTGGCTGAGATAGGCAATACCCTGGCCCTTGTCAACGCCGGCCGGCAAGACGTTGAGGCAGGAGGTCGAATAGACCAGCTTGACCGTCTGGCTCAAGGGTCCCAGCGCCTCCGTCGCCCAACTGTCCAGCCGGTGCGTCTCGGCCGGCTCTTCGGCGAAGAGGGTCAGGGTGTACTCCTTGCCCGGCTGGAAGAAGGCCAGCCCTGTTCTAACCAGCCTCTCCTCCAGCCGCTGCCGGACGGCGCGCATGTCGGTCCGGCCGTCCAGCGCCGGGTTGCGGACAAAACGGTAGCCGTCAGGAAAGTAAAGTCCCGCCCCGTTCTCGAAGACGCCGGGCAGGTGGCCGTCAATGGCCTGGAGCATGACCTCCAGGTACGGGGCCGGCCGGCCGGTGCAGAGCGTCACGGCCGGGAGGGCGGGGTTCTGCCGCGCCGCCCGGTTCATCGCCGCCAGCCGGCCGAGCAGCTCCAGGTCAAGGGCCTGGGCCTCGCCGCCCGTCAAAACGCCGTCAATGTCAAAGACAAGGAGTCGAATGGTCATACTGGGAACGCGGACATCCTGTCCGCAGATGCGGGCGGAGTTGGCAGCCAACTCAATGCCCGCGTGCCAATGCCATCTGCTGAGTATAGCCGTCAAAGCGGTTTTCTTCACTCTTCAACCAGCGCCCTGAGGTAGTTAACCATGTGCCATCGCTCTTCCTCCGGCAATTTATCGGCGAAGGAGGGCATGGCCGTGCCGGGAATGCCGGCGGCGATAAAGTCAAACAACGCCTGGTCGGAGTGGAGCGGGACGTGCGTCCGCAGATCGGCCGGCGGCGGATCCAGCGCAGCGGCGGCCGGCCCGTCGCCCCGGCCGGCCGGCCCGTGGCAGCTCAGGCAATTGGCCTGGTAGACCTCCCGGCCTTCCTCGATAGAGAGCTGGCTGGGCGGGAAGGGGTTGCCGGCCTGGGCCGTCTCCTGGCCAACGCCCAACTGGACGCCACTGACCAGGAGAAGGCCGGCGATGACGCCGGCCACGCCGGGCGCCACCAGCGCTCGCCCGCGCCGCTGCCGCCAGCCACCCAGGGGAACGCTCACGCCCAGGAAGAGGAAGCCCAGCAAGGCCAGCTCCAGCCCCCACAGCACCTGGCCCGTTTGCCGGTCCGGGGCAATGGCGGCGCTGTTCGCTCCGGCGGCCGGCAGCACCTCAAAGCGGAAGGCGGCGTGGGCGTCAAAAGCGTCCGGCCGGATAATGGTTAGCTCCACCTGCCAGCGGCCGGCAACGCTGAGGAACAGGTCGTCGAAGGTATATTGCCCTTCGCCGTCGTGGCTGGCCCGCTCTGCCAGCGGCGAAAGGTCGGCGTCCAGGTAGACGGCCGTCAGGCTCACGTCGCTGGCGTTGGTAATCGGGTTGCCTCGCCGGTCGTGGAGCGTGACCTGGAACTGGTTAGGCCCGACCCGCCCTGGGGCGCCGTCCAGGAAGATGTGCGCCCCTTCGGCCGTGTCCTGGAACGAGAGCCGGTTGTCTGTCCCCAGCCCCTGGCGGGAGGCCACCTGGCGGGCCGGCTCCAGCGTCACCAGGAAGCCCACCGCCAGGAGTACCAGCGCCCCCAGCGTTGCCTCGGCCGTCACCGAGCGGCGTAGCAGGCTGCCGGCCCGCTCCTCCCCGGCCAGCCGTTTGCTGACCGACAACAGGTTAAACGCGCCCAGCAGCAGCAAGGGAACGATCAAGACCAGCTTGGCGATCAGCGCCAGGCCGTAGGGCGTTTGCAGCGCCGGCCAGACCGTGACCTGGGCGTAGGCGCTGTAGAGGCCGGTAATAATCAGCGTGCCGACGCTCAGGGCGGCCAGGGCTGAAAAGTTGGGCACGAGCGCTGCCAGGAACGGCCGCCGTTCGTCGCCGGGCAGGGTCCGCAGGATGAGCGGCAGGTTGAGAGCGAAGTGAAAGAGACCGCCGACCCAGAAAGCGGCCGCCAGCAGGTGGAAAAAGTCACTCACCACGGCCGCCAGGCGAATGCCCTCCGTCGCTGCGGCGTGGCTGGTCAGGCTAATAGTCAACAACACCCCACTGCCCAGCAAGAGGGCCAGCGCGCTGCCCTCCTGGGACCGCAGGCTTCCAGCCTGCCGCTCCTCTCCAGAAAGGAAAAAGCGTAGCGCCACCGCCAGCGCCAGGAACAGCCACAGCCGCCACAGCCACAGCCGCCCCCACTCAGTCTGGGCCACTAAATCCAGGAGCGGCCGGCCAACCACCTGGACCAGCCCGACCTCCTGGACCAGCGCCGCCTGGAGCAGCAAATGTCCCACCGAAGCAATCAGGAACAGCCCCATCGCCAGCCAGATGCCCCGGAGCAGGCGGCCGTTCAGGCGCAGCGCCAGGGTCTGGACGGCTTCCGTCGCCTCTGCCTGGGCCAGGGCCGACGACAACACCCACAGCTTGAACCCCAGGCCGCCCACGACGGCCAGAATGGCCAGCAAGGCCAGCCAGCGCAACACGGGTTCCAGTGGGGACTGGAGCAGCGGCTGATCGCTCCCGGCCGGGCCGGCCGGCCCGCCGGCCGGGGCCTCTCCGACCGAGAAAATAAAAGAACCCCGGACCCGGTGGCCGTCCACCGAAGATAAATTTTTCCAGGCCACCGTGTAAGTCCCGTCCGGCAGTGGCGGCAGGGTGACCGACAGGACGGTTGGGTCCAGTGGGTCTACCAGGCTATCGCCGTTGTCCACCGCCTGCCCCTGGGTGTCGAGCACCTGGATCTCGCTGAAGCCGGGTTCAACCGGCTCGGTAAACCAGATCACCACCCGCTCAGGGGATTGAGGCAGGACGGCGTTGGGTGCCGGCTCGGCCCGGGCCAGGTTGGCGTGGGCCGCGGCCGGCCGCGCTGTGGCCACAAGCCACCATACCACCAGCCCGGTAACGCCCAGCAGGCGAGCGAGGTAGGCGGCTGGCCTGGATGTTTGCTTCATCGTTTCACCTGTAACCATAGGGCGCCTGGACTGGCCAGGCGCCCCCAGGTAACGAACCAGTTTAACGTTGTCTCCTAGCCATTACCAGCCCGGCGCTGCCGGCCGCCAGGCCAACAACGCCCAGGACGATGCCGGCGATAGCCAGGGTCCGGACCGAAGCGGCAGCGCTCTCGGCCGCCGTCGCCGCGTCCAGGGCCTCTTCGGCCGAGCTTTGCGCGCCGCGCACCGCGCCTTCCACCTCGCGCACCTCGGGCACTGCTTCCGGGAAGTACAGCTCGTCGTTGGCTTCTATGTTGCTAAACCCTTCGCCCGACTCAAAGACCTCGTCCACCTCCAGCTCTTCCACCGTGCCAAAGAAGCGAAAACGGTACTGGCCCGGGGCCGTGGGAATCCAGTCGTTGGTGTAGTGGCCGGGGTCGCGGAAGATGGTCCGCAAGGCCATGATCCTGGATACGCCGCTGGGCACGTGAGTGACTTCAACCTGGAGCGTCTCTTCCAGGCCCTCTATCGGGGTAGCTTCTTCCTCTTCCGTCGCACCAGGGATGCTGACTCGCAGGTCCACACCATTTTTCAGGCTCTCAAACGCCGGCTCGACGATGAAGCCGACGACAAATTCGTAAGGACCGACCATCCGGCGCTCGTGGGCGTAAGCCGGCCGGTTGAAGAGGAATAAAGCAACCAGAACGGCCACCAGCGGCCAGAGAATTTTGAGCAACTGTTTCACGTCTTTATCTCCTTGAAAAAAATATTTAACGCCAGGACGCAAGGAAGCTAAGACGCAAGGAATCCTTATAGTTTTAGCGTCTTCGCGCCTTTGCGTGAACTTTGGCCTTGCCAAAGTCTGCGTCTTCGTGTCTTTGCGTTTACGCTGTGGAGGAGATATTAGACGCGAGGTGGCTGTTCGAGGGGCAGGACGGACCTCCCCTGGCAGGGCAGGCAGGTGAGTAGAGGCCCGAAGGCCAGGTGATCGCCGGCCTGGGGCACGGGGCAGGTGACGTCGGCGAGCATCAGCCATAGAGTGCCGCCCTGGTTGGCGGCCGTCTGGTCCGGCAGGTTAACGACGTCGCTATCGGACTCCGAGTGGTCTTTGTGGCCGGCCGGCTCCGGCGCTGAATGGTGGGCCAGGTTAACCGTCCCCAGGTAAATGTGGCGGTGGAGCGGCTGCCGGCCGGCAAAGTTGCTGTCCAGCCACGGCCCGTAGACAGGCAGCAGCAGCGCCAGGAGCATTAGGGCCAGGGTCAGGCGCGCCGTCGTCGAAATGGGTCGTGGCTTGTGCTTAGACATACATGAGACAGGAAAAGTTGATCTGTCTATTTATTAACAGGTTGGCGATGAACTGTCAAATTTCTTATGGTGACAGTATAAAGCTTCAAGTAACGTGAAAGTCAAGAGGGAATAAGCAATTTTGTCTGTATAATAGCGGCCGTAGCGACACCAATGGAGAGTAATTGATCATGAGCACTGAGAAAACAAACACCCCCTCCCTGCATCACCTGATAGCCAATACCATTCGCGGGCTGGCCATGGATGCCGTCCAGAAAGCCGAATCGGGCCACCCGGGCATGCCGATGGGCATGGCCGACGTGGCCGTTGTCCTGTGGACCCAATTCCTGAAATATAACCCGGCCGACCCGCACTGGCCGGATCGCGACCGCTTTGTCCTCTCGGCCGGGCATGGCTCGTTGCTGTTGTACAGCCTGCTCTACCTGACCGGCTACGACGTATCCCTCGACGACATTAAGCAATTCCGCCAGTGGGGCAGCATTACGCCCGGCCACCCGGAGAATCACCTGACGCCGGGGGTGGAGACGACCACCGGGCCACTGGGCCAGGGGCTGACCAACGCCGTGGGTATGGCCCTGGCCGCACGCTGGCTGGCCAGCCGCTTTAACCGGCCGGGTCACGAGATCGTCAACCACCACACCTACGCCATCGTCAGCGACGGCGATTTGATGGAAGGGGTCTCCCACGAAGCCTTTGCCCTGGCCGGCCACCTGGACCTGGGCAAGTTGATCGTCTTCTACGACGACAATCACATCACCATTGACGGCCCGACTGAACTGTCTTACAGCGACGACGTCAGCCAGCGTTTTGCCGCCTACGGCTGGCACACCCAGCGCATAAACGGCCACGACCTGTCGGCCATTGCCCCGGCTATCCGGGCCGCCCAGGCGGAAACGGAGCGGCCGTCGCTCATCAGTTGCCGCACTCACATCGGCTACGGCAGCCCCAACAAGCAGGACACGGCCGCCGCCCACGGCGAGCCGCTGGGCGAGGAGGAGGTTCGCCTGACCAAGGAGCGGCTGGGCTGGCCGGTGGACGAAAAGTTTTACGTGCCGGAGGAGGCGCTGGCGGCCATGCGCCAGGCCGGCGCGGCCGGGGCGGAGAAGCAGGCCGCCTGGGAGACAGCGCTCAAACAGTACGAGGCCGCCCACCCGGCGCCGGCGGCCGAGTTCCGCCAATTCCTGGCCGGCGAACTGCCGCAGGGCTGGCAGGACCACCTGCCCACCTTTGAGCCCGGCAAGTCACTGGCTACCCGGGCCGCCTCCGGGACGGTGCTCACCGGGTTGTTCAACCATATCCCCAACCTGGTCGGCGGCTCGGCCGACCTGACCGGCTCCAACAAGACGCTGCCCAAAGGGGTCGGCCACCTGACGCGGGACGACTTTTCCGGCCGGTACATTCACTTTGGCATCCGGGAGCACGGCATGGGCGGCATTCTCAGCGGCATGGCCCTGCACGGCGGCCTGCGGCCGTATGGTGGTACGTTCCTGGTCTTTTCCGATTATATGCGGCCGGCCATCCGCCTGGCGTCGCTGATGGAGCTGCCGGTCATTTACGTCTTTACCCACGACAGCATTGGCCTGGGCGAGGATGGACCGACCCACCAGCCGATTGAGCACCTCATGAGCCTGCGGGCCATTCCCCACCTGACGCTCTTCCGCCCGGCCGAGGCTACCGAGACGGCCGTCGGCTGGCGAGTGGCCCTGGAGAACCGGCGCGGCCCCACGGCGCTGGTCCTCACCCGGCAGAACCTGCCGACGTTTGATCGCTCTCGCTACGCCCCGGCCGGAGAAGCCGCCAAAGGCGCATACGTCTTAAGCGACGCCTTGAACCCGGCCGTGATTCTCATTGGCACCGGGTCGGAGGTCCATATTGCCCTGGAAGCCCAGGAGTTGCTGGCCGAAAAAGGAGTGGCGGCGCGGGTGGTCTCCATGCCCAGTTGGGAACTGTTTGAGGCCCAGCCGGCCGCTTATCGCCAGAGCGTTTTCCCGGAACATATCCGGGCCAGGGTCTCCATTGAGGCCGGGACCCCACTGGGTTGGGAGCGATACACCGGCCGGGACGGCGCTATTATCGGCCTGGACCGCTTTGGCGCGTCAGCCCCTTATGAAGAAATTTACCGCCAGTTGGGGCTGACGGCCGGGGCGATGGTAGATGCTGCGCTACGCCTGGTTAATAAGGGTATCTGACGCAAAGACGCAAAGGATAACTTTTTCTTTGCGTCTTTACGGCTTATTTTTGTGAAAGGGTAGGGTGCATTGATGGTGGACGAACGGATCGAAGAACGTGGGCTGTGGGAATCGTTTCACAGGCACCTGGTCGTCGAGATATTCGAGCAGTTGCGTGACCAACTGGGCGACGCTTACCTGGTTGACTTCGACCCAACCATTTACTTAATCCCACGGCCGGCCGGGCAGGCGCGCCCGGTTTCGCCGGATGTGGCGGTAACGTTGTTAGCGCCAGAACCCAGTCCAGCGCAGGGCTTAACACCGGCGCCTGCCCTGGTAGAAGCGGACGACGTCCTGGAGGAATTTGAGCAGCTTGCCATTCACGTGCGGCGGCGTGACATGCCCGACCCGGGCGATCCATTTCGTAGCCAGGTGGTGTCGGTCGTTGAGGTAGCCTCGCCTTCAAACAAGGGGCTATTTGGTGCGGCCGACCGGCGCAAGTTTCTGGCCAAGCGCCACGATTACCTATCCAGCCCGGTGAGCTATACCGAAATTGACCTGCTGCGCGAGGGAGAGCGCGACCTGCCGCAAGCCGTTGAACAACTGGAAGAACACAGTTTTATGGTCTGGTCATCTCAGGTGCAAAACCACCTACGACATCATTGGGGGTGGGGATGGGAACCGGCCGAAGTGATTCCGGTGGTGGTTCTACCGCTGGACTATCCACGCGTTTTTGCCCTCGACTTGGGCGCTTGTTACCGGCAGGCTTTTGAGCGCAATCGTTGGGCGCTCCGGTTGGAGTGAAGGCGGCTATATGGCTGAAAACGTGGAACCGGGAAGTAGACCTCGCCAGGCGGTGAAGCTGGCTGCCTCAGTCCTGGCGGCCGATTTTGCCCTGCTGGAAGCGCAGGCGCGGGAGGCGCTGGCGGCCGGGGCAGCGTGGCTGCACGTGGACGTTATGGACGGCCACTTTGTGCCCAACATCAGCATGGGGCCGATAGCCGTCCGGGCCTTGCGGCCGCTGGCCAATGAGACCGGCGCTTTCCTGGACGTTCACCTGATGATTGAAGAGCCGGACCGCTACCTGGAGGCCTTTGCCGAAGCCGGGGCCGACATTCTGACCGTCCACGTCGAGGCCGGCCGCCAC
The DNA here is from genome assembly GCA_022616275.1 of Chloroflexota bacterium. Lineage (GTDB taxonomy): Bacteria > Chloroflexota > Anaerolineae > Promineifilales > Promineifilaceae. The sequence goes on from JAKEFB010000164.1 coordinate 20,621, forward strand.
TTGCACCGCACCGTCCAGGCCATCAAAGAGCTGGGCGTCCGCGCCGGGGTAGCGCTGAACCCGGCCACCCCGGCCGCCGCCCTGGCGGAGATTCTGCCCGACGCCGACCTGGTGCTGGTCATGTCGGTCAACCCCGGCTTTGGCGGGCAGTCGTTCATCCCCGCCAGCGTACACAAGCTCCAACAATTGCGCCGGATGCTGGACGCAGCCGGTTCTTCGGCCTGGTTAGAAGTGGATGGGGGAATCAAGCCGGAAAACGCCGCCCTGGTAGCCGCGGCCTGGGCCAACGTCCTGGTCGCCGGCAGCGCCATCTTCGGCGGCCCCCACTCCATCGTCGAAAACGTGGCCGCCTTCAAGTCAGCGCTGGGCCTGGCGTAACCGGCCGCTTAATTTTGGCTATAATTTCAGGCATGTCTAAGACGAAGGGTTCATCTTTGGGATGATAGTGCATGACTTCGACTTCCATCCCGACGAAACGAGCGTGCGTGTTTTTGTTTCTCAGGATGTGCCTCGGCTCGATAAGGAGGTGTTCGTCGCGCGGGTCCGGTACGGCGACGTCGTCCTTCATCACTACGCGTGGCGTTCGCGCTGGTTCAAGGTGAACCTGACTACGAACCTCGATGGAGCCATCGTGGAGACGCCCGCTTCGCCGGGCGTGCCGGCTTTCGCGTTCAACATTGATATTGCGACACCGATGGAACGCCGCGGCCGTAAAGTGTTTGCGGTTGATTTGTTCGTTGACGTTCTCGTTCGCGCCGACGGGTTGAACTATGTGGTCGGTGGCGAGAGTGAGGCGCGTCAGGCCGCGTTGGCTGGTTTGATCTCGCCTCGCGAGCTGTGCGCTGCGGAGCGGGCTGTGAAGGAGTTAATAGACATCATTGGGCGCGGCTCGCTCCGCGAGCTTATTGATGAGACCTGGCCCCTTGAGGCAGCTTGCCCGGCTCAGGCGGCTGCGATGCAACGGGTGCCACTGAGGAATGTGTCGCCCCTGGCCCCTGGAGTGCGATCGTCTTGGTGAGGACGGTCCGCCTTGGGCGGCGCTGTATAACTCGCGGTTGCCCTCCCCCGCTCGCGGCGCTCGCAGCGGGTGAACCGGGTCGTTAGGCGGCTCATCATGTTTTCAGGATTTTGCAAACGAAATAAGATGAAAACGAATCAAACAGCACCCAACAATATAGATGAGTATATTGCCAGCTTTCCAAATGATGTTCAGGAGATTCTAGAAAAGATAAGGATGACGATTAGAGATGCGGCGCCGGACGCGGAAGAAACAATTAGCTATCGAATGCCGACCTTCACGCTGAAAGGTAGCTATTTGGTTTACTTTGCTGCTTACAAAAAGCATATCGGGTTTTATCCTGCGCCCATAGGAAATGCGGAATTCAAAGAGGAGATGGCGGTTTATGAATCAGGTAAGGGCACGTTGAAATTCCCGTTAGACAAGCCAATTCCTTTCGACCTGATAAGCAAAATTGTGCAGTTCAGGGTAAGGGAAAATTTGGCCAGAGCCCAAGCAAAAGGGAAGAAGAAATAAGGAAGTTGACGATGCTCCCTGTTGCAGGAGACGGCCGGATACGTGAACCTATCTGCGATGACCCCGTAGCCTATAGCTTTCATTTGGGCCAGGCTCTGCTCGCCGGCCGGTCCGAGAGGCAACGGAAGCAATCGGGCCAGTTTTTGACTCCACTGCCGGTAGCACGCTATATGGCTAAACGGCTGGGGTCGCTGCGCCAGGGATGCCGGGTGTTGGACCCGGCGATTGGTTCCGGCGTTTTGGCCTGCGCGCTGGTCGAGTCTATCGTTCAGGCCGGTTTCCCGACAGAACTGACTATCGAGGGGTACGAGATAGACAGGGAACTGGCCGCGGCCGCGCGGGAAGCTTTAGCTGCAGCTACCACCTATGCGGCCGCCCACGGTGTCCGCGTTCAGACGCAACTCCACCAGGCCGACTTTGTCCTGGCCCAGACGGCCACGTTCCAGCCATCCCTGTTCCCGGCTATGGGGGATGCCAGGGCGCAACTCACCTCGGACTACGACGTGATTATCGCCAATCCCCCTTACTTCAAACTTAACGTGCAAGACCCCCGCGCCCAGGCCAGCTTTGGGCTGGTTGCCGGCCATACGAACATCTACACACTTTTCATGGCCCTGGGTGTTGAATTGCTGGCCGATAATGGGCAGGCTTGCTTTATTGTTCCCCGCAGCTTTTGTTCCGGCGCTTACTTCGCCAAATTTCGACGCGAGTTGATCCAACGCGTGACACCCAGCCACGTTCACCTGTTTGAGTCGCGCCAGGAGGCGTTCAAACCAGACGACGTGCTGCAAGAGAACGTCATCATTACCTTCTCCAGGCGGCCGCCAACCGGGACGGCGCGCCCGGCCATTACCATCTCCGCCTCGCCGGGAACGCCTGATCTCCAGCGCCACTCGTTTTCCCGGCAAATATCCCTGGAGCAATTTCTTGGCCAACGCAACGGCGCTGTCTTCTTCCGCTTGCCGGTTACGGAACTGGACCAGGCTATTCTGGCGGTCGTAGATGGCTGGCCCGGTTCACTAGAACGGTACGGCTGGCAGGTTTCTACCGGCCCGGTCGTCCCGTTTCGGGCGCGAAGCCTGCTGCGGGAGACAGAAGCGGTGGGCCAGGGGGAAGCAGTGCCGTTGCTGTGGATGCACCATGTCACTCCCGCCTCTATTGCCTGGCCGGTCGCGCAGGGCAACAAGCCCCAGGCGATTGCCACCGCCGCTGCGAAAGAGGGCTTGCTGTTGCCGGCCGCTAATTACGTGCTGACCCGGCGATTTAGCGCCAAGGAGGAGCGCCGCCGCCTGGTGGCTGCTCCTTTGTTGAGGGGTGGATACAGTTATGACACGATTGGCCTGGAGAATCACCTGAACGTCATTTACCGGCAACAGGGTGAGTTGGCGCAGGAAGAGGCGCTTGGTCTTTCAGCCCTGTTGAACAGTGCGCTCGTGGACCGTTATTTCCGTATCAGCAACGGCAATACCCAGGTCAACGCGGCCGAGCTTCGCGCCCTGCCTTTACCTCCACTTGAGGTGATCCGGCAAATTGGGAGCCGGGTAGCGACTTCCGGCACAGAGACGTTAAATCAACTGGTTTTTGCAATCCTTCGAGAGACAGACTGGTTACCGGCCGATTTTCCAACAATTGATGAGACACGATTTAGCATGGGAAAAATTCAAGAAGCTCAAGACCTCCTGAAAGCGTTGGGTTTGCCCAAAGCGCAACAAAATGAGATGGCGGCCCTTACCTTACTGGTGTTGGCCCAGTTATCCGAGGAAACGCCCTGGGCGCAGGCGCGGTCCCGCGTTCTGCGGATTCACGACATACTGTTGGAAATACAGGCTCGTTACGGCCGCCAGTACGCTGAAAACACCCGTGAAACGATTCGCCGCCAGGTTATCCACCAGTTTGTCCAGGCCGGGCTGGTTCTGCGCAATCCTGACGATTTGGCCCTGCCGACCAACAGCCCTCGTACTCATTACGCTTTATCGGAGCCAGCGCTGGAGACGATCCGGGCTTATGACTCTGAAAGCTGGCCCGATGCTGCTCAATCCTTCCTGGAAAACCAGCGCGCTTTAATTGAGACCTACCACCAGCAACGAGAACAGCACAAAGTGCCGCTCGTTATGGAGGGTGGTCTTGAATACCACCTTTCACCCGGCCTTCACAATGAGTTGCAGGTGGCCATTATCGAAGAGTTTGGCCCACGCTTTGCTCCAGGCGCAAAAGTATTGTACGTGGGGGATACAGCCAACAAAACGTTGCACATAGACCTGGCTGCCTTTGACGATTTAGGCATGACCGTAACCAGCCACGATAAACTGCCAGATGTCGTTCTATATGATCGAGAACGTAACTGGCTTTATCTCATTGAGGCGGTCACATCACACGGCCCTATTTCGCCCAAGCGCCAGGTGGAGTTACAAGAAATGCTTAAGGGTTGTCCGGCCGGGGTTATCTTTGTAACCGCTTTTCCCGATTTCAACACCTTCAAGAATTTTCTGTTCGACGTTGCCTGGGATACGGAAGTGTGGATCGCCGACAGGCCCACACACCTGGTTCACTTTAACGGCAACCGCTTTCTTGGTCCCCGTTCATAGCCCGACACTACTCATTCTCTGACAATGTTTCCACGTATCACCCAGGTACGACACCTTCGAGATTACTGGCTTGAACTGACTTTTGCCGATGGGGTTCAAGTAAAACTTGACTTTACCGCTAAAGTGGTCGGCCGCGGGGGTGTTTTCACGCCGCTGGAGGATGTATCTTTTTTCGGGCGCGTGAAGGTTGACCCGGAAGCTGGCACGTTGGTGTGGCCGAATGGCGTGGACCTAGACCCCGACGTGCTTTATAGCGAAGCTACCGGCACACCCTTGCCTGTATTTGAGACTGCGCAACCCTAAGTGAGGTGACTGTCACTTCACAAGTGACAGTCACCTGGCTTCCACTGGCCCGGCCGGCGGCCACATGAGGTAGCTCAGGAACAGGCCCACTACGCCGGACAGGACCACCACTCCCAACCAGAGGTGAATGGACCACCAGATGCCCTCGGTCAATTCCAGGGCGGCAAAGTAGGCCAGGCAGTAAAGGGCCGGGGTGGCAAAGGCGAAGAAGCGCACGGCCGCTACTCGTCCGTCCCCCGGTTTCAAGATGTACCGCACCCCGTCGGCCAGCAACCCGGCCACGACGGCCGGCAGGATAAGCCGGAACTCGTCGTGCAGGGCGCTCATGGCGGCGGCGTTCAGGCCAAAGATGAGGGTCAGGCTGCCAAACGGTAAGGCCCACTGCCAGCGCCGCAGCAGCAGCAGCGCCAGCCCCATCAATACCCCGGTTTGCAACAACATAGCGGCGATACCAAAACTCTGGGCGACCTCGTCGCTGACGCCGTGGCCGCCGAGGCCGGAGCGGGTAGCCCCGGGATGGACGAAAGGATGGGCGTAAGAGGTGAAAAAGCTCAGGATGGAGAGAAAGACCGCGGCCGAGAGCACGATGGGTAGATAGGTTGGCCAGCCATCGGCCGTCGAGCGATCCGGCCGCAGCCAGGCGGCGCGCAGCGGGCTGGTGACCATCAACGTCATCCCCAGGGCCAGCACCAGGTGGGACGGGCTGATGAGCGCCTCGGTGTCTGCTTCGACGCCAAAAAGCTCGTGCCAGACCATATCCGCCCCGCCGCCGGCGGCGAAAATGGCCACGCCCAACAACGCCAGACCATATCCGGCCGGGGCTGCCAGGCGCCAGGCCGTGCCCCGCCGCAGGTTGCGGACAAAGGTGAAGACGAGGACGCCGGCCATCAGGCCAAAACTGCTGTATAGCACGGCGTGCCAGGGGGTGAAGAAAGAGTCGTCTACCCGGCCGTGGTAATGGGCCCATCCATCCAGGAACAACCCCCCGGCAAACAGAGCGCCCAGAAAAGCCATGAACCAGTCAAAGCGCAAGCCGCCAACGGCCTGCTCCTTTTCGGTGGGTAAAATAGCCGCGCGGGGCAAAGCATCGGTTATGTTGCTCATGCAGAAACCTCCACAGAAAAGTAATGAGTGATGAGTGATGAGCAATGAGCGCAGTTGGCAAGGCCAACTACGAGCAATGAGCAATGAGTAAAGGTAAATTGTCACTCATTGCTCATTGCTTTCAACTCATCGCTTTTGGTCGCATCTCTTGTAATTGGCGGAACAGTTCTTTTTCCTTTTCGCTCAGGTTTTGCGGCAACTGGATTTCGACAGTAGCGAATAGATCGCCCCGTTCCTCCGGCCGGCGCAGGCGGGGCATGCCCAGCCCGCGCAGCCGGAACACTTTGCCGTTGGCTGTTTCCGGGGGAATGGTCAATTTCACCGTCTGATCTGGCGAAGAGACATCTACTTTGCCGCCCAGGACGGCCGTATAGAGATCTACCGGGACCGTTACTTTCAGGTCGTCGCCTTCGCGCTGGAAAACAGGGTGGGGCAAGACGACGACGTTGAGGTACAGGTCGCCGGGCTCGCTGCCGGCCGGGCCGGGACTGCCCTGGCCGCTGAAGCGCACGCGCGTCCCGGTCTCCGCCCCCCTGGGAATTCTGGCCCTGATTTCCCGGCCGTCTTCCCACTGCAAGAGGCGGGTCGCGCCCTGGAACGCTTCCTCCAGCGTCACTTCAATGGTGTGCTCCTGGTCGCGGCCGCGGCGCGGCTGGTAGCCCCGGCCGGTAAAGTCGCCGCCAAAGCCGGGCCGGCCGCCGCCGAAGAGCGTTTCAAAGAATTCGGAAAAGCCGCCCAGGCCACCGCCGCCAAAGAGTTCTTCAAACTCCTCAGGGCTGACGGTCCGGGTATAGCTCCGGCCGCCGCCGGGTTGGGCCTGCCACTGCGCCCAGTCAAAGTCCTCCGGCCGGCCGCCGGCCCGCTCGTATTGCCGCCATTGGGCGCCAAAGCGGTCGTACTTGGCCCGCTTGTCTGTATCGCTCAGGACTTCGTAGGCTTCGTTAATATCCTTGAACGTCTCTTCGGCCATCTTGTTCCCCGGATTTACGTCCGGGTGGTATTTGCGGGCCAGCTTGCGGTAGGCCTTCTTGATTTCCTCTTCGGTAGCGCTTTTACTTACCCCTAACGTCTTGTAATAATCCTTATACTCCATGATGACTCCAGGCTGACAGGTGCTCAACCACCTATTGTGGGCTGCGAAAATTAGAATCGAATCAGAACTTTACTAGAGAACGGTTAGGAAGACCATGCATCTTTTTGTTAGAATGTGTGTATATGGTCTTTACTCCTTATACCCGCTTCATCGGCCGCACCCAGGAACGCCAGGAGATACAGGAACTACTGGAGACCAGCCGCCTGCTCACCCTGACCGGGCCGGGCGGGGGCGGCAAGACGCGCCTGGCGCTGCAGGCGGCCGCCGACCTGGGGGGGCTGTTTCGAGACGGCGTCTCCTGGTGTGATCTGGCTTCGCTGGCCGACGAGGCCTATGTCCCCCAGGCGGTAGCCACGGCCGTACACGTCGCCGAGGAGGCCGGCCGTTCCCCGGCCGACACCCTGGCCGAGGCCTTGCGCCCGCGCCAGGCGCTTTTGGTGTGGGACAACTGCGAGCACGTCTTGGGGGCCTGCGCCACGCTGGCCCATGCGCTGCTGGCCGCCTGCCCGGAGATAAAAATCCTGGTCACGAGCCTGCAACCACTGGGGCTGCCCCTGGAAAAGGTCTGGACTGTGCCGCCGCTGGCCATCGAGGAAGCCGTCACTTTGTTTGTGGACCGGGCGGCCGAGGTTCTGCCGTCCTTCACGCTGGACGCGACCAATGAGGCGGCCGTCCGCACCATCTGCCGGCGGCTGGACGGCCTGCCTCTGGCCATTGAGCTGGCGGCGGCGCGGGTCAAAATGCTGGCCCCGGCGCAAATTGTTGGCCGGCTGGACGACGCTTTTCGTTTGCTGACCCGGGGGACGGTGGCCACGTTGCCGCGACACCAAACACTGCGGGCGACGATGGAATGGAGCTACCACTTTTTGAGCGAGCCGGAACAACGCCTGTTCCGCCGTTTGTCGGTGTTCGCCGGCTCGTTCACGCTGGAAATGGTCGAGGCAATTTGTGGGGAGGGCCTGGAAGAGCCAGGGGTGTTAGATTTGCTGACCGACCTGGCCGATAAGTCGCTGGTCTCAATCTTGCGGCAAGAAAGGGAGACGGTGGCGCGCTACCGCCTGTTGGAGACCGTGCGCCAGTACGCGCGGGAAAAGCTGGAGGCTTCAGGGGAAACGGCCGAGATTCGCACCCATTTGCTCGAGTGGTGTACAACCTTTGTCGAGCAAGCAGAACCGAAGCTGGCCGGCCCGGAAGCGGCCCTGTGGCTGGCCCGGCTGGAGGTAGAACAGGATAACCTGCGTGCGGCCTTGCAGTGGGTCCGCACCGGCCGGGCGGTGGAGACCGGCCTGCGCCTGGCCGGGTCCGCCTGGTTTTTCTGGCTGAGTCATGGCCATCTGACCGAAGGGCGCAACTGGCTGGAAGAACTGCTGGCGTTGGAGGCCAACCTGCCCGACAGCCCGGTATCTCCCTCTGTGCGCGCCAAAGCCCTCTACGCTGCGGCCGTGCTGGCCTTTCGCCAGGGCGACCAAAAGCGGGCCGCCACCCTGGCCGAAGCCAGCGCCAACCTCTTGCGGGCGCCGGAAGACAGGGCCCGGCTGGGGGTGTCGCTGAATCTGCTGGGAATCCTGGCTACCGAGCAGGGAGACTTGGCCCGGGCGACCGCCATTCACGAAGAGTCGCTGGCCCTGTACCGCAGCTTAGGAGATTCTGTCCGGGCCAGCAGCATTCTCGTCAACCTGGGGATTATCGCTCGCCAGCAAGGGGAGTACCGGCGGGCGATTGCCCTGTATGAGGAGGCTTTAACCCTCAAACGCCAATTGGGGGACACGATTTACGTGGCGCCGCTCTTGAATAACCTGGGAGAAGTCGCCTTTTTGCAGGGAGAATATCCTCGCGCGGCCGCTTTGCTGGACGAGAGCCTGCTGCTCTACCGTGACCTGGGCAGCCAGAACGGGGTAGCCCTGGTGCTCAACGCCCTGGGGGTGCTGGCCCGCCACCAGCAGAACCCTGCCCAGGCCAAAGCGTTGCTGGAAGAAAGCGTGGCCCTGCACCAACAGACGGGGCAGAAAGTCCGGGTGGCGATCGGCCGGCTCAATTTGGGCGACCTGGCCCGCGACGAGGGGGAGTGGGCGCGGGCGCAGACGATTTACGCCGATAGCCTGGCCCGGTTGCAGGAGGCGGGTGAGAAGTGGGGCTGCGCCCTGGCGGTCTATTCGCTGGGCCTGGTCTCCCTCCACCAGCAGGATGACTCCCAGGCGGCGGCGCAGTTGCGGGAGAGCCTGGCGCTGTACCGGACGGTGGGTTATACCCTGGGTATGGTAGAGGGCCTGGAGGCGCTGGCTGGTCTGCTGGCCCGGCAGGGCGAGCCGGAACGCGCCGCCCGTTGGTTGGGAACAGCCGAGGCCGGCCGCCAGGCTATGGGGACGCCTATACCGCTCATTGACCGGGAACAGCACGAACAGCTAATCGCCCGGGTTCAGGCGGCGCTAGACCGGGAAGCTCTGGCGGCGGCCTGGGCCGAGGGGCGGGCGACGGGGCTGGCCGAGGCGGTGGCCGAAGCGTTGGGGCGGCCAGAAGCGGCCGTCGCCGAGCCGGCCGGGCCGGTGTTGCAAATCTTTGCCCTGGGACCGGCGCGGGTCGTTGTGGGCGGGCGGGCGCTGGCCGCGCCGGACTGGACGTACACCAAGTCGAAGGAGTTGCTCTTTTACCTGCTCTCCCATCCGCCGGTGACAAAGGGCCAGATTGGCGTGGACCTCTGGCCGGAAGCCTCGGCCGGACAACTGCGCAATATCTTTCACCGGGCCATCTATTACTTGCGGCAGGCGTTAGGATATCCCGGCTGGGTCGTGTTTGCCGACAATATCTATACGTTCCAGCCGGACGTGCCCTTCCGGTATGACGTCCAACTTTTTGACGAGGAGTTGCGACGGGCTAAAACGACCCAGGCCCGGCCGGAGAAAATAGCGGCCCTGGAAACGGCCGTGGCCCTGTGGCGGGGTGATTTTTTGGAGGACCTGGATGCAGGTGAGTGGGCGATTATTCGCCGGGAGGAGCTGCGCCGGTTATTCCTTAAAGCCCTGGCCGACCTGGGGCAACTATACTTTGCCGAGGCGCGTTACGAAAAAGCGGCCGAAACGTACCAGCAGATTCTGGCCCACGACAACTACCTGGAACTGGCCCACCGCGAACTGCTGCGCTGCTACACCCGCCAGGGAGAAACGGGGCAGGCTTTGCGCCACTACCAACAGTTGCGCCAACTGCTGCGGGACGAAATGCAGGCAGCGCCCTCGCCGGAAACGACCTTCTTGTATGAACGGATCCAGCGTGGGGATGATGTTTAGAAACGTATAGGCAGTAAGCAGTTACGAGTGGGAACTCGCCGGAATGTTTCTTTCCGGCGAGTTCTTTTTTTGTAAGCAGTTGTAGAAGCAGCCGCTGGTAGGCTTGTGGCGTGGAAGGATATGAGCCGGTTGTCTGCGAGAGTTTTATCGTGCGCCTGTGGCGAGAAACGGCCAGCGGTACGTGGCGCGGCCAGATCGTCCATCTCCCAGGGCGTGAGTCCGCTTACTTCGCCACGCTGGCCCAGGCAGAAGCCTTTATGGCCCGGTTTGTGCCCGGATTGGAACCTCAAGAAGATGAAGCGTCGCCATCGCCGGAATAGCCTTTCACCGTAGGGCGAGGCGAAACCGGAGTTCGGCCGCCGAACTCTTTTCGCTCTGCCAAATCGCCCGTTCTGTATTGGAAAACCTTGCCCCGCTCGTTGGTTGTGCGCCAGTGGGCGGGGCGCATTAGACCATAGGAGGTCAAGCATGAACATGTTAACAAACCAACAGTTGGGCCAGCTCAAACGAGTGGCCAGGTTCCTGGTACTGGGCCTGGCGTTATTGTCCAGCCTGGCCTGTGGCATCGGCGAATCGCTGCTGGGCGGCGGCAAATCGGCCGGCACGGTGAGCGAGCTGTGGCCTGACGTGCCGCCGCTGGAGGGGGCCACCCCGGCCGACCTGGAAATGCCGCTGGGGTTCCGGCTGATAATCCAGGCTATGACCCGGGGCGGCATTGACTACATTGCCTACACCACCGACCAGACGGCCGACGCGGTCAAGGACTTCTACACCGCCGAGCGCATGGAGGCTGAGGGCTGGAAAGCGGCCGACCTGGACGGCAACGAGACGGACCAGTTAAGCTGCGTCAGCGACACCACAGACGCCAGCAGCGCGGGGGTGTTGTGCCTGTTCGCCAGGCAGGAAGACGAAAAGGACATCTTGCTGGCCATCGTCGTGGCCGAAAACGAGCAGACGCAACAGACCGAGGTGTTCTACGCCCGGATAGACGCCAGCCAGTTTGAGACGCCGCAGGCGGAAGGCGTGGCCCCAGACGGGACCGCCCCAACCCTGACGGCCGTGGCCACTGTCCCCAGCGTCGAGCGCGCTTTGCCTGATGCGCCGGTGCGCGAGTTTGTCTACGCCGGCGCGAACTTCCAGGTGACGCAGGCGGTCATCACCAATCGCGATCCGAACGATCCCACGCTGACGCTACCCGACTCGTTTCACGTCGAACTGACGCTCTCGGCCGAGAATCCCACCCAGTACACCATATTATTTGAAGCCGGTCTGCTGCAGCTCACCTTTAATAATGGGACCGTCGTCGAGCAGCCCTTTGGCGGCTTCATCGCCACCCGCGACACGCTGGTGGTCAATGTCAACGGCCCTGTCGCCCCGGACACGGCCTGGGAGGGGGCCAGCCTGACGCTGGACGAGGTCGGCAAAGAGCCAATCACGGTGCCCCTTAGCGGCAACCCGCCGGAGGTGGTTCCGCCAATTAGCCTGGGGACGGGCGACCCGGTGACAGCCCAGAACCAGAGCGGCCAGGAGATACAATACCGGGTCACCGGGGCAACCCTCAACCTCGATGGCTTTATGTTTGGGTCGGGGACGCGGGCGCCGCTTGGCCAGCGCTTCCTGAAGGTGACCGTTCATGTCACCGATGTCAGCGCTGGCGATATATTGGCCGGCGGGGGTGACTTTCGTATCCAGGCCGATGGCGTGTTAAGCGATATGGTCCATGACGAGACGGGCGCGCTGATTCTCAGCCAGGGAACGGAAACTGACCTGACCTTCTGGTTCGTGGTCCCGGCCGAGGCCCAAAGCCTCATCCTCGTCGCCAACGTCTGGGGCGTGGCGGCCGAGCTTCCGCTGAGCAGGTAGTAACCTGACAAGGAGACAAGGTGACAAGGTGACAAGGTGACAGGGTGAAGGCGATGAAGAAACGTAACCTGGTATTTCTATTCGTTCTGCTGCTGCCTGCTTTGGCTTGTGGATTAGGCTCCGGCGGGGAAGGTGGGGATGATGGCGTTCCGCCGTATGGCATTGACCAGCGGCCGATGCCCGGCGGGGAAGACCCCGAGCAGTTGCTGCCGGCGCAGGTCGGCCGCTTTAGCCGCGAGGAACTCCAATTCCTGGGCGACCCGGTGGGCGATCCGGTATACGCCACTTACCGCGATGGGTCGGACAGTGTCTTTGTGGAGATGGGCATTCTGGCCAGCGCCGAGGAGGCGCAACTGGGGCTGGAGACGGCCGCCGGCGACACCACTGACGAATTTCCCAGCGACCCCCGGTTTGGGGCCATTGGCCAGGAGCCCAGTTATTTGAAGGTGGTGGACGACGGCTTCTTTTTCGCCTGGACGCGCGGCCGGTACTACTTTTCGGCCCACGCCGCCGGGGGCGAAGCGGACCTGGACGAGTTTATGGCGGCGTTTCCGTACTGAAAGGGGACGACGGACGACGGATGGCGCATGGTTGCGCTTAAGACGACGGGTATAGCCGGTAGTTCTTTGGTCTGTATTGGTAGACGTTTGTATTGGTAAATCTGTAAAGGGAGATAGACGACGTGAGCAAACATTTCCGGCAATTACTGGTAGGATTGGTATGGTTTTTGATGGCGGGCTTGTTGGCGTCTTCGGCGGCCAGTTACGCCACGCCTGGCTCAACAGTCGCGCCGGGCGGGCCACGGGACCCTGACGTTGACGACGGCGTGAGCGAAGTCGGGGTCGAGTGGGATACGGACAGCGGCGCCCGGCCGTATTGGTACGATTCGGCCATTGGGGTTTATAACTGGCTGACCAGCGTGGGGTGGCAGGGCAACTTCAAATGGGCCAACAGCCAGACCTGGGAAGAAGATTTCAAGGCCGCGGCCAACGGCGGCACGGAACACCTCTGGGTAGACACCGTGGACCTGGCCCTGGTGGGCACGCATGGGTCGGGGGCCTGGGACTCTTTCTGGGGCGCTGCCCTCAGCTCGGTCTGGTTCAGCACGACCGAGGACGACCAGCACCTCTCACCCGGCGAGGCGCTCCTTTCTTACGGGGATGGCGACCTGGAGTGGCTGGCCATTGATTCCTGCTCGGTCCTGAATGACGGCAGCATCGCCTACTGGGCGACGACCTTTAACGGCCTCCACCTCCTGCTCGGTTTTGCCAACACCATGTACGTCAATTACCCTGGCGACGGCTCTTATTGGGGTTTCCTGATGGCCCCCAAGCCGTGGTGCCCGCTGTGCCCGACTTTGAACGTGACCCAGTCCTGGTTTATCGGCACGGACTGGAACCAGCCGGCCGGAGTGCGGGCGCGGGTGCTGGCCGAGGAGTTGGACAACTACAACGATTACATCTGGGGCGTGGGCTACGTCAGTCCAGACTATGCCCCGGACGACGACTTCTGGTGGTGGGATCACGTCTCCGGCACGCCGGAGCCGCGGCCGCTGAACGACCCCCTCACGACGCTGCCCATCTACCAGGTGGTGCCGCGCCAGGTCAACGGAACCTACGTCCAGGGGGTTGGGCAGGCGTTGGGGCTGGAACCGGCCGTCTACAGCTCGCCCGACGGCTCGTATTATGCCATGACGGGGAGCGGGGGCGATAACGTTCTACTGATCGTCTTGGCTGCCAGCGGGAGCTATTATTACCTGGACACCGATTTACTGTGGCAAGACCCGCCCCAGGCCTTGCCGGCCTCGGCCGACGAGGCCCGGCAGGTGGCCATGAATTTCCTGGTGGCCCACGACACGTTGCCGGGGGTGTTCGGCTTTGACCCGGCCATTACGCCGACGGCCGTGCTGGAAGGCCAGACGCAGGGTGTGCCCGGCCAGGTCCCGCTGCGCGAGGCCGGGCTGACCAACCCGATGAACTACGCCGTCAGCTACGCCCGGACGGTGGAAGTGAGCCCGGGGCAAACTCTGTCCATCGTCGGTCCCGGCTCGCGCCAAAACGTCTACATTAGCGGCAACAATGAGGTGGTGGGCATCGTCGGCGGCTGGCGAGACGTGCAAATGGTCGCCGGTTCTTCCGTACCGGTTAAAACCTCGGATGACGCCTGGAGCGACTTCCTGGCCAACCCGGAAACGGCCGTGGCCCACGTGCCGGCCGCGGACCTGTATGACCTGGCGGGCAACCCGGCGCCGGCGCTGGCTTATTACGAGCAGCCGACCAGCCTGGGGCAGGCCGAGCTGATCCCGGTCTGGGTCTTTGTGGCCGACCTGTACGTGGAAACGGCCCAGGGTCTAGCGCCAGAGGGATTAACTTTGTTAGCCGAGGACGCCAAGATTTACGTGCCGGCTTCGGCCGAACCGGCCGCCCTGCCGCAAGCGACGATTCTCACGCCCCCGCCGGGTACTGTCCTGGCGCCCGGGGAAACGGTGGACCTGAGCGGCGCGGCCAGCGGCGGCGTGGCCCCGCTCAGCTACGAATGGTCTTCCGACGTAGACGGTTTCCTGGGCAGTGGGCCGGCGGTCAACGACGTGCTGCTCAGCCCCAATCTGCGAACGGCGCTGCCGGCCCCCAACGTCGTGACCCTGCGCGTCACCGACGCCAACGGCCTGACGGCCACGGCGACGGTGGAAGTGCTGGTGGTTCCGCCGCTGGTTTTCTTGCCGGCCGTTTTGCGGCCGTGAGGGCGTGTAGGGGTGTGGGGGTGTAAAGGTGAAGTTCGCTCTGTTACTTTATGAGCGGGCTGAGTAGGGAGCGAGAGCGAGAGCTGGAGCGCGAGGCAGGTCGTTGGCGCTCTGGCTCTTGCTTGCCCCGCCCGCCAAAACGACCTTATAATATTTAGATGTGACACTGCGCTACCTGTCAGCGGCGGCCGAGAATGTGACGCAAGAAGGTATAGCCGCAGCGCTGGAGCTGGCCCTGGACGAAGCGCTGGCCGCGGCCGATTTGCCCGATTTTGACCGGCGGTTAGCGCGGCTGGAAAATTAAACGTTTCAGACTGTCAGTCGCTAATCTCTACCACGTTCGCCAGGCCATTAAGGGTTACAATCAACTGGTTCAATACATCTCGTCCAAGAAGCACATCATTGCTTTGCCGGTTCCCCACGACTTTCATCGCCTGGTGGTTAAAAGGGCCAACCCTAAACGCTACAAGGTACATGTCAACGGGGTGAACGAAAGTGATAAACTCTTTCAGGCTCCTTTTCCACCTGGCGAATCAAGACACGATTGCGGGGATATTGGCGAGAGACACGCGCATATAGGTCCGCCAGGTCTGGGTCGTGGTCTACCACTTCTTCGCCATAAACGGCAACATAATGCCCGAGATATTTTTCTGACAGCCTGGCGTGCATGGCAAGATAAGCTGCTCTTTCCCGCTCCAGGGCTTCCTCTATTTCAGTGGGAACTGCTTGCTCGGGCTCGTCGAGCAAGACAATAGATTCGGCCAGTACTTCAGCCACATCGCGCCGGTTGGATTGGGCAATCTGTTGAGCGCGGTGGTAAACGTCGTCTGGGATGGTCAATGTCACTTGTGTACCCATGTGAAACTCTCCTTGATGGATGTGAGGAGGATTATACCAGATGTGCTGCCATTTTCAGGAAAAGGGACCGGCCGAGGCGGAACGAGGTATGAGGACTTTCAAGGGATACGTGGAGAAGCAGTGGTTCGGTTTGACGTGTTTCTCGTGTATACTTGGCGTCAAAGACAAAGTTGTAATTGGTGAGGTAATGCATGACGACAATTCAGCTAGAAGTGTCCCGTGACCATTTATTGCAGGCTATTGAACAATTAGATGCCGACGAACTGGCCGACCTGGTTTCTGAACTATTGAGTTTGCGTGCCCGGCGCTACGCCCAGGTATTAAGCCATCAAGAAACGGAACTATTTGAACGTATCAACCGGTGGTTAACGGCTGAAGAGCAGGTGCGGCGAGCCAGGCTACAGGAAAAGCTGGAAGCTGAAACCCTGACAGAGCAGGAGCATCAGGAACTTATTGAGCTTAATGAAAAGGCTGAATGGCTCAACGCCCAACGAGTGGAAGCGCTGGCCGAATTGGCAACGCTGCGCCAGACTACATTGGCTCAATTGATCCACGACCTGGGTCTTGAGACACCGGCCGGTGGCTGAACAGCGGGTTAGTGAACGCCAACGTCAAACGATTATTGCCAGAGCTGGGGGTGCTGCGAGTATTGCCGTAGCCTACTGAGGTACTCCCCTGACCCTTTCGCCAATGAGCATATTGTGCCGCGAAGTTTGGGTGGCCAGACGAGGCTGGACAATTTGGCGCTGGCCTGCCTGGGCTGCAACGGGTACAAGTACAACCAGGTAGAGGCCGTTGACCCTGCCACTGTCTATCAGCGCTTTCTTGTTCCTGCGCCAACCGCCAGACGTCGCCAACCGTCAGATTGTCCAGCCATTGCCGCCGTTCTACAGTGTAGTCGCCTCGGCC
>JAKEFB010000165.1 GCA_022616275.1 Chloroflexota bacterium
CTTGGCTTAAAAACAAACCGAGCCGCTTTTACTGTGGTGAGGCCGGTACGAGAAATTACTGGCGTAAACCAGCCTGGATGAGTTGTTGGTGAAGCCAGGTGGTCTCTGATTCAGAAAGGGGCAGGGGTGGTGGGGGCGACTGGTAGTCAATGAGGGTGGCGGCCGGCTGGCTGGCCAAGGTGAGCAAGGTGAGCAAGGAGATCATGATCATGATATAGTAATATTCATAGTGACCATCCAGGCTCTGTTTTCGAGCCACATTAGCAAAGAGCAAATTACCCTTAGCCATCCTGGAGGAAGCGGAACAATGGATGAACACGAACGAGTTTCAACCCTCATGAAACAGGTCTATCAACTGGAGCGGAAAGTAGATTTCCTGCTCAAGCATCTGAATCTGGAGTATCAAGAAGAACCGGATCTAACCGTTCGGCCGCAGGTCGAAGCGCTCCTGAGACAGGGAAAGCAAATTGAGGCGATCAAGCTTTTCCGGACGGTAACCGGCCTGGGTCTTCGCGAGGCCAAGGACGCAGTTGACAAGATTGAGCGGGAGATGAGAGGCAAATGGTGAGATTGCTTTGTGCTTTTGACCTGGTTGTGCCACAATGGTCGCTAACCTTTGCCGGCTCCCCTCCTGATCCCCTCGCGGCCGAACCATGCCCTGCGGCCGGGCCTCACCCCAACCCGCGCCGGCGCAATCCTTACCAGGGCGTGGGAGAAATAAGCGATGGCAACCACCAGTCCCGCTAAAGGTCTTTCCGGCTGCGGTGTCCTCCTGGCATGGGCATTTAGCCTGTTTGTTGGTTTTATCCTCGTTGCCGTTGCCGGCGGCGCGATCTACCCGCCCCTCATTTCCCTCGCCGCCGCCCCCGTCCTCTGCAGGGGCGAGTTTAGCGTCGAGTCCACCCAGTATACGACCGAGGAGGGAGGCGTCGGCATAGATCGCGAATTCTTCTGCCAAAACGAGCCGGGCGGGCCAAAAACCGAAGTCACCTTGCCGGCCATAGGGATCGCCGGCCTCATTTATTCGACCCCTATCTTTATCGTCCTGTTAATCGCCATCGCCCTGGGCTGGGTGCGGGCCGGTCGGGTGGTGGCCACGCCGGCGGCGGCCGGCGCGCCCTCGCCTGCACCGGCTGTAGCCACCGCCGACGACCCGGCCGACCGGCTGCG
Organism: Chloroflexota bacterium; assembly: GCA_022616275.1. Taxonomy (GTDB): domain Bacteria; phylum Chloroflexota; class Anaerolineae; order Promineifilales; family Promineifilaceae. The sequence goes on from JAKEFB010000165.1 coordinate 1,171, forward strand.
CCAGTTGAACGAACTCAGGCAAGGGGGCGTTATCAGCCAGGAGGAGTACGAGGCGAAGAAAGCGGAAATTTTGGCAAAGCTATAAGCTTTTCATTCATTCCCCGGCTAATCGGTCACCAAACACGATAATTTTTCCCGCACGTTATCCGGCCGCGCTCCCGGTTCGTGAATCTCGCTAACTGCCGACTGGCGGCCGTCACGAGATTTCCAGCCGACCAGGCCAATGCCCTTGCTGTAAAAATACGTTTCCAGCGGTTCACCTGTCAGCGAGCCCAGCCAGGCCAGTTCGATGACATCCTGTAGCTTGACCCCGGTAAAGAACGTATAGGTTGGGTGAACGGCCACCAGCTTGAGCCAGCTTCGAAAGCTGCCGCGCCGAAGTTCCTGGCAACCATTCTTGCCGAAGTTAATGACCACCGGATTGCGTTCAAACGTCTCACCAACAGCCATACGGCGCTCGGCCCACTTGCTGCCGTAGACGGTCCCATCCCGGAGGGTGTAATACTCGCCATTGCCAGGGCTGGTGTCTGTACCCCTGAAGATATGGCGATTATCGGCCCACAGCTCCTCCCACTCGCCGTCTTTGGTGTGGAAGAATTTGTCATCAACCACCTGGGTCTGATGTCGCTGTTGGCCGCCGTTCATGGTCTGGACTTCGTAGAGGGGACTGTTGCCATTCGTGCTCATATAAGCCAGCAGGTCCACTTCGTTTTCGGCCGGCGGCGTGCCGTCCAGTAGCGCGGCAATAAATGGCGTCGGGTCTACGATCTTGAACGGATAGCCGATGTACTTAGCTCCACCTGGGACGGCCTCGTCGTGCTTAAGCGTCAGGTGTAAGTGACTATCGCCGCTCAGGATATCGCCGGTGTTATCTGCCCGGCCGATAAGGTCTCCTCCTCTGACCTCGTCATTGAGCTGTACCAGGGCTTGTTGCAAGTGACCGTAGGTCGTCTCGTACCCGCTATCGCCGTGTCTTATGCGGACAAATATGCCATAGGCATGTTTTTTGCCGTTTACTTTGTCGTCTACAGGATGGATGTCGCTAACTGTACCGTCAGCCACACTGAAAACGGAACTCCCCAATGGGGCAGCGAGATCCAGCCCCTCGTGGCCCGGCAAGTTTTTTTTGTTGTAATAGGTCGGATTATTACCAAAGGACTGCGAGATCGCTCTTACCGTCGTCGGCCAATGGGTAAAGCGGAAGGAATCGCCTGCCCCTACGCCGGTCACGAAACTACTGTGCAGGTACAGGGCTACCCTGACCCACATCTGTTCGCCGGCAAACACGTCCCCCTCGACCTCGCCAAGCTGCTCAAACACCCGCTCCGCGTTTAGTAAAGCAACCACGTTCTGGCTACTCAGGCGTGGTGCCGTTCGCAAATTGACCTGCTTAGTCGTAACGACTCTGTTTCCATCTCCGCCGACCGGGGCGACGAAGCTTTTGTGCAGATAGGCGGCAACCTGGACCCACGTCGCGTCGCCGGCAAAGTCATCCCCTTCGACCTCGCCAATTTTCTCAAACACACGGCCGGCATCCAGCAAAACAAATTGGGTCTGGATCAGCAAGCGCGGTGCCGTTCGTAGATTCACCTGCCTGGTGGTAATGACTGTCTGGCCCTCGACCTCAGGGATGGGGTTCGGCGTCGGGGATGGTTGGGGCGGCTGCCAGGGCTGGATGGGATTGGCCTCCAGGTAGCCGGCCAGGTTTTGGGAGGCAGATTGAATATTGGCCGGATAGTTCTGGTACGTCCCATAGGTCCATAAGCAGCAGCCAATAATTACCGGGTGTATTTGCATCAAGGCATCAAAACGGGCCACGTCCGTCATGAACTCTTCCAGGCCTGGAAACCTGAAGCCGGCATTCTGCCCTGCTTCGGTGATAACCATCCCCCCGCTGATGCCCAGCGTTTGCAAGTGGGCCGCTTCGACGAAGGGGCGGCCGCTGTTACCGTCGGTGGACGAGCCGTCGGCGTTCGTCAACAGGCCGGGGCCATAAGCGTGGCGGCCGTAAATACCGCCGTTTTGCCAGGCAAATAGTATCAGAGGTACACAAACCGATTTCCACACCTCTAAATTGCCGGGCGAGCCGCCGGCAAAGTTGCCGACGCAGAGGGCCAGGTTGTCGGCCGCGGCCAGCTCCACCAGGCGCGACTCAAAGGCCACCAGCCTTTTCAGCGCCTGGACATCGTTGCCACCGTATTCGTTGGTGGCCTGGTAATAGGTGGCGGGATTCAGCAGCCAGCGCTGCTTCAGAGCCGGATACCACTGGTTGGCCAGCGCCCGCGCCCCCTCTTCATTCGTCAGGTCAATACCCGACGGGGCATCGCCGAAGACGGTTGTATCCCGATAGATCGTGACTGTCGGCGCGCCTGTCTCGGTTAGCACGCCACCTTCGTTAACGGCCATGACGACCATCGGCCTGGCCGCGGCGACGAGACCATAACCGTTACGCGGTCCACTGCTCACATGTACACCAACTTTGCTATTCATGACGATTCTCCTGCACAATATATGTCCTGATTGGCATGTGTTTCTCCTTTCAGGTTTTTGGCGGCAGATTCTCAAAAGTAGTCTCAGGCAGCACATGCCGCATGTGCGCCTAACTATTCAGTAGACGGAAACTTTCCGCCTGATATGCCTCCAGGTGGTTTAGGTGGCGAAAGTTCGGCCTAACCCGCCTGAAATTCGTTTTAGATAGTAGGGATTGTTTCTATTAAACCCAGCTCCTCCATGAAAGCTCTCGCCGCCGGTATATCTTGATTGAAATGCTGGTCACGGATGGCCGGGAAACGAATGAGCCCCGAGGGGTGAA
>JAKEFB010000166.1 GCA_022616275.1 Chloroflexota bacterium
AACCCGCCCCAACCGGTATCGCCCGAGTTCTGGCCAAAGACGCTAACGTGGGTGTGTGATGATTGTTCGTAGTTATAGAGGATGCTGATTTTGTTCCACCCATCTTGCCGGGCGGCGCGGGCTTCTGTTTGATGGCTACCCCAGAAGTAATTGTAAATGTAAATGGCGCTTCCGCTTTTATCCCAGTGCCAGCTACCCCACTGGTGAGCGCTGGCTATATTGATGTTGAGGGCTAATAAACAGGCAAAGGCCAGCAAGCCAACGATAAGCTTGACGCGTTCTTTCATTTTGTTTCTCCTTAGGATGGTAATCCTGGCTCAGCGGGTCTAATTGTCTTCAAGAGCTTTCCAGGGCTTACCTGATACAGAACAATTCTTAATCTGAAAAATCTTGTTGACGGTGAGAGGGGCTGATGGGTGTCGTTAGCTATCTATGGTGTATGGGTGTTTTCACCTCCTTGTGTATTTATTGGCGACGGTTGAAGCTATCGTAGAAAAGCATAATGACCCGGACAGGTATTAGCCATTGGTTGAAATACACCGCTAATGTATAAAAATTGACAACGGTCCCCACACTACCCGAAAGCCCGCAGGTTGGGACACGAAGCGTGTCCGGGAAACCTCCGAACATTCCCTGGGACATCAGCGGCTGGCAGGGCGCGTCACCGCCGTCCGCTCTGATAAAAAGCACGGCCAGTCGCTCGACGTCCAATCGGACAGCCTCTTGTTTTTGGAAGGACCAGGGTACAAAACGGCTATATTTGTCGGGAAAAGGCCAGATGAGTCAGCAATTCTAAATTCAAAATTGGTTTTCAAGCTCAGGGCGGCGCGTCAATTCTAAGCCGTCAAGCATAAAGGAAAATAAGGATTCCCAACTATCGAAAACGATGTAACGGGTTAAGGCCTTCAAGTCATTGAAGAAGGTGCGACGGACGGCTAAGGTGTCGCGTAACAGGCGATAGACCTTGTTGACCAAGTGTAGGGCAGTGTGAACCAGAAAGGCTAGTAGGTTGAGGGAGAAAAAGACATTAGCCAGATGGCTGCTGCCATGACCGAAGTTATGGTTGAGATTGTAGCCTTTGGTCTTGAGGACATTGATGTTTTCGTTTTCGACTTTCCACCGGGTCCGGCCGACTTTGGCCAGGTGGGCGACATTGGCGGTGGTGAGGAGATGATTCGTCACCCAGGCATTGTGATAGAGAACCTCGCCGCTTTTTTCGTGGGTGATAGTCAGCTCCAGCCAGTTGACCAGGAGGGCATCCTCTCCAGCCCGCAGCGGCACCTGATTGACAAAGCGATAAGTGTAGAGTTCGCCATGCCGGCCGTTCCAGCGACGAATCTGATGGGTTGCTAAGCCGTTCACGCCCTCCAGGGAGGCAATCCATTCATAGAGGGTGGTGTGGGAATCGGGTTTGGCGACAAAGACGAAAAACTGCTGATACGGCTGGTCAATCAACGCGCACAAGGGCTGGTTGGCATGCAAGTCATCACCCAGAAAAGTGACCGTCCGGGGTGGATAGCGATGATGATGGCGCTCCAGCCAGCGTTTGACGGCGGCCCGTTCACAATCCTGTTTCTCTTGTCCATCCTGGGGAACGATGAACTCCGGTGGTAAGGACAACACATGGGGTGAATCGGGTTTGACCATCACTGGCGTAATGGCCCTGTGATAATAATGCATCTGCCCACTGCGGTCTTGCCGCCGGGAACACTGTTCACAGAAGATTTTCTCTGAGGAGTGGAAGACGACCCCGTCAAAAGTAATCAGGTACGTCCCTTGATAGTCCTCAAAGGAGGCTAAATGGCCGCTGTGGGCCAACTCGTCAACCACCCACTCGAAATCTGCCTGAAAATGCCCCGGCCTTATCGGGTCCAACAGGTTGCCTATCTGGTTGTCGCTGGGAATTTTCTTCACCCCGAACAGCGTTGCCACATTGTCTCGCCCTTTGCGTTGATGCATATCCCGTTGGTGGGCCAGAAACGATGGCGATTGCATGAAAAAGACTGAAAAGGCCGAGGCCGCCGCATCGGCTATCTCGTACTGGGTGTTGTTACTCGCCTGGCGATGGTCTGGCAAGCTTTGCCACCTCGCCTGAAATCGTTCCACAATATGGCTCAGTGACAGGGTTTCGGACATCGGGTTCTCCTTTACAAAAGGCTTGACCCTATCACATTTTTGCCCTGCTGTCACTCAAGTCTTGAATTTAGAATTGCTGCAGATGAGTATTGCCTCTGGAGTGGGTAATGTTTTATACTGTCAACTGGGGCGGGCCTAATTCTTCGATAGCGGGTTACATAATGGATTATGCGCGCATATTGGCAGCATACTTTTCCCCACAACCTATCCGGGCGCGGCCGGGTTGGACGGTAAAGGCTGGCAGTGCGGCATGAGAAAAAGGAGGTGGTGCTTCCGCTTGTAAGCTTCCAGATTGGATCAGTCGTGTGTTTGTTTCTTTAGCCGCACTTTTGCGGCGGGTTCCCTATTTTGAGGAATATGAGAAAGGAGGAAGCAATGTTTTCTCGACGATCTGTTCGGGTAATTAGCCTGGCCATTGCTCTGATGCTATTGGCCGTGAGCCTGAGTGGCGGCATCGCCTTCGGCCACAATTGGAGCTGTGGTTCCTTCGGCTGGCACTGGAACCGCAATGGTTCAAGCGTAACTATTGGTGTTTACAATACGGCCACTTACTACAACGAAGCCAACGCCGCTCGAAACGATTGGAGCGTCAACACCATTCTCTACCTACCCAATAGAACCTCACACACCGACATCAGCGTCTTCGACGGCAACTACGGCAACACCGGCTGGGGCGGGTTGGCCGAAATCATTAACTACAGTGGTTGCCACATTAGCCACGGCCACGCCCGGTTGAACTATTACTATAATTACTCCTCGGCCGATAAGCGAGGTATCTTCTGCCAGGAGATCGGCCACCTGTTTGGCCTGGACCACAGTAACGATGGCTGCATGGGCAAAGGCTATTACAACAACTCCAACGTTACCGTCCAGCATAACTGGAACGACATCTACAATAAATACCGCTATCCGCATAGCGCCCCACAGGAGGCGGGCGAAACCCCCGTCTGGCACGCTTACTGGCACAACAATCCGGCCACGCTGGCCGAGGCCCAAGCCCTGGCCTCAGATATTGTGGTTGTTCAGGTTACCGGCGTCGAGCGTGGCCCCGATATTGTCCCTGCCTCTTCCACGGCAGACCGGCACAACGACCGCCTTCCCACCAGCCGGGTTAGTCTGCAGGTGAGCCAGGTCCTCAAAGGGAATGCCCAGGGTACGCTGGAGCTATTCTTCACGGGAACCGATGGTCAGTACATCGCCGGAGACGCACCCTACGTTGCAGGCCAGAGCTACGTCTTGTTCTTGCAGCCGCGCGGGGATGGTACTTACCTGACCATTTCACCCCTCGGCCGGTACGCTGTTGAAGACGGCAAGTTGGTGCCGGCGGCTGATTGGGGCTTTGCGCCCTCGCTCGCCGGGCAAAGTGTTGACGACCTGGCTCAGCAATTGAGCGCGACCGATTAGAGAGCCCACGAGTAACGGCTAAAGGATAAAGGAGGCAACTATTCTAGCTGCCTCCTTTTCTGTTTGTGGAACCAAACGGTTGGTGGCGGCGTTATAAAAGTATTACGAATGGTTGAACTATTGCTGGTTGAACCAATTATTATAGTCAATGAAGAGGTGCAAGATGAAAAGAATCACTCGTTTACACCTGTATATCTTGCTGGCGCTCTTCGGCGTAGCGGTAGCCGGCTGCAGCGGCCGCGCCCCTGAGAACACCCCCGAAGCGGCAACTGCGACACCAGTCGCCCAGCCAACAGAAGAGGCGGGTGAGGGTAACCCCGTCGTGTCAGGACCGGTCATGGGTATGCCGGCGGAGAACTTTGCCAGCCTGGAGGAAATGGTAGCCTCGGCCGACGCGATTGTGCTCGCTACAGTTCGTGAGGCAGGGCCGGGGCGGACCGTCGGAGAAGGAGACGCAGCCCTTTCCTTTACGGATTACACCCTGGAGGTGAGCCAGGTGTTGAAAGGCCCGGCCGACCTGCAAACGCTGAAGATTGAAGCGGTGGGCGGCATTACTTCGGCCGGGCCGGGCTACCAGATAGGCGCGACCTACCTGCTGTTCCTCCGGGAGCGGACAGACCTGCCCGAAGGTTACTACCGGGAAGTGTCGCCGCAGGGGCTTTTCCAGGTTGGCGACGATGGATTACTGGTAGCCAGCGTTGAGGATCCAGTCACCCAGGCGCTGGCTGGAAAGACCCTGGACGAAGCTATCACGGTGCTGGATCTGGAGTCTTGACGCCAGGTAGCCAACGAATACACTTCAAACAGCCCAGACGCCTCGCTCCGTCTGGGCTGTTTTTTATCAAGTGGCGCATCACGACAGCACCATTTATAGGGTAACCAGGGTGCGAACTATAAGCCACAAGCCAAGCAAAGTCACCACAACCGCCGCTACGGCCGGCGCATAGCCAGACACTCGGTCAAACTGAGGTTTCTCCAACAATACGCTTTGGGCGCGAATAAACAGCGCCCCAATCGCAATGAGTACGGCAGCGATCCCCAGGCTATAGGTGATGATTAGCCCGGCCCCACGGCGACCTGGCTAACGTTCAGCGCCACCAGGAGAATAGCCAGGGCGTCAAAGGTGGGAACGATCCCGTGCATCACCCCCATCTCAGCAGTCCGATCCAGCGTAGATATTGGGTGCTGGCAATCTGGCCGGCCGTTGAGAGAGCCAGTGCGCCAATAACAATCACGCCGGCCGTGTGCGAGAAAGTTGTGGCCACGCCAATTAAGACGGCTGGGTGCCCATTCTATTTCCCTCCAGGTGTTGATAACCTGTTGCCAGTTCCAGCCAACATGGCCAATAGGAAGCTAATTATATGAGGGGTGTGCATAACTCAAGTGAATGCAGCCGTAATGACCAAAAGAGACCGGCCGGGCTTTGCCAAAACCCCGGCCGGCCCCGCCACCCAGGACCAATGTCTCCAAAAAATTTATCTTACTATATGGTTTTTCGGTAGTTGGAGTTTCTAACCTCAAGATAGAGTAGAGGTAGGTGTGCAAAAAGATCCATCCGTCGAACGGCCTGAAAAAAAGCAGGTAATTCACTTGATACGCAAACTTCATCCTTTCGATCCCGAGCATGAAATTGCCCTTGCCAGGCTCCGTGAGTTTGATCAAGATAAGTTGTTTGAGACGTTAATGTCAATAGTCCTTTCAAATAGTCGTATGCGGCACCACGCAGCCAAAGTTTTGTTCATCCTCGATGCAAATCGTGCAGTCAGCCTCGTTTTGCCTCTGTTAAGTGATCCAGATGCATCTATGCGCCAGCATATCTGTGGCCTCTTATCCGACGACAAGAACGAGCAGAGTATTGAACCACTGATAAGGACGATGTTAAACGATCCTGACAATGATGTGCGCCGTATGGCTGCCTGGGCCTTGGGAAAGCTTAGGGATAAGCGGGCACTTCCTGCCCTTCGGTGGGTACAGGAGCATGATCATGGGGCCGGCTTTGAGGGGCGCACAGTGAGCGATGAAGCCGCTAGAGCCATCGAGAATATTTTGGAGGACAGTGAACCAGAGTGCTGAAAGGTAGCAGTTTGGTGGCTCTCTCGCCACTCTACTGCTTATTATAGTCTGAGACTAATGGCACGAAGACCGGCCGGGATTTACCAAAACCCCGGCCGGTCTCTTTGTCACTCATCGGCCGGTTCAACACCCCACAGGAAAGACACCATCCGCCGGCCGTGCCAGCGAACCCCAACCCGAAGCACCACCACAGCCGGCCGGCAAACCCCCTCGCCCCTATCGGCTTATCAGTTGTTAATCCGCTGCCCCGCCCATCCACTGTCGTCCATCGCTGGTCCAAGCTTTGCCCTGGACACGCGCCTGTCGTCAAACTGGTTATTGGTTACTGGCCACAGGACCAATAACCAATAACCAATAACTGAATAACAGCCAGGCCCTAAGGCTCCATCCTCAACACCACCGGCAGGTAGATATACAAGAGCGGCGAGCCGAACGTGCCGGAAATGGTCTGTCCGGGGGCGACCGTGCCCGATTGGACGCTCTCATCAATAACGACCCCAGCCTCAATCGTCTGGATCGTCAGCGTGAAAGTAACCGTCGTCGCCAGCAGCGAGCCGTCAATCGTCCAGGTGAAGTACAGGTTCTCCGGGCTGGACGGGCCATCCGGGTTACCATAGCCGGCCGGCGTCTCCGGAACCCAAATCTCCTGGCTGAGGCCGCTGTGGCTGCAGCTCGCCCCCGGAATGTCCGAGGCGCACACGCCCTCGCAGTGCTTGCCCGTGATGCCCAGGCCGCCGGCCGACTGCCCCCCGGGGAGCGTGACCTCCATAAACAGGTCCGGGTTGTCCATCTCCAGCAGCAGCAGCGCCCCCGTTGCCGGCTGGGCCACGTTGTCTACCACCTGGCTCCAGCTACTACCGGCCCCGGCCAGGTCTATCTCAAACCGCGTGAGGTCATATTGGTCGTGGTTGCTGCCGGGCGTCCCGTCGTCGTAAACCGCCTGGTCCTGCTCCAGCCAGATCGTCAGCCCATGCACCTGCAGCGCGCCGCCGTTGGCGTTGCCTACCCGGTGGACGTTGTCGGCCCAATTGGCCACCACGGCGTTGCCCAGGGCGGTAATCACGTTCCCGGCCGCCGTGTGGATGGCGTTGCCGGCCGGGAACGCCGCCTGGAGCTGTTGGGCAAACGATTGCAGGTCGCGCTGGCCGCTGTCGCCCTGCATCACCTCGGCGTTGGCCGCCGCGTTGTGGATGGCCATCGTCTGCGGGCAGTCCGGGTCTTCGCCGTCTATTAGCCCGTCCAGGCCGCCGTTGTCCACGTTATCGTTGCATGTCCCGGCCGGGCCGCCGTCTTCTCCCTCGGCCGCCACGGCCGCGTTGATCGCCGCCGCCAACTGGCTAATGCGCTGCATCAGCGTCCCCGCTGCCCCTGGCGCACCCACCTGGCCCAGGTCAACGGCCGAGAGCGTATGGTCCAGCGTCGTCTGGTTGTCGTTGTCGGCCGCGAACGTCTGGACGATCAGCCCGGCCAGCTCCTCGTCGCCCTGGTGCGGGTCGGCAATCATGGCGGCCACGACGTGGTCGTAGCGGACCCCGCCTCCGCCGGCCGTCGGGTCGTCCATCCAATCTTCCGAAGCAACCATGAAATTGGCCAGCTCCTGCACCTCGTAGGCCATTTCCACGGTGGCCGTGGTGCAGGTCACAAACGCCAGCAGGTTGAGCACCCGCCGCCCGGCAAAAACGCCGTCGCGGGTGAAGCCGGCGCCGTCCAGGCCCGTCCTGATTTCCGGCAGCGTTAACCGGTCCTCGCCGGGGTGGGTCTCGTCGTAGCAAATGCTGCGCCAGGCGTCGCCGTGGTCTTCGGGGGAAAGAAGGTACCGGCCGGCCGGGTAATGCTCGACCAGCCAGGCGCCAAAGTCCCGCAGCGTGTCGGGCTGGCCCATGTTCGCGTCGCCCAGGTTCAGCCGCAGCGTGCTGGTAGCCACCTTGTGGTAGAAAATGCGGCTGCTGTGCGGGTCGGGGTCGCCGGCGAAGAGGGCGGCGTCCGAATCTATCTGGGAAACGGCGTTGACCAGGGCCGTCGAGCCGTTGGCCACCAAGGATTGGTAGATGGTGCTTTCCCAATGGGTATGTTCCCCGGCCGAATAGACGCCCACCGTCCACTCGGCCTGGGGCAGGCTGGGGCTGCCGGTGTGCGCTGCCAGCTCGGCCGCGCCGCTGCCCGCGCCAATGTCGCCGGGACTACTCCAGCCTCCCCCGCCCAGCCGCTCGGCAAATTTCAGGTTGCCGCCGTCGCTCCAGACAGCCACCGCCCGGGCCGGGTCCAGCCCGGCCGCGTGGACGGCCGCCACCGACGGCAGCGTGTAGCCGGCGCCGGCCGCCACCGTCCCCTCTATCGTCCAGCTCCCCCCGGCCGCCGCCGAGGCCCACTTCAGGTCCGGCAGGCCGGAGTAGACCCCGACGGCGGTGTTGTCCTCCAGGACGGCCAGGTCCAGGTTGACGCCCGTATCCAGCAGGGTGGCCGTAGACCAGCTCTGGCTGGCGTTGGACCAGTTGGTGGTCCGCACCTGGGGGGCCGCGGACGGCGGCGCGCAAAAGTCGGCGTCGTAGAAGTCCGGGAACGTCAGCCGGACGTTGCCGTGCTGGTCGGCCGACAGGCCCAGCTTCTGGTAATTGCCCAGGATCGTCATCGCCGGCCGGCCGGGGATCTCCGTCATAGCGCCCCAACTATCGCCGTCCCAGACGGCCGCCTGCGGCCACAACAGCGGGATCACCCCGGCGCAAGCGGTGCTGGCCGAGCTGACAATGTCATACCAGGCCGCCACCGCCTGCTGGCGTGTCTCGCCGCTAACCAGTGTCGAAGTAAAGGTGACGTCCGTAAAGTGCTCGCAGGGCACCGGCAGGTAAGGGTAGTTCAAGGGCTTACAAAGCGTGCCGTCGGCCGCCATCACTTCCTGCTCGTCCACCCAGGCGCTGCCGTCCCAGCGGCGCGACAAAATACGCAATGTGGCGTCGCGGCTGCAATCCGGGTAATGGTTGACTTGTGTGTAAGCCCAGACCAGGATGGCTGCCCCGCTGCTGTCTACGGCGATGGAGGGATTGTGGTAGACGTGCGAGGTGCTGGCGCTGTTGGCCGGCGGGGCCAGGGTCAGGCTGGTTTGCCATTCGACGTCGGCGTCAGCCTGGGGAGCCAGCCGCGCTGTCTGCAGCAGGCCGCGTACCTGGGGATAGAAGTTGGGATTGCCGGCGGGGTCTACGCAACTGGTGATGTCGGCCTCCGGCTGCTGGACCCAGACCGCCAGGGCAAAACCTTCCCGCGAGAAGGCTACGTCTGGCTGGAGTTCCGGGGCGGCCGTGGCTGCCAGGGAGCGGCTCCTGGTTCCGGTGTCAGAGCCGCCGCCGGGGCTAATGCTCCACCAGCTCCAGGTCAGGGGCTGGTTAACCGGTGTGGGAATGCGCGGGTCCTGGCCCGGCGCGGGCGTCGTGGCCGTGTGGCCGTAAAAGGAGTAGTAAATGTCGTTGCCATTTTCAAAAACCACGGCCGCGTCCACGGAGTAACTCTGGTCAGGCACAAACAGTTCCGGTGGGGGCCCGGCCGGGTCGTCTTCCAGGGCCAGCGCTTCGCCGGCCGTGCCTGCGCCGGCCAGCAGCAACAAAAAGATGAGCGCAACACCCAGGCGCATGGTTGCGCCGCCCCCCCGTTCAAAGCGAAATTTGCCAGTCATCGTTCACCTCCAGGCAGTCAATCTCACGATTCTCTGCCTGAAAGACGAACCTCACCCCCTCAACCTTTCCCTGATTTTCGCTACCCTCCCGGAGGTTCCAAACCTCCGGGAGGGTGGGTTGCGTTGCTCATTGCTCAGTCCTCAGTCCTCATTACTCCCCTCGGTGGAAGCACAAAAATATAATTCGGCCGGATCAACGTATCCGTCCCCCCCGGTCCGCTCACCATCAGGGCCACCGTGTAAATCCCTGGAAATTGGTACACGTGGCTGGGGTGCTCCAGCGTGCTGGTAAAGCCGTCGCCGAAATCCCACAGGCTGTTGGTATAGTCGCCGGTCGAGAGATTGACAAAGGTCACCAGCAAAGGCGCCTGCCCGTTGGTGGGATTGCCGATAAAGTTGGCCTGCACCGGCTGGATCGTCGCCCAGCCGACGGCGTAAATGCCATCCTGGTTCACCGGCTGGCTGGCGATCCAGTCCAGGAAGTCGTCCTGGCCGGCCGTGGCCACCGGCTGCCAGGTCGTGGTGGCCCGGTCGAAACGCAGCAGGCGAAGATCGGTCTCACTGACGCCCAGGCGGTCGAGGGTCTTCTGGTTGTAGAAAAAGGTCAGCGTCACCGACACGGGCAGGGTCGCGTCGCCCAGGAGTGTGGAGCGGGGCGAGCCGCCCGGCAGCAGCACGTCCACGTCCAGAGGCAGGCCCACGACACCCTCGAACCCGGCCGGCAGCGGCGTTACCAGGGCGTTGTAATCGGCCGCCGGCATGAAGACGACCCGGTTTTCTGTGCCTGGAACAGGGCTGATTGCGTCCACCATCAGCAGGCCGTCGCGTAGGGGGGCGAAGCCATGCATGTGGCCCGGCCCCACGCCGCCAGCCACCTGGAACCAGCGCAGCAGTTCCCGCTGGCCGCTGGCCTGGATGCGGATCAGGGCGTGGTCCGGCAGCTCGCTATTGGCCGGGGCGACAAAGGTGGCCGTCCAGGTGATTGCTCCGCTGGCCTGCATCGTCTGCTGCCAGGCCTGGCCGGTCGGGCAGCCGCTGGCCGCCGCCGGCAGGCACAGTTGGGCCAGGGGAGGCGTGCCCAGGCTTTCCGGGCTGGCCAGCGTCAACGTCAGCGTATTCAGGCGCGAGCCGGCCATCTGGTAGGCTACGTCCAGGCTGGCCGTCCAGGTGCCGGTGATGACCTGCAGCGTCTGTCCGTTGGCCAGCGCCGGGTCGCCGCCGCCAGGCTGCGGGTAAACGAAGCGGCCGCCCGGCTCTCCGGCAATGGCATACTGCTCGACGAAGATCCTGGCCCGGTCGCCGCTCTGCACGCCAAACAGCCTGATTTGCCCCAGGCCGTCCGGCGGGGTATAAGGGCCGGTGGTCGTGCCCTGGTAAGAGAGTCGCTGGGGAGAGCCCCCGGCCGCCGCGCCGAAGACGTACACCTGGGGGTACAGCCGGGCCAGGCCGGGCAGGCCGGCCACTTCTTCGTCCAGGGCCACGTTGATCGTCGGCTCCAGCGCCACCGGCGGCGCCGCGCCAGGCCGCCGGATGAAGGGCAGGTAACCCCGGGCGCCGGGCGGACGGCCAAACAGGTCATTGGCCAGCCCCAGCGCCGGGCCGGGCAGGAGGGTGGTGGGGGTCACCAGCCAGGTGTCCCCCAGGCCCTGGATGCTCCCCCAATCCAGCAGCGTCGGCCAGTCGGCCTGGCCGTGCGCTTGCCACTGGTCGGTGTCCAGGCAGACGGCCGGCTGCCCGTGGACGGCCGGCAGCCACCATTCATTGGCCGTGTAGTGGTAGGACATGGCCGAGGCATCGCAAGCGCCCTGGGGCAGGCTGAGGCAAACACAGTAGGTCGAAACTTTGCCGCCACCCGCTTCTTTTTGCTGGTATTCGTCGTACAGGAAAAGGGCGTAATGGCTCCATTCGTGAACCAATGTCCGGTAGGCGGCCGGCTGGGACCAGCTCCCACTGATCGGGTCGGTAGCGTCCAGGCCATCCCAGAAGCGGCCTAAAAAGATCCGGGCCGGGGCAAAAACCGTCTCCGCCCCGTTGCCGGCCGTGTAAGAAATGGGCGCCTGGACTATGCCGCCAATGAAGGCCGCCGGCCGGTAATCGTTGGCCGCCAGAATACGCAGGTCGGCCGTGTCCCAGCCCCGGCCGCCGGCATAGAGCTGCACCGGGCCAATGGCCATCTGGCCCTCGCTTAAATCGTACAGGTAGGCCAAAGCCTGGTATAAGCCTTCCCGGAGTTCGCCCAGGTAAGCGCTGCCAGCGGCCGGCTGCCAGGCCAGGCTGGCCACCACCTCGAACAGCACCAGCGGCTGGCCGGCGGTGATGGTGATGTCGCCGCTGGCCGCCAGGGGAACGCTGCCTCCGGCCGGCCAGCTCGTGGCGTAGACCCGGTAGGCCGGGCCGTGGCCAGGCTTGCCGGAGGGCTGCTCGTGCAGTTGGCGCAAAGCGGCCAGGTGGCTGCAGCCGGCCGGCAGAGCGGCCGCCGGCTCGCCCAGGGCGTTGGTGGGCATCGGCAGGTCGGCCAGCAGCGGCGGGTTGGGGTCATCGCTGGCATAGCAAAGGAGCCAGATAGTGGTGTTGGCCAGCGGGCTGCCGTTCTCGTCCACAAAGCGCAGGCTGCCGGCCGGGGCGGCCGCCCCCACGAGGCCCAGCCACAAGGTAGCAAGCAGAGACAGCCCTACCAGCAGGGCCACGATTAGAAAGCGAGTGCGCAGGAGCATGGGAGACCTCTTAATTAGGAAGATGGACGATGGACGGCGGACGATAGACCGATAGGGAAGATTATATCGTCTGCCGTCTGTCATCTGTCGTCAAGATCATATAGAATGACGGAGAAGAGAACGGCGACCTTTCCTTATGCTAACCACATTGTAAGGCAATGCATAACTTTGATTCAAGCCTTTCGCGAGAAGTGGCCCTGGCGGCGCTGGCGGTAGCCGGCCGGGCCGACGCTGCCCTGCTGGCAGCCTTGCTGGGTGAGAAGGCGATAGAGGCCTGGCCGGCGCTGGCCAGGCACCCGGCCGTCCGCGAGCAGGATGGCTGGCTGGCGCTAGACGAGGCAACAGCCGCCGCCGTCCTGGCCAGGCTGGAGGAGGACGACCTGCCGCTGTACCGGCGGCTGCACGAGCAGGCGGTGATCCACCTGGCCGGGCGTTTGCGGGCTGGCGAACAGGGTCTGGAGCCTCTGTTGATGGCCGCTTTTGAGCGTTTGGCCGGCCGGCTGGTCTCCGATGATCCGCCGGGGCTGGGCCTGCTACTGGCGGCCGCCGGCGACGTTCCTCTGGCCATAATCGCCAACCGGCAATTGCTGCGCTATTTCACCGGTCTCTCCCTGGGCTTTGCGGATCGTTACGAGGAGGCGCTGGCCGTCTTCGATCAATTGCTGGCCGAGCCAGCCCTGGAACTCGAAGTGAGGGGGCGGACGTTAAACGCCCGGGCCGTCTTTTGCAGTTACATCGGCCGGCTGGAGGAGACCGTGGCCGGCTACGAGGCCAGCCGGGCCTTGTGGCAGCAGGCCGGCAACCGTCTGCGTGAAGGCCTGGCCTGGCTAAACCTGGGCATCCTCGCCTATCAGCTCCAGCAGTATGGCCCGGCCGAGGAAAGGCTGCGCCAGGCAGAAGCCTGTTTTGTGGCCGTCGGTTCAGCCCAGTGGCAGGCGTCGGCCCAGAACGAGCTGGGGCTGGTCTATCGCGACCAGGGGCGGTGGGCCGAGGCTATGCGCTGTTTCGAGGCAGTCGCCGCCCAGCGCCAGGCCGAAGGCGCTCAGGACTCGCTCGGCCGGGTGCTGATCAACGTCAGCGAAGCGCTCCTGTTCCAGGGCCGCCTAGATGAAGCGGTCGAGGCCGGCCGCCAGGCCCTGGCGGCCCTGGGCGCTCGCACCTACGCCGTAGATGCCCACCTGAACCTGGGCCTGGCCTACCAGGTGGCTGGCGACATGGCCGGGGCGCGGGCTGCCTTTGAGCAGGCCCTGGCGGTGGCCCTGGCCATCGGCCGGCGGGACATCCTGGCCCTGGTCCATTACCGGCTGGGCGAGTTACTGCGCCGGCTGGGAGAAGAGGCGGTCGCCCTGGCCCAGTTGGAAGCGGCGGCCAATGTCATCGAGGCCACCCAGGAACCACTCCGTGAGGAGGGGCTGAAGATCAGCCTGCTAGGGCGCTGGCAGCAGGTCTACGAAGGGCTGGTCCTCCACTACCTGGCCCTGGGGCGGGCGGCCGACGCTTTTCATTGGGCCGAGCGGGCCCGGGCCCGGGCCTTTGCCGAGGCGCTGCTGCCCCGGCCGGCGACTGGACCAGACGAGGGCGGGGAAAGCGCCGTGTTTACAGGCGTGGTGACGGCAGCCGAGGTCCGGGCTGGGCTACCGGCCAACACGACCCTGCTGTGCTACTTTACGACTGGGGTGCTGGAACAAGAAATACCACTTTTACGCACCTTGCCGGCCGGCGGCCCGCTGCGCGACCACCTCTTGACGCCGGCCCGCACGCTGCTTTTTATCGTGACGGCCGACGGGTTAACCGTGGCCGATTGCCCGGTTGACCCGAACGCCTTTGCCGCCCAGTCGCCCCGGGGGGACGACCGCCGCCGCTTCTGGCCACCGGCCGTCTTGTGCCGCCTGTTTACCTTTTTGCTGGCCCCGGCCGGGGCGGCCCTCTCGGCGCGGCAGTTGGTTATCGTTCCCCACGGCCCCCTCCACCGGGTGCCCTTTGCCGCCCTGGAAGATGGGGAAGGGCGGCCGTTATTGCGCGCCGGCGGCCCAGCCCTGGTTTACGCCCCCAGCGCCACCCTCTGGCAACGCGGCCGGGCCGGGGCCGGCGACCGGCCGCCAGCCCGGCCGTGCCTGGCCGTGGGCTACGACGGCGACCCGGCCGTCTCGGCCCTGCGCCACACCGAGGCCGAGGCCAGCTTCGTCGCCCACCTAACCGGCGGGGAGGCCTGGGTCGGGCCGCAGCCCAAGAAGGAATCCCTGCGCCAGGCCGGCGGTAGCTGGCGCTGGCTACACCTGGCCTGCCACGGCCGTTTTAACGAGCAGGCGCCCCTGGAATCGTATCTGGAGACCGGGGCCGGGGAACGGTTGGCGGCCCGGGAAGTGCTGGCGGGATGGCGCTGGCCGGCCGAGTTGGTAACCTTGAGCGCCTGCCAGACGGGGGTCAGCGGCGTTTTGCGCGGCGACGAGCCGATGGGCCTGGTCCGGGCCTTTTTCTACGCCGGGGCGCGGGCCGTGCTGGTCAGCCAGTGGCCGGTGGAGGATCTGGCCACTTTTCTGCTCATGCGCCGTTTTTACCAGGAATTGGCCGGGGGCGAGAATGTCTGGCCGGCGGCCGCCCTGCAGGCAGCCCAGGTCTGGCTGCGCGAGTTGGCTGGGGCGGAGGTTCAGAGCCTGTTGGCTGAGCTGCCGGCCGTGTCGCTGCCTTCCTTCTCACCTGAGGCCCACCCCTTTGCCCACCCCAGCGCCTGGGCTGGCTTTATCCTGGTTAGCACTCTGTAAACGCAGGCTGTTAGCCTGCGCCGGCGCACAGACTAACAGTCCGTGCTACATATGGCGTAACGCAGGCTGTTAGCCTGCGCTACCCGTCCAGCTCCACCTCGATTATCACGTCCGGCAGTTGGGCGACCGGCACGCCGGCAAAGGCAGCCAGCCCCCAGGCGTCGGTGGTCGCCCGGCGGCGCTCGCCGGCGACGACCAGGGTGACGGGGATGCCGGCCAGGTCAGGCCAGCCCCGGCCGGGCGGCTCCACCACCACTTCCACCAGGCAGTCGGCCGGTTGCTGCTCGTCGCGATAAGCCGTGACGGACAGGGGTAATTGGGCGCGCACTGCTTCGGCCGGCTCCA
The DNA here is from genome assembly GCA_022616275.1 of Chloroflexota bacterium. GTDB lineage: Bacteria > Chloroflexota > Anaerolineae > Promineifilales > Promineifilaceae. The sequence continues at coordinate 15,099 of JAKEFB010000166.1, forward strand.
GCGTCAGCAACACCTGGCTGTAGCGCTCGCTGTCGGCCGGAGCCTGCACTGAGTCTGCCGAAGTGGCGCGCAGGGCCAGTGCCGCCGGCGGGGGGCGCAGGGCGGCCAGCAACTCGGCCGAGAAGTGGAGGGCCAGGCGGTTGCCGGCCCGGCGGACGGCGGCCAGCAGCCGTTCTGCCAGTTCTACCTGTTGTTGCCTTCCGGCCGCCGTCCTCAGGAAAGCCAGGTTGGGAGCCGGCAACTGGCCCGGTTGCGGCAACGCCTCGCCGGCCGCCTCCAATTCGTATAGCCGGGCGTAAGCACCGGCGCACTCCGGGCAGGCATCCAGATGCCCGGCCACCTCCGGGTAGAGGGCCAGGATGTCCTGGCCGGCCAACTGGGCGGCGACGTAATCGGCCAGTTGGCCCAGGGCAGCCTGGTGAGTGGCCTCGTCCGGCCGCTGGCGCAAAACCTCTACCAGCCGCCTGGCCTGCGCTTCCTGATCTTTCGTCTCCAACTCCAAACTCCTCGTAAATGGCTGTTAACCAGCGGCTTTCAGCCTTTATCTTTGCTTATCTTTTAGACGGGGTAGGGCAGCATTTCTTTCCATGAGTTAGGCCGATCTTTTACTCCAACGCATCCAGGAACGACCGGATTGGCTCGTAAGCCCGCAGCTTGGCGATGTTCTTGGCTCGGGTGACCTGGATATGGCTGGGCAGCACGGCCAGGCCGGCGATTTCGCTTTCCCGCCGGGCCAGTTGCTCGTCGGGCGCTTCTTCCAGGTAACGGCCGAGAATCACCCGGCGCGAGCGGCCGCTGATCGGCGCCTGGTTGATCACCTCGTATAGGCGGCGAAAGCCGGCCACTTCCATTTCTGCGGCCGGTGGGTTGGCGCCGGCGAACTGCTCCGGCTGGCCGGTGGTTTCGTCGTCGGGCAGGGGCAGCAATCGCTTCCGGGCGCGCAATTCGTCAATGGCTATGTGGCTGGTGATGCGCCTGGCCCAGGCGCGAAAAGCGGCCGGTTCGCGGCACTCTGCCAGGCGCTGGTGGATGCGGATGAGCGCATTTTGGGCGCAATCCTGGGCCAGGGCCTCGGCCTCGGGCTGGTCGCGAACCACGTGCAAGGCGACGCGAAAAAGGTAGCGCCATAAAACCTGGTAGGCGGCCGCCTGGCGCTGCGCGTCACTACTCTGGCAGGCCAGGTACAGTTCTGCGCTGTCGCTCTCTTCAGTCATGGGGCGGCGTGGCCATCGCTTGATTGGTAGGCCGTGGGTAGGATGAAGTGGAACGTGGTCCCCTGCCGCAGGACGCTCTCGAACCAGATACGGCCGCCCTGGAGTTCGATCAATTCTTTGGTAATGCTCAATCCCAGGCCGGTCCCCGACACCACACGGGCCTGTTCGTCGCCGGAGCGGAAAAATTTCTGGAAGAGCAACTGCTGGTCCTCCGGGCTGATGCCAATCCCGTTGTCCTGGATGGCGACGTGGATGACGGCCACGTCCTTGCGTGGCCCGCTCTGGCTGAAGATGCTCTCGGCGTGGACGGTGATGTGGCCGCCGGCCGGCGTGTACTTGTGGGCGTTGCTGACCAGGTTAGTCAAGATTTGCTCCAGCCGGCTGCGGTCGGTCCAGACCGGGGGCAAATCGTCAGGAATGGCCAGGGTCAGGGTCTGCTCTTTCTCCTGAAACTGGGCGCCGTTGGACTGTATGACCTCCTCCACTACTTCGTGGAGAGCAACGGCGCTGAATTCCAGGTGCAGGCGGCCGGATTCAATGCGCGAGATGTCAGTCAAGTCGGAAACGAGCCGGTTCATCCGGTCGGCGTTGGCGCGAATAATGTTCAGGAACTGGGCCTGGGTTTCGTTGACCAGGCCGACAACGCCGCTCCGCATTAAGTCGGTGTAACCCTGAATAGCTGTCATCGGAACCTTCAGTTCGTGCGAGACGGTCGAGACAAACTCGCTTTTGGCCTGGTTGGCAGCTTCGGCCGCTTCCCGGGCCTTTTGAGCGGCCTCTTCGGCTCGCTTCCGTTCGGTCAGTTCCTGTTGAACGGCTTCGTAGAGCCGGGCGTTCTCCAAAGCCTGGCTGGTGGCGGCGGCCACGTTTTGGGCCAGGGCAATTTCCTCGGCCGTAAATTCCCGGCGGCTGATGGCGTTGAGGCCCAGCGTGCCGACTACCTGGTCGCGAATGAGCAGCGGCAGGAGCAGCAAGGAAACGGTGCCTCGCTGCCGGGCCACGTCACGCATCGGCGTGTAACGAGGGTCACTTTGCACATCGGCCAGGTAGAGCGGCGCCCGCTGTTCCAGGACATACTGGGTCGCCGGGTTGTCGGCCACCGGAATGACGACCCCCAGGGCGGAGGGCCGCCCTTCGTCGCAATATTCAGCCACGACCTTTAGCCGGGTCTCGTCCGGCTCCAGCAGGGCGAAAGCCGCCTGCGGCAGATGAAAGGCATGGGCCAGCTCGGCGCAAACGGTGCGCATCACGTCGTCGGGATGCAGGGCCGAGCTGGCCGTGGCAATAATCCGGTTCAGCAGCAGCGTTTCCCGCAGCAGGCGCTGCAGCTCCTTCTCGGCCCGTATGCGGGCGGTGACATCGTGAGCGACCAGGCACAATACCTCCCGGCCCTCGCTGGCAATCAGGTTGCCGCTCAATTCGACGCTGGCCACGGTCCCGTCCTTGCGGCGGTGGCGGCGCTCGCCGGCGGCGTAAGATTGTTTTTGCCCCATCCGCCTAAGGTCGTCGTCTACGCTGGCCTGCTCTTCGGCTGACACCTCGTAAATGGTCAGCCGGATGATCTCTTCGGCCGTATAGCCCAATATTTCCTGGTAAGCCTCGTTGGCTTCCAGGATCCGTTTGCTGGCGGCGTCCACCAACAGAATGCCTTCGGCCGCCTGTTCGACCACCGCCCGGTAGCGGGCTTCGCTTTCGCGCAATGAGTTCTGCGACTGCTCCAGGGTGGCCAGCATGGTGTTAATCTGGCCGGCCAGGCTGGACAATTCGTCCCGGCCGGTGCTGTTGACCCGCTCAGACAGATCGCCCTGGGCAGCGATGTGGCCTACCCCCTGGTTCAGCCGGGCCAGCCGGGCCAGGACCAACCGTTCAATCAAGACCAGCGTCACCGCGCCGGCGACCAGCCCCACGGCCACCAGAGAGAAAATCAGGTAGCGAATGCTGGCCAGCCCCTGTTGGTAGATGGAGCGAGGAACTGTTACCTGGAGCAGCAACGCCGGCTCGCCGTTGACATCCTTAAGCAGCGTATAACCGGCAATTTCTGCGGCGCTAAGCGGTTCGATCAGGCTGGCTGCCCCGGCCTCAAGGGAGACAAAGGCCTCTTGCTGCGGGGTGTTGCCTTCCAGTTGATCCGGCCGGTAGAAGGAAACGTCCAGGTCGGTCAGCTCGGCCAGCCGTTCTTCTTCCTGCTCGTCCAGGTAACGGCCCATGAGCAACACCCCCCGGCTCGGTTGGTCCCGCAGGCTGTTCAAGATGGGCCGGATGCCGGCCATCAGCGGCCCTTCCTCTAAGAGGACGATACCGGCCGTTCCCTCGCCCAGGCCTTGCTGGAGGAGGGCCGGGTTGTTGGCCAGCAAGCCTTCCAGACCGGCCGGCAGGGCTACCTCCGTTTCGCTCGCCAGGTCAAAGGCCCGGCCGAAGGTGACGTCGCCGGAAGGCTGGTACAGGACGACGATGTTAATCCCCAGGCCAATAAAGTTTTCAGCGTAGTAATTGTCGTCAATATAGTCCTGGTTGAGTTCGACCATGTAGTTGTAACTGTCGTCCCAACCGGCGTAGTCGTTGGCTTCCACCCCCAGGCCGGCGATGCTTTCGGCAATGGCGTTGGCCACCCGCTCCACGTCCTGCCCGGCCGTGTCCGCTTCCAGGTCGGCAAAGCTATTGAGCAGCACGGCCGAGGCCGTGGCGTACAGCACCAGGGTCAAGCCGGTGAGGGCCAGGGCAATAACCAGGAGCGTTTTCCGGCGCAGCGTCATCAGGCACGATTCCTTTTAGCAGGCGACACGCTATAATAATACCGCAATCGGGGCGGAAAGTGACAATCAGTAGATCGAAACACCCCGGGACCGCGGACATCCTGTCCGCCTACTCTGGGAACAGAGTTCGGCCGCCGAACTCCGGCATCCTGTCCGCAGAAGGTCAAAGATGAAACTCCTGGCCCAACTGACAACGGCCGACCGTCTAATCGTCGGCTCCATGCTTTTAACCCTGGGCGGGGTGATCCTGGGGGCTGTGCTGGCCGAGCCAAACGCTTTTGGCCTGACCGCCGTCCTGGTCATTCTGCTGCTCCTGGCCGGCTGGGGGATCACCCGCGATGAACGCCTGGGCTGGTTGTTACTGGCCGGCCTGGTGGGCGGTGTGTTGGAACTGTGGGCCGATTGGGTCCACGTCGAGTACTTCCACTCCCTGGTCTACACCGATTACTTTGGCTTCCGGCTGCTGGCTTCGCCGTCTTACATGCCGGTGGGCTGGTGGCTGACCGTGACCCAGTTTGGCTACCTGGCCCTGCGGCTGGCCGACCGCCGCCCGGCCTGGCAAAGCGCCGGCCTCATGACGCTGCTGGGAATGACGCTCCCGCCCTGGTACGAAGAGTTTGCCGCCCCGGCGCGGGCCTGGTACTACACGATCAGCGGGCCGATGCTGTCCAATACACCGCTGTGGATTATCTTCACTTACGGCGGCTGCATGTTGGCCATCGCCACAATGGCCTTGCTGCTGTTCCGGCCGCGGGCCTGGGGGCGGGCTATCCTGGCCGGCCTGTTTATCGGCGCGGGAATTATGTTCTCCGGCGTATTTTGGTTTGCCCTTTTGGGCTAATGACGGCCTGAAGGCCCCCTGTAGCGCGATTTGCCAAATCGCGGTCCTATCAGGCTAATCTAAAACCGGTCGGCTGTCTCCAACCAGCGCCTGGTGCTTCTGGGCGTGCAGGGCCGCCACCTCTTGCTGCATGGCCACCAACCGCTTACCATGCAGGCGGTATCCCTGCAGGAGCGCCAGCGCCAGCAGCATAGCCAGCGCCGGGATGCCGGCCACCATCCAGCGCATGCCGGCCAGCACGGCCGCCGGTTGCGCCGGGTAAAGCACGGCCGGGGTGGGGGCCACGTAGCCGGTCAGCGCCAGAATATTGCCGGTCATCATCCCCTGCATCGTGAAGGCAAAGCGGATCGCCAGGCCGTTCATGCCAAAGTACAGCCCTTCGCGGCGAGCGCCCGTGGCCAGCTCGTCGGCGTCAATCACCGCCGCAATCAACAGGTCGGTCAGCATCAGCAGCCCGGCCAGCGGCAGGCCGAAAATCGTCGTGGCCAGCAGCCCAGTCCAGAAGCTATCGGGCCAGAAGAGCAGCAGCAGGCTGGCCGCGGCCGTGAGGCAGGCCAGCCGCATCGTCTGCCAGGCCCCGAAACGGTGGGCCAGGGCCGTCCACAGAAACATCGCCGGCAGGGCCACCAGGAAAGGGACGGCCAGCAGCAGCGAATTTTGCAGCCCGACGTCCAGGGTGAGGCCCAAAGCCGGCACGGCCGTCTCCGATTGGATGCGCAAGACGTATTTGGCGTAGAACGGCACGGTGGCCGTCAGGGCCAGGAAGACGAACTGGACCATCAGGTTCATGCCCAGGAAAAAGAGAAAGTCGCGGTTGGCGAACGTCGTCCGCAGGGCGGCCCGTAATGGCAGGGCCTCGTCGTGGCGGAACTCCGGCCGCTCGCGGCTGCCGAGCAGAGACAGGCCAAAAAACACGGCCGTCACTACGGCAAAAAGGAGGGCCATTCCGCCGCGCCCACTCCAGTCCTCGCCGGCCAGGATGGGGGGTAGGGCCACGCCCACCAGCAACCCGACCAGAGAAAAGAGTTGCCGCCAGGCCGAAACGCTGGCCCGCTGCCGTTCGTCCGGGACCATCTCCGGGAAAAGCGCCGTCCAGTTCATGACCACGATCGTCCACAGAAAGTCGAAGGCCAGGACAAAGACCAGGAAATAGACTAGCAGCGGCGCGTCCCGCAGCCCGGCCGGGGGGACCCACAGCAGGTAAAAGGTGATGGCCAGCGGAATAAACGCCCCGGCGATCCAGGGAATGCGCCGGCCCCAACGCGTGTGCGTCTTGTCCGACCAGTAGCCGGCCAGGGGATCGTTGACGGCGTTCCACAAGCCGTAGAGAGACCAGACGTTCCCCACCCAGGCTGCCCTGAGACCCAGCGTGTCAATATAGAGAAATTGAATGTAAGTGGAAAAGGCCTGGTAGGAAAGCGCCGTGGCCAGCGAGCCCGACGCGTAAAGAACAAGTTGCCACCGTTTCACCTTGTCACCTTGTCACCCTGTCACCTTGTCACCTTCGCGGCCAGCGCGGCCGGCGCTCGTCAAATCGCCACAGCCCGGCCGCCCTGGCTGCCCGCACCGCCGCCTGGTATTCCTGGCCGGTGATGTGGCGGTTCAGTTCCCCATACTTCTCCGGGCCAACTTTGCCGGCCGGGTAGTATTGCTCCATAATGTTCACGTACGTATCCGGCGAAAGCTCCTGCGCCAGGAAGCGCATAATCTCCTCCACCCCTCCCACCTTCCCCGGCATCACCAGGTGGCGGACCAGCACCCCTCGTTTGGCCAGCCCCTCCTCGTCCATTTTCAGCACCCCCACCTGCCGGTGCATTTCTTTGACAACCTGCCGGGCCACTTCCGGGTAATCCCTGGCTTTCAGATAGCGCAGGGCCAGTTCCGGGTCCCAAAGCTTGAAGTCGGGCATGTAAATGTCCACGACGCCGTCCATCAGGCGCAGGCTATCCAGCGAGTCGTAGGCTGAGGTGTTGTAGACGAGCGGTAGCCGCAGGCCGCGCTCCACGGCTATGACCAGCCCTTCCAGTACCTGGGGCACGACGTGTTCGGGGGTGACGAAGTTGATGTTGTGGCAGCCCCCTTCCTGAAGCTCGATCATCATCTGGGCCAATCGTTCCGGCCGGGCGACGACGCCAGCTTCTACCTGGCTGATGTCGTAGTTCTGGCAAAAAACGCAGCGCAGGTTGCACCAGCCGAAGAAGATCGTGCCGCTGCCGTTCCAGCCGCGCAGGCAATCCTCTTCGCCAAAGTGGTGAAAGTAGCTGGCTACCCGGGCGTAGCGGCCGATTTTGCAGACGGCCGTCTTGCCGGCCACGCGGTCTACGCCACAGTTGCGCGGGCAGACGTGGCAGTCGGCCAGGCTTTGGACGGCCAGCCGGGCCCGCCGCTGCAACTCGCCGCTGCGGTACAGGGCCAGGTAAGCGGGCTCAAAAGCTCCCGAAATGACAAACGGGTCGTCGGCAACTCTGGTTAGCATCTTTCTTTGCCTCCCATCAGGTCCAGGCTGGCGGTCGTAAGGGACGCCGGCCTTCTACTGCCTCTATTATACTGCGAAACCGACAACCACCTGACAAAAATCATGCCTAAGACGTGCTGATTGGTACTGCTAAACACGACCGGCGGGTAGTACATTTATCCTGGTAGATATCCATTATAAAGTTATTGGTTATTGGTGATTGACTCCTCTACCGAATAATCAATAACCAATAACCACCAGGAGAGATTGTCGTGAAACAAACCTTCAAGTTCCCTGTGGCCGGCCGCATTGCTATGGCCGGGGCGGCCGCTTCCGCCACTTACCTGTTTACTCTTCGCCCCTGGCTGTTGCACTGGGGCGCGACTGAAGAAGAAGGGCAAATGCCTTTGCCTGGCGACCACCTCGTCCCTCAACCGCGCTACATTTCCACCCGGGCCATCACCATCCAGACCCCGCCCGTCGTCGTCTGGCCCTGGCTGGTCCAGATGGGCCAGGGCCGGGCCGGGCTATACAGCTACGACTGGCTGGAAAACCTGGCCGGTTGCGACATCCACAGCGCCGATCGCATTATTCCTGAGCTGCAAACGCTGCAAGTCGGAGACGTGGTCCGCCTGATCCCCGAGGGCCGTGGCCCGCTTTACTTTGAAGTGGCCATCCTCCAGCCGTATCGCGCCCTGGTCCTGCGCTCGCCGGGCGACCCGGCCGCCAACCTGGCCGCCGGCTTTCCCTCCGTTGCCTGGGCCTTTGTACTCGAAAAGCGTGACGAACACACCACCCGGCTGCTGGTCCGCTTCCGCTCCGACTACCGGCCGGGCCTGCTGAGCACCCTGGGCAACCAGGTGCTCCTGGAGCCAATCCAATTTATCATGGAGCGTAAAATGCTTCTGGGCATCAAGGAGCGCGCCGAACGCTCCCTGGCGGAATTCTCACTGCAACCCGTTCCGGCTCAGGCGGTCGAGGGCAATGGACACATGAGGAACGGGACGGCCGTTCTGAGCCGGTCTGTCCTTCAGGAGGAGTAAGATGTTGCGCATCATCATTATCCTGGCTTTGCTTATGCACGGCATTGGGCATATCATCGGTTTCCTGGCGGCCTGGACGCCGGTGCCGGTTGGCTTCTCCAACCACCCCTGGGCGCTTTCAGGTGGTGTGACCATGACCAGCCCGGCCGGCCGGGCCTTTGGCCTCCTCTGGCTGGTGGCCATGATCGGCACGGTGGCGGCCGGATTGGGCCTGCTGTTTCACCAGGATTGGTGGGCTCCCCTGGCTGTAGCCGCTTCGGTCATTTCCCTGGTCGTCTGGTTGCCGTGGTGGCAAACCGTGCCGCGCGGCAGCCTCGTCGGCGCAGTCGCCTTTGATCTGTTGATTATCCTGGCCCTCCTGTCGCCGTGGGCAGATAGGGTGATTCGGGCTCTCGACTAGGACGTGTCAGGTGACTATCACTTCCGCAAGTGACAGTCACCTCTGGTCACGGAGGATTAAAATGTACAAGACGATATTAGTTCCCCTGGATGGCTCTAAACGGGCCGAGGCCATTTTGCCCCACGTGGAAGAATTGGCTGCGCGCTACCAGGCCGAGATTGTCCTGCTGCAGGTTGTTGATCCGGTCTTTGTCTTCAGCCAGCCCTACGATCCTTTCCCCGAGCTGAATATGGAAGAGGCCGAGCGGCGGGTGGGCGAGGTTGAAGCCTACCTGGCCGGCCGGCGAGGGCAACTGGCCGATAAGGGCGTGGCCGCCCGCTGCGTCGTCGAATACGGGCCGGTCGTCCAGGCCATCCTCGACGTGGCCGAACGGGAAAACGCCGACCTGATCGCCATGGTCAGCCACGGCCGCACCGGCCTGGCCCGCGTCTTTTACGGCAGCGTCACCGCCGGCGTCCTGCACCGGGTAGACCGGCCGCTGCTCCTCGTCCGGGCCCAATAGCAGGGATGAGCCATGACTGACGAGACGCCCGAATTCACCCACTGGAAAGATGCCTGGGAGTGGCACGCTGCCCGGACGGGGAAGAAGCTGGATGCCCAATCCGAAGAGAAGCTGCTGGCTCAAATCCAGGCCGGGCGGTACGACGACTATTACCAGATCTGGTATAGCCTGCGGAAAAAGGGATCGCTGGCCAGGTGCGCGCCGTTGCTGCTGGCTGTGCTGCGCCGGGAGAAGGGAGAAGCGGCGATGCTGACTCGCTACCACTGCGCCGCCGCCCTCTTTTACCTCCTCGGTTACCCCGACGATCCCATCCCCCCGCTGCGGGCCAGGGCCCAGTGGGCCTACCAGGGGGAAGAGGCCCGGCAGCAGGCCATTGACGAACTGGAGCAGTTACTCCGGGAGCGCCTGGCGGCCGCTGGCTAGCCACCAAGTAAAACCTCCCGGAGGTTGGCGATTGCGCCCGGCCGCCCGGCGACCATCGCTTGAACCTCCGGGAGGTTGGTTTGGTTTACTGAATCTCCCATACCACCTGGACGCTCGCTTCGATAAACTGCGTCCCCGGCTGGACGGGCACGGCCGCCCCGGCCGCGTCGGCCCGCTCCAGGAAGACGGGAGTGGGTGGCGTACTGCCAATTTCAGTGATCGTCATCACCTGGCCCAGGTCCGCGCCGGCCAGCGAGGTCAACTGCTCCGCTTTCTGGCGGGCGTCGCTCATCGCCGCCTCCCGCGCCTCGGCCAGCATCTCGTCGGGGTTGCTCACCTCGAAGCGAATGCTCTCAATCGTGTTGCCGCCGGCCGCCACGGCCGCATCCAGCAGCGCGCCCAGGTTGGCCAGCTCTCGCACCGTCACCTCGACCACGTTGGCCGCCTGGTAGCCGGTCAGCTCCGGCGGGTTGTCGCCGGCCGCCCGGTAAACGGGATATAGTTGAATGCTCTGGGTCTGAATATCGTCCTCCTCCACCCCGGCCTCCAGCGTGGCGCTGATGACCGCCTGCATCCGGACGTTATTCTCGTCCATCGCCTCCGCCGCCGTGGCCGACTCCGTCTGCACCCCCAGGCGGACAATGGCCAGGTCCGGCCGGACCCCCACCCGTCCCTGCCCCGAGACCGTAACAGTCCGTTGGGGTGGCTGGCCATCCTGCTGCGCGGCCGGCTGGGCGCTGGCCCGCTCCGCCAGCCACCCCCCGCCCACCGCCGCCACCAGCCCCAGCACCACCACCACCAGCCCCACCCCGCCCGCAATCTTCAATACTTGGTTCATCATTAGACTCCTTACGATAGCAATGAGCGATGAGTGATGAGCAACTGATTACTTGCGATTGGCTTGGCCAATCGTCACTCATTACTCATTGCTTTCAACTCATTGCTCATTGCTTTTAACGATACATCTTCAGGTACATTTTACCCCAAAACGGCGACGCGGGTGGAAAAATTTGTTATCGTAGGGGGTGGAGGTGAGACCTATGGCTCGATGTGACTATTGTGGTAATGAATACGACAAGACCTTTGAAGTGACCCTCGGTGGCAACAACTACACCTTCGACAGCTTTGAATGCGCCATCCAGCTAGTGGCCCCGGCCTGCAACCATTGCGGCGTCAAGGTGATTGGCCACGGGCTGGAGATGAACGGCGCCATTTACTGCTGCGACCATTGCGCCCGCAAAGAGGGCATCGAACTCCTGCGCGACCGCGCCTGATCAGCCCGGCCGTACAACTTAAGGACCGGGAGCCCGCATCACGCGCGACTCCCGGTCCCTTTTTATTCTCAGCCTTTCCTTGTCCCCCACCAGCCTTTGGGCGTAAAATTGCCCCATCGCCTATGACCACCCACCTCTACCTCGCCCCGGCCGCCGCCGGCAAGACCGAGTACGCCGTCCACCTGGCCCGGCAGGCCGCCGGCCGCCTCCAGGCTGAAGTCCGCGTCTGCGTCGCCTCCCACCTCCAGGCCCACGCCTTCCGCCAGCGGCTGGCCCGCGCCGGTGGGGCCATTGGCGTCCACGTCCTGACCTTCGACCGGCTCGTCGTGGCCTGCCTCGACGACGCCGGCCTGGCCACCACCGAGTTGAGCGATCCCGTCCAGTACCGCCTCCTGCGCGTCCTGGTGGATCAACTGCCCCTGGCCCATTACGCCCCCCTGGCCGGCAAGCCCGGCTTCATCCAGGTCTTGCAGCGCCTGGTCGCCGAACTCAAGATGGCCCGCGTCGAGCCGGCCGCCTTTCACCGCGCCGTCGCTGCCCTGGGCGACGAGCCCCGTCTGCGCGAGCTGGCCGTCATCTACGCCGCCTACCAGGCCCAGCTCCGCCGGCATGGCTGGGCCGACCACGCCGGCCTCTACTGGCTCGCCCTCGAAGCGCTGGACAGCCCTTCCCCCCCGACCATCCACTGGCCCCTGCTCATCGTAGACGGCTTTGACGACTTCACCCCCGTCCAACTGGCCCTGCTCAGTCGCCTGGCCGGCCGCACCGGCGAAATGGCCATCACCCTCACCGGCTCGGCTGGGCTCCCGGCCCCATCCCCTCTCTTCGAGGGCGCCTATCGCCGCTTCCACCAAACCCGCCAGCGGCTGGAGGAGACACTGGAAGTCGCTGCCGGGTCGCTGCCGCACCCGGCCGGATACGCCATTACCCCGGCGCTGCGCCACTTGGCAGAGCACCTGTTTACACCGCCAGGGCCGGCCGCCGGAGCAGGCGCGCCGGCCGGCGATGCCATTGAGCTGATCGAAGCGCCCGACCGGCCGGCCGAAGTCCGCGCCGCCCTGCGCTGGCTCAAGCAGCACATCGTCCGCGAAGGCCTCTCGCCCGACCAGGTCGCCCTGCTGGCCCGCAACCTGCCCCCCTACCGTCCCTTCATCCAGCAAATTGCCGCCGAGTTCGGCCTGCCCATCCGCCTGGTAGACGGCCTGCCCCTGGCCGCCAGCCCCGTCGTCGCCGCCCTGCTCAACCTGCTCCGCCTCAGCCTGCCCGGCGAGCGCGGCGAGCCAGTCCTACCCCGCCGGCTGGTCGTGGCAAGCTGGCGCTCCCCCTACTTCGACTGGTCCGGCCTGGCCCATCCCATCCGGCCGGCCGACGTCGACAAACTGGACGCCGCCGCCCGCGCCGGCCGCGTCATCGCCAGCCGCAGCCAATGGCAAAGCGCCCTCCGCCTCGCCACCACCACCCCCACCGACTACGACGAAGACCACCCCACTCATCACTCATTGCTCATTGCTCGCGATTGGCCGGGCCAATCACGCTCATTGCTCCCCACCCAGTTTGACGCCTTCTGCCAGGCCATTGCCCCCCCACCCGGCCCCCACCCCATGCGCGACTTCGTCGGCTGGCTCGAACGCCTCATCGGCCCCGATCCCGCCCTGGCCTCCCCCTGGGCGTCGCCCGAACCGCCGGCCGGCTCCCTCAACGTCGTCGCCCAGGCCCGCGCCGCCCCGGCCACCGAAGCGGCCGACGTGGCCGCCCTCCAGGCTCTGAAAGACGTCCTGCGCGGCCTGGTCTGGGCTGAGGCAGCGGTGCAGACCGGCCAGGCGGTCGAGTTTAGCCGCTTCTTCCACGAGCTGGCCGGGGCCATTGAGGCCACCCATTATCAGCTTCCCCTCCAGCCAGGGCAGCCGGCCGTCCTGGTCGCCGGCGCGGCCCAGGCCCGTGGCCTGCCTTTCCGCGCCGTGGCCGTCCTCGGCCTGGCCGAAGGCGAGTTTCCGGCCGCCATCGTCGAAGACCCCTTCCTGCGCGACGAAGATCGCCGGCGGCTTCGCGAGGAGTTCGGCCTGCCCCTGGAGCCGTCTACCCGCAGCGCCGAGCAGGAGTTCTTCTACGAGACTATCACCCGCCCTGACCAGGCCCTGCTGCTGACCCGGCCGCGCCTGGCCGACTCTGGCGCCGAGTGGCTGGCCTCCCCCTTCTGGGAGGCGACCCGCCGGCTGGTAGACGCCGTCCCCCTGACCTTGAGCAGCGAAGAGGTCCCGCCCCCGGCCGTGGCCGCCTCCTGGCCGGAGCTGCTGGAAAGCGTGGCGAGTATGCGAGTGGGCGAGTGGCGACCAAAGGTCGCTGCGAGTAGCAGGTGGGCGACTGACTCGCAAACTCGCAAACTCGCAGACTCGCAGACTCAGCCCTCACTCCTGGTCTGGCTTCAGCAGGCGGATGGCGGGCGGTGGGGGGAGGTGGAGGCGGCGAGCTATATTTTACAGCAGCGGCTCAACGGGGCGGCCAGCCCTTACGACGGCGATTTGAGCGGGCTGGCGGCCGAGTTTGGCCGCCATTTTGGGCCGGACCAGGCCTGGAGCGCCAGCCGGCTAGAAACTTACCGGACCTGTGGCTACTACTTTTTCGCCAGCAACGTCTTGCAATTAGAGCCGCGCCCGGAACCGGCCGAAGGGCTGGACATTCGCCAGTTGGGCCACCTCTACCACCGCATTTTCGAGGCCGTCTACCGCCCGCCCTGGCCAGCCTGGCTGGCCCACCCGCCCGAGGGCGACGAGGCCGCCGTGCTGGCCTACGTCGCCGCGGCCGCCGAGCCGGTCCTGGACCGGGCCCCGGAGCAGGAGGGCTTCCGCCAGACGGCCTGGTGGCAGCAGACCCGCCAGGAGATCGTCGCCAGCGTCGCCCGCTCTGTCGTCCAACTGGCCAGGGGCCGCTTTACCCCCTGGCAGATGGAGGCCCGCTTCAGCGGCGAGACCCGGCTCGTCCTGCGCGACGGGGCCGACCAGGTGGTCCTGCACGGCTTCATTGACCGCCTGGACCGCAACGACGCCGGCCAACTGCGGATCATTGATTACAAGTCCGGCAGCCCCTCCTCTTATACCCCGCGCGACCTGCGCCAGGGCCAGAAGCTGCAATTGCCCCTCTACGCCCTGGCCGCCACGGAAGCGCTGGGGTTGGGCGAGGTGGTAGACGGCTTCTACTGGCACTTCCAGCAGGCCGAGCCCAGCAAGGTGGCCCTGGCCTCCTTCGAGGGCGGCGTTGCCGCGGCCGTTGAGACGGCCGTCGCTTATGCTTGGGAGGCCGTGCGCGGGGCGCGGGCCGGCCGCTTCCAGCCCGCCCCGCCCGACGACAAGTGCCCGCCCTACTGCCCGGCCGCCGCCTTCTGCTGGCACTACCAGCCCCGCTTCGACACGCAGTAGAACAATTTTGAAAAATTGTTCTACAACCAGGATCATGATAGACAACCATCCCCTCGTCCAACAACTAACCCTCAGCGACCCCCAATGGGCGGCCACGGCCGCGCGCGGCACCGATGTCGTCGTCACCGCCGGGGCCGGGACGGGCAAGACCCGCACCCTGGTCGCCCGCTACCTGTCGCTGGTGGCCGACCGGACGCCGCTGCGCCAGATCGTCGCCGTCACCTTCACCCGTAAGGCGGCCCGGGAAATGCGCAATCGCGTCCGGGCCACGATGCAGAAATACCTCGACAACCCAGAGCTGGAACCGGCCGAGCGGGCCTGGTGGCAGCAGCAAACCAACAGCCTCGACGCGGCCCGGATCGGCACCATCCACAACCTTTGCGGCGAGATTTTGCGTGCCCACCCGGCCGAAGCCCGGCTCGACCCCCAGTTCGGCGTCCTCGACGAGGGCCAGAGCACCCTCCTGCGCCGCGAGGCGGTCGAAGCGGCCCTCGCCTGGGCGGCCAACAACCCGGCCGCTGTCACTCTCTTTGCCCTGCTGCCGGAAAACAGCCTGCGCCAGACCCTCGACGGCCTGCTGCAAAACCGGCTGGTCGTCCAGGAGACCGGGCTGGCCCGGCCGGAGGCCACCACCCCGGCCGAGTTGCTGGCCCGCTGGCAGGCGGCCGTAGAGAAGTGGCAGGCCGGGGCCCTGGCGGCGCTACTGGCCCGGCCGGCCTGGGCCTCGTCTGTGGCTATCTTACGCCATAACGCCGCCGCTGACCCCAACGACCGCATCGAGCAGCAGCGGCGGCTGGCCCTGGCCGCAGTAGAAAGCGCAGCCAAAACAGAGTCGCCGGAGGCAAGCAGAGTATCCGCCGCCCTCATCCCTGACCTGGCGGCGCTGGCCGGGATCAACCTGACCGGCGGCAGCGCCAAAGCCTGGCCGGACGGCGCGGCACAACTGGCCGAAGTCAAAGAGGCCCTCAAGGAGCTGCGCCGGTTGTGGCAGGAACAGAAACTCCTCCAGCTCCGGCCGAACCCGGCCGACGAAGCCCTGGCCGCGGCCACGCCCGCCCTTTACGCCCTCTTTGACGCCGCCCAGCGCATTTACCAGACGGCTAAAGAAGAGCGCTACACCCTCGACTTTGACGACCTGGAGGCCAGAGCCATCGAGCTGTTGTACGGCCACGCCGCCATTCGCGCCTACTGGCAGTCGGCGGTCCAGGCCCTGCTGGTGGACGAATTCCAGGACATCAACGGCCGGCAGTTGGCCCTTTTCCGGCTGCTCTGCCCGGATCCCGGCAAGCTCTTTATCGTCGGCGACGCCAAACAGTCCATTTACCGCTTTCGCGGGGCAGACGTCGCCGTCTTCCGGCGGGAGCAGGCCCAGGTGGCCGCCGCCGGCGGGGCCATTCTCAGCCTCAATACCTCCTACCGGACCCACAAGGCCCTGGTGACTGGCATGAATGGGCTGCTGCGGCCGATCCTGGGCGAGCCCCAGCCGGCCGCGCCGCCCTGGGTCGCCCCCTTTGACGAGCCACTGGTCCATTATCACGACCACCCCATGGCCGGGCTGGAAGCGCCGTACATTGAGCTGCACCTGACCGTCGGCAGCAAGCGCGAAGGGGCGCTGGAGCGGGCAGCCCAGGCCCTGGTGGCCCGGCTGTGGGAGCTGGCCGACCGCAGCGCGCTGCAAGGGGGGACGATCTCGCCCGGCGACGTGGCCATTTTGTGCCGCTCGACCAGCTCCTTTGCCGCCTACGAGGACGCCCTGGACCAGGCCGGCATTCCTTTCCTGACCGTGGCTGGCAAAGGCTTTTACGACCGGCCGGAGATCCGCGACCTGCTCAACGCCCTCCAGGCCATTGCCGACCCGGCCGACGACCTGGCCCTGGCTGGCCTGCTGCGCTCGCCGGCCTGCGGCCTGTCCGACGCGGCCCTCTACCGGCTCAGCCTGGCCCGGCCAGCCGGCGCCTCGCTGTGGCAGACGCTGCCCGGCGAGGTGGCCTGGGAGGATGCCGCCGAAGCGGCCTGCGCTCGCCGGACGGTCGAGTTGATTCGCACCTTGAACCAGCAGGCCGGCCGGGCCGGCGTGGCCGACGTGCTCAAGGCTTTCCTGGACGCCACCCACTACCGGGCCGCGTTGCGCCACGCCGGGTTGAACCGGGCCGCCCGCAACGTGGACAAGCTGCTGGCCGACGCTCACACCAGCGGCCTGGTCAGCGTCGGCGAGTTCCTGGAATATGTCGCCGGCCTGCGTGGCGCCGGCAGCCGGGAAGGGGAGGCGCGGGCCACGGCCGACGGCGCCGTGCAAATCATGAGCGTTCACGCCGCCAAAGGGCTGGAATTTCCCATCGTCGTCATCGGCGACGCCAACAGCTTCCGCAACCGCGGTGGCGAGGTGTTGATTGACCCCGACCTGGGCGTCCTCCTCCCCCGCAAAGAAGGCGACGACCGCGCCGCGGCTTACCAACTAGCCCGGCAATTGGAGGACGGCAAGGAGGCCGCCGAGCTGAACCGGCTGCTGTACGTCGCCGCCACCCGCGCCGGGCAAAAGCTGCTCATTAACGGCTGCATCTCCCTGGCCGACTCCGGCCGCCCCGGCCGGCTGACCGGCTGGCTGCGGCAGATTGCCGGGGTGATTGGCCTGGATCAGTGCGACCTCGGCCACTACGACGAGGCCGGCGACCGGCCGCTGCTCTTTGACCTGCGCCTGGGCGAGACAGAGGTAGCCCTGACCGTCTACGAGCCTCGCTACCCGGCCCTGCCGGCCGCCCGGTCGCTCCGGCCGGCCCCTGAACCCACTGGCGACTTTATCCCCCCGCCTTTGCTCGCGCCGCTGCCCGGCCAGGCCGCCTCGTCGCCGGCGCCGGCCGAACGACCGCAGCGGGTCTGGCAGGTAGTCCCGGCCGCCGGCCGGCCAGAGGCTCCCGCTCCGGCCTGGGTCGTCGGCGCGCTGGTCCACGAGGCGCTGGCCTTGTGGCGCTTTCCCGGCCCCGGCTTTGACGGCTGGCTGGGAGCCCGGGCCCGCGAGCACGGCCTGGCCGACCCGGCCCTGCTGGGCGATGCCGCCGCCGAGACCCGGCGGCTATTGCAGCGCTTCCACCAGCACCCGCTGCACCAGGAGATCGAAACGGCCGAACGGCGCTGGCACGAGTTGCCGTACTACCTGGAACACCAGGGGCAACTGGAGCAGGGAGTGATTGACGTGCTGTTTGTGCGCGCCGGCCGCTGGACGGTGGTGGACTTCAAGAGCGACCACTTTCAGGACGCGGCTGGGCTGGAACGGCTGCTGGCGGCCACCGATTACCTGGCCCAGGCCCGCCGCTACGCCGCCGCCGTCCGCCAACTGGCCGGCCAGCCGCCCACAATTTTGCTTTGCCTGTTGAATGGGCCGGATGGCGTCGTCGTCCGGCCGGTAGATGGACAAAATTAGAACAAATGTGCTATCATTGTAACTACTCAATCTCTCTTGCTGTGGCCGGTTTTATGACCCTGCCACCTCTCGACGCAATCACAAAGTGAGGTTTTTTCACCTTGTCATCCCTCCCCAAGCAACCCTCGGTTGCCGTCTCCTTGTCAGGCATGGGCTCATCCTCCCTGAATAAACAACCCAAACCGGCCGCCGCCGGCAAACGTGATCTGCGCAAAGTGCCGTTCGTCGAGTTATTTAACGGCCGGCTGCAAGGCGTCGTCTCCAGCGGCTCAGACCTGGAACGGGTCTACGTCTCCTTTTTTGAGGCTGGCTCGTTTGATTACTATTGCAGCACCAACAACAACCGGCCGTGCGGCGGGCTGCGCGGCTCCCCCTGCAAGCATTTGCAGGCCCTGCTGCACGAAGCCGTCGCCCAGTACGGCGTGGAGCAGGTGGCCCGCTTCCTGCAGCTCCCCGGCGACCTGAGCCAGGTCAAAAGTGAGAAAGAAATCTGGCCGCGCCTGCGCGGCTCGTTAACCAAAGACCCGGCCGGCGAGGTCTTCAGCCGCTTTTTGAACTACCTGCGTTACCTGGAACTGGAGGGAAGCGACCGGCCGGTGGTGGAGATGGGGTGGTTTGGGTGAAGGAGATTGGAGATTGGAGATTGGAGATTGGTTATTGGATAGGGAATAAGCAATAACTAATAACTGATACTGAGGCGGTGGTGTGGAGTTTTTAGTGGGTTTGCAGCAAGCCCCGGCCGGGGTGGGGGAGACGGCCGAAGTTATTGCCGGCTTTGACCAATGCTTTGTCGCCGGTTTTGCCAGCCTGGACGGCCGGCAACACCAGGCCCTGGCCGCCCTGGCCCGCGCTTTGGCCGGGACCCCGCTGGCCGGGCCGCTGGCCGAGAGTCTCCAGGCGTTCGGCCGCAACGAGTTCCTGGACCACCATTTTGCCGCCCTGGCCAGGGCCAGGGCCGCCTTGCAGGGAGCCCAGTTTGACGCCTTACAGCAGCAGGTCTGGGCGGCTTTAGGACGCCGGCCGCTGGCGGAGGTGCCCCCAGCCAGTGAGGCGGCCGAACTGCCAGACCACGCCCTGACCTGGCTGGCCAGCGCCCGCCGCTGGCTGGTCGAGCTGGTCCTGGCCGGTTTTGCCCGGCTGGAGGCCAGAAGCCTGACGCCGTTCATGGCCACGCTGGCCCAAATGCAGGGCGAGAGCCAACTGGTCCGGCCGGCGGCATTGCTGACCGGCTTTTTCGACGAATTGATGAGGGCCGTGCCGGTTGCCGACCCGGCCGGCATTCCCCTTTACCGCTGGGTGGACCTGTGGAGCCGGGCGATGGTCACTACCTTTCCTCTCCCCCAGCCGGGGCCGGTTGAGCTGGTCTCCAGCGACCTCTATTTATTGGGCCTCGACGTTCGCCAGCACGACCATTTTATTAGCCTGGTGGCTTATGGGCTGTTGGCAGGAGAGAAAGGGGCGCGGGCCGGCCGGCTCACCCTCTCGGCCTACAAGGTGGACGCGGTCCAGAATGAGGAGGTCTGGCTGCTCTTCCCCCGGGCAGCGCTGCTGTTTGACGCCCTGGCCCAACGGCGCGTCCTCCGCTTGAGCCAGGTCCCGTGCTGGCCGGCCGGCGATCTGCGCTGGGACGGCGAGAGAACGGCCGGCGGCCATTACGACCCGATGAGCGTCGCCGCGCGCTGGTTTTCCCCCGGGGCGGCGGAAACGGCCGCCCCTCTCCAACTGCCGCCGGCCGACCGCCACCCGCTGCAACTGGCCGAGCCGGTGTTCCTGGAGGGGTATGCGGCCGGCGGCCAGGGTGGTGAATGGGTCCTGGACTGGGGCGGCGGCCGGGCGCTGCCGGTGGCCATGGACCGGGTCAGCCCGCTCACCGGCCTGACCAAAGAGGCGGTGGCCCATTCGACGCGGCTTTTTGGCCTGCTGCGCTTTGACGCCGGCCGGTGGTCGGTGCAGCCCCTGGCCCTCACCAGCCAGCAGGGCGAGGGCCGGCCGAGAACGCTCGTAGCCGGGGAAGAGGCGGCCGCCGTCCTGCGCCAATCGCCTAAAAACAGCGCCGTGGCCACCCTCCAGGAGCGGGCCGGCCGGTTGCTGCGGGCTGGGTGATGGAGGAGTAGGCGTGGAGTTTAATGATGTTGCTCAGCGGCGGCAGGTTGTTTATTGGCGCTTGCTGGCGGCCGTTTTTGGCTTTGGCGAGCAGGCTGCCAACTTTGAAGAGATGGCCCTGGAACTGGTCCACGAGCTGGAACTGCCGGAGCTGCTGCTGCACCCCACGATTGCCGTTGATACACTGCTAGAGCGCTATCCGGAGCTGGAGCCTGACTTTCGCCAGGTGGCGCCCGGCGCGGCGGCCGGTCAACCGGTGGAGGGGGAGGGCGAGCCGGCCGGCCCTGGCCCGGACAGCCTGCGGCGCGGCCTGGTCTATTCCAAGCTGCTGCTCAACGTGCTCGGCCCCAACACGCAGACCTCTGTCGTGACCGCCCAACAGTATAGCCAGTGGTTGAAAGACGTGGCCCATCTGGAGCGGGCTTGTGGCCTGGCGCCTGGCGGGCTGCGCGGGCAGGAGGGCGGCGATCGAGGGTCGCTGGGAGCGGGGGAGCAGGGGAGTGGTGGAGGGATTTTTGTTGCGGAAGAGCAGTTGCGGGCGGCGCTGGCTTCGATGGAAGGCGACCTGATCCAACGGATGGCCCTCCGCGAAGTGCTACAGAACAATCAACTGGCCGCCCAGCTCACGCCGTCCATGCCTCTGGTGGAGCAGTTGTTGCGCGACAAGGCCAACCTGTCCGGGACCGCCCTGGCCAACGCCAAGCGCCTCATCCGCCAGTACGTGGACGAGTTGACCGAGGTCCTCAAGCTCCAGGTGCAGCAGACGCCGGCCGGCAAAATTGATTACACCGTTCCGCCCAAGCGGGTCTTTCGCAACCTGGACCTGAAACGGACCATCTGGAAGAACCTGACTAACTGGGACGCCGGGCAGCAACGGCTGTACGTGGACCGCCTCTACTACCACCACACGGCCCGCAAGAAGACGCCGGCGCGTCTGATTGTCGTCGTGGACCAGTCCGGCTCAATGGTGGACGCCATGGTCCAGTGTACCATCCTGGCCTCTATTTTTGCCGCCGTGCCCCACGTGGACGTGTACCTGCTGGCCTTTGACACCCGGGTGCTGGATTTGACCCCCTGGGTCCACGACCCGTTTGAGGTATTGCTGCGCACCCAACTGGGCGGCGGCACCAACATTACCCAGGCCCTGGTCGAGGCGTCGCAACGCATCCAGGAGCCGCGCCAGACGGCCGTGGTGCTGATCACCGACTTTTACGAAGGAGGCAGTCAGCAGGTGCTCTTTGACACCATCAAGTCGTTGAAAAATTCGGGCGTCCACTTCTTCCCGGTCGGGGCGATGAACAGCACCGGCTACTTCAGCGTCAACGAGTGGTTCCGCACCCGGCTAAAAGAGTTGGGCACGCCCATCCTGGCCGGCAGCCCGAAGAAGTTGATTGAGCAGTTGAAGAAGGTGGTCGTTATGTAGCTGGGGTGGGTTTGCAAGTTTGCAAGTATGCGAATTTGCCAGTCTGCGAGAATGAAGGAGGTAGTTGTGACGGATACGAAGACAAATTCGGATGAGACGATTCTCCGCCAGCCGGCCGAAATTAAGTTTCGGGAGGAGTTGGCTTACCTGGCCTCGGTGGATAATGGGCCGCGGCCGTTTGCCTGGCAGCTTTCGCCGCGCATGGTGCGCACCTTTGTCCTGGGCAGCACGCCGTCCGGCAAGCTCGACCGGCCGGTCGCCCAGAAGTGGTACGGCGATCCGGCCATCGCCGAACAGGCCATCGTCACCCTGGCCTCGGACCGGGGCCTGCTGCTAATCGGCGACCCGGGCACGGGTAAAAGCTGGCTGGCGGAATTGCTGGCCGCGGCCGTCTGCGGCAACTCGACCTACGTCGTCCAGGGCACGGCCGGGACGACGGAAGACCAGATCAAATACTCCTGGAACGTGGCCATGGTCATTGCCGGCGGGCAGTCGCGCCAGTCGCTCATCCCATCGCCGATTATGACGGCCATGCAGGGAGGGGCGCTCGGCCGCTTTGAGGAACTGACCCGCTGTACTTCCGACGTGCAGGACGCGCTCATTTCCATTCTCAGCGAGAAGTACATTGCCATCCCGGAACTGAAAACGGACAACCTCGTCTTTGCCCGGCCGGGCTTTAACATTATCGGTACAGCTAACAGCCGTGATCGGGGGGTGAACGAGCTGTCGGCCGCCCTCAAGCGCCGCTTCAACTTCGTCCACATCCCGGTGGTGACCAATAAGCAGATGGAGCGGGAGATTATCCTCTTCCGCACCCAGGACCTGCTGGCCCGCCACGGCTTTGCTATTGACGTGCCGCCGACGCTGCTAGACATCCTGCTGCAAACCTTTGCCGACCTGCGCGAGGCCAGCGGCGCCGCCACGGCCGAAGACCAGCGGCTAGAATCGGCCCTGTCTACGGCCGAGCAGATCGGCGTCCTGGAAGACGCCATTCTGCACAGCCATTACTTTGGCGCGGCCCATTTGCAACCCGATATTCTCGGCCGCTCGCTGGTCGGCACGCTCGTCCGCCGCCTGCCGGACGACGTATCCATTCTCAACAAGTTCTGGCACGGCGTGGTGGAAAAGCGGAGCGAGAAAGAGAAAGGCGAGTGGCGGCCGTTCGCCGAGGGTGGCAAGGCGGCCATGGGGATTATGAAGCGGTAGGGTCTCTGACACCAATTGCACAGACGGCACGAAAAATTAGTGGAATTCGTGTAATTCGTGGCTAAAAAGAAAAGGGTAATGGCTGTTCAACTTCCTGGCCCCACCGGCCTGGCGAACCTCACTTACGGGCGGCTTTTTCTGACCCGGCCGTATGCGGCCATTGCCGCCCTGTACGCCGCCTACGGTCCCGTGTTTGTTTACGGGCAGGGACCGTTTCGCTATTTCTACTTAATTGGCCCGGAGGCCAACCACTACCTGCTGGCCAGCAATCCCGGCAACTTCCGCTGGCGGGAGGCCTTCGAAGTGCTGGCCCCGATTGACGGCGAAACGGCGCTCATCCTCAGCGACGGGGAAGACCACAAACGCCGCCGGGCCAGCCCCGACGAAGCCGACGACGTGATGGCCTTGCTGGTGGCCACTAAAGACGAAACAGGGGACTTTCTGTCCAATTTAGAGGTGCGCGACCAGGTGGTCAGCCTGATTGCCGCCGGCTTTGACACCACCAGCGCGGCCATGGGCTGGGCGGTGTACGCCATGCTGAAAGAGCCGGCCATCTGGGAACGGGCGCGGGCCGAGGTGGAGCAGGTCACCGGCCGCGGCCCCCTGGCCGTGGAACACCTGGGGCAATTGCCGTACCTGGACTGGGTGATTTCGGAAACGTTGCGGCTCTACTCGCCGGCCGTGATTGGCGTCCGCAAAGCGGCAGCAGCCTTTGAGTTTGGCGGCTATACCATTCCGGCCGGCAGCATGGTCATCTATTCGCAATACATTACCCAGTGGATGGATGAGTAGTTTGAGTAACCTGGATGTCCTCCAGGACCAACTGCTGGCAGCGGCCGAGGCTTTTGCCGGTGAGGCCCAACCGTTGGGCGAGTTGCTGGCAGCGATGGCTGGCGACGTGGAGCGGGCCACGGCCGAGCCTTTGGAAATCTTCCCTGTCTGCCACCACTCGCCGGCCTCGGCCCTGCACATGGTCCGGCGGCTGCGCGACCGGCCGCCCCAGGTCATTTACCTGGAGATGTGTGAAGATTTGCTGGCCGCCGTCCCCTACCTGGCCGATTGCAAGCTGCCGGTTGCCCTGCAAGCTTTTGCCGCCGAAACGGAGGCCTTTCCGGCCGGCTGGTCGCCGTTGAGCGTCGTCGCCCCGCTGACCGAAGCTTCGGCCGAATACCAGGCCATGACCTACGCCTTGCAGCGGCCGGAGACGGAGTTGGTTTTCGTGGACCGGGCGGTGGACTTCGTCTTCCAGTGGCTGCCTTTGGAGGAGAGGCTACCAGAGCGCCTGTCCGAAGAAGAGGAACCACCGTCGGAAGAAGCCCAGATGCATGGCACGGCCGTTGGGGTAGAGTTGGGGGCGCTGGAGCCGACGTTTGATCGCTTCCTGGCTTTTCTGCTGCGCAACGCCAACGTCCGCCACTTTGCCGAGTGGTGGGACCAGTACGTGGAGCAAGCCATCATTGGCGCGGATTACGCCACCTACCGCCAGGTGATGTTCCTGGTCGGCAGCCTGCTGCGCCGGTTAGGCCGCCGCGACGAAGACCTGGCGGTGGACCGCCAGCGGGAGCAGTATATGTGGACGCGCCTCAAGGAACACCTGGCCGGCAGCGGCCTGGACCCGGCCGACGCCCTCTACATCTGTGGCGCGGCCCATTCGGCCAGCGACGTGGCCGAGTTTGGCCTGGGGAGCGACGTGTTGTGGCCGATTCCTCAGCGGACCAGCACCCACTGGCTCTACGGCCTGCTGCCATCCAGCTTTGCCGCTATTGAGTACCAGTTCAGCCACCCCGCCGGCACGGTGTCCCTGGCCGAAGCAACCTGGCAAAAGAGCCTGCGGGCCATCAACGTCCGGCCGTTCCGGCTGGAAAAGCCCGGCCGGGCAGGAGGTAAGGATGCGAGTGGGCGAGTAGGCGCGTTTGCAGATGAGCAAGTTACTCGCAAACTCGCAGCCTCGCAAGCTCGCAAACTCAGTCCTCAGTCCTCGGCCCTCAGTCCTCCATCTGACGCCCTGCTCCACTTCCTGACCCGCTCCCCCGCCCTGGCCGAGGCCGACCAGGAACAACTGCTGCGCTGGTGCATCGAGATCGTCGCCCTGGCCCGCAAAAACGGCTACCTGGCCTCGACCGCCGATTCGATTGCCATCTACCAGACCGCGCTCCTGCTGGCCAACCTGCGCAACCGCAGCCACCCGTCGCCTTACGATTTCCAGGACGCGGCCGTCACCTGCCTGGAGAAAGAGCGCATGCCGAAGAAGCGCAACGTCCGCCAGTTGTGCCACATTTTGCTCGGCGGTGACCGGATCGGCAGCGTCGGTTACACCTCGCTGCCGCCGCTGGCCCAGAACGTCTACGACCGGCTGGCCCCGTTGAACGTTAACCTGACGGCCAGGACCAACCAGCGGGCGCTGATGGACTTCAAGCGCCGGCCGGAGCTGTTGCCCTGTTCGGCCGTGCTCTGGCGGTTGAACTATCTATTGGGCGACCAGACGGTCCAGCCGATCATGGGCGAGCGGTCGCTGGGCCACCAGCCGATCCAGGAGTCGTGGGAGATTCGCATCGGCAAGTACCAGGGGCCGTTGATCCAACTGGCTTACGAAGGGGTAACGATTGAGCAGGTGCTGGAACAGCGGCTGAAGAAAGCCGCCTTCAGTGACGAGGCGCGGGCCAACCAGGTCCTGGTGGCGGCCGAAGCCAGCCTGCTTTACCTGACCAGCCTCCGCCTGACCCGCGAACTGGGGGAGCGGGCCGTCTACTTGCTGCGCCAGGAGACCAGCGCCGAGGACGCCCCGGCGATTTTCGACCGGGTGCGCCGTCTGGTTCACTACTACCGGGCGACGCCGGCCGGGCTGCCGGAGTGGATTGAGGCCTTTGTCACCACCGGCTATTCCCACTACGCCACGCTGCTGCCCCGGGCTTTTGCCGACCGGGGCACGTCGCCAGAGCAAATCGCCGGCATGTTAGGCTTTATCTTCACCCTGGAAAGCCTGGCCCTGTCGTTGGGCTGCAGCCGCAGCGAGTTGCTCATTGCTGTCGGCCAGGCCGGCCAGGTGGAGGCCGACCCGGCCAAGATGGGCCTGTTGTGGACGGCCGAGTGGCTGTTGAAGCTGCGCCCTCTGGAGGAGATACGAGCCTTTTTTGACCACGTGCTGGCCAACCCGTTGCTGGCCCCGGCCTTCCCCGACTACCTCAACGGCTTTATCCTGGCACTGGGTTTTGCCCCGCAAATGGCCGCCTTCCTGGTCGAACTGCTGAGCAAGGTCTTTGCCGCCGTGCCGGACCAGGTCTTGCTGCCCTGGCTGCCGAACCTGATTTTGCGCCTGCGGCCGCACAGCCTCGTCCTGCAAGCCCTGATGAAGGAGGCGGCCACAACCTTCCCCAACACGCTGGCCGGATTCGAGCAGTGGCAGCCCCCCTGGACCAGGACCCAGCCGGCCGGAGAGGAAACCCTGCCAGGCGGTGAGCTGAGTGACACCGAGGCCGCCGTCCAGGCGCTGCTGCAAAGCCAGCCGGCCGCCCTCCAGGCGTTGGCGTGGCTGCTGAATCACGCTGGAAGTTAACCGCAGAGCAACTGTGTTCTGCGGTGAGAAAGGTTGTTTAGTTCATTTCAACAGAGATGCCCACGTGTTGCAAAACGGTCATGGGGCCGTGTTCTTTGAGGAGTTGCAGCTTCTCCTCGGTGCTGACGAAGAAGGAGCCAGCGTAGGCCAGGGCGTTGATAGAGATTTTCTCGAATTTTTCGCGGGAGCGAGGGACGAGCCACATGAGCTGCCGCGTCAGCAGCAGGTTGTAGGGGCCTGGCTGGCGGCCGGCGTCGCCGGGCGGTAGGCCCACGGCCCGCAGCAGCAGGTCGTAGCGTTCGAGCGTGGCCTGGGCCGCTTGCTGCGGATCGGCCGTCCAGGCCGGGTCCAGCCGGGCGACGGCGTGGCGGAAGGGGAAGGCGGGTGTAGTTCCCACCAGGCCGTCAAAGCGGCTGGCGGCCAGCGCCGGCGCCACCGGCAGCGGCGGCCCTTCCTGGGCCAGAGGGAGAGGGACGAGCTGGAGGTGCTTATGGGCCTGGCTGGCCCCGGCCGTTCGGCCGCCGTTGTAGAAGGCCAGGCCATCGTACCCGGCCAGGCAGGTCCACAACGCCCTGAAGTCTGCCAGGGTCAGCAGCGACTCCTGCTCCTCAAAGGCGCGGCTGACGATGAGCAGGTGGTGGCCAATGACGTTGTACTTGTTCAGGAGGCAGACGTGGCTGTCCGCAATAGGGCCGATAAACAGCGCTTCCTCGTAAGGGGGCAGGAAGGGGTCGGCCTTGCCGCCGGCCGGGGCGGCTTCTTTTTGTTCCTGGGTGGCCCTGGCCCGGCGGGCCAGGTTGGCCGATACCCGGACCAGGAAGCGAATGCCACCCTGCTCAATAATCTCTCCCGTCGTGGCGATGGGCCGCAGCGCGCCGCTCCGCAGGGCGCGCCTGGTCTGTTCCTGGACTCGCGCCCACAGCGCCCTGGGTTCTAGCATTAACTGACCTCCTGGAAAACAGCTATAATGGCGTAAACAATTTATCAGGTGACTGTCACTTGCGCAAGTGACAGTCACCTGAGCAGTGTGGCTGAGGATAAAAAACGTTGTGGCGACAGATGCCACTGTCGCCACAACAAAACTCAATAAATTATCCCTGGGTGCGAAGAAAGTTCTGTGCTGTGTGCCAGTAGAGAGTTAGTTGTTACAGAACGGGGCAATGGTGTTGGGGTAACCCTGAGTGCGAGCGTTGGTGTTCCCATTGCTGTCGGTGACTGTCCAGCGATAGCAGGCGCCGCCCGGATCGTTGAACTCAATGCGGACACGCTGGGGCGCGTACTCGTAAGTGATGAAGGAGCCGGCCGGGTTTGCCAATTTCCTGGTTTGAGCGCTCATCATCGTCGCCCCGTCGCCGGGTTTGCAGGTGACATAATAGATACCGGAGCTGGCGTCGAATATGGCTCTTGAACACTCAGGGACGACAGATTCCCCGCTGGCCCGCACCACACCTGCGCCAACCACTCCCAACGCGATGGCGGCCAAAAAAACGAGCGCCATCATAACCATCCTGACTTTACGACTGGAAACTACCATTATATTTGCCTCCTAATACTGGTAGAGAGAATGTATAATCGTATTGTGCGGATTGGCTATGAGTTCACAATCGGAAAGAAGTCCTACGGAAAGAAGTACTATAGGGAAGGACTGGCGATTTCGTCGCTTAACCTCTGGGAGGAAGTATGTGTGGTCTGGCTGGTCTCATTAACCTGAGTGGCCAACCGATCGCCGATCCGGCCGTGGCCCGGGCGATGGGCGCCATTTTGACTCATCGCGGGCCAGAGGACGAAGGCTGCCTGCTGGACGGCCCGGTCGCCTTTGCCTTTCGCCGGCTGCGGATCATTGACCTGGAAACCGGCCACCAGCCTGTCGCCAACGAGGCCCAAACTATCTGGGCCATGTTGAACGGGGAAATCTACAATTTTGTCGAGCTTCGCCGGCAATTGGAGCAAAAAGGCCACCAGTTCCAGACCCAGTCAGACACCGAGGTCATTGTTCACGCCTATGAAAGCCACGGGCTGGACTTTGTCCACTATTTGCGAGGGATGTTTGCCATTGCCTTGTGGGATAGCATCGAGCGACGGCTGATCCTGGTACGGGATAGGGTGGGGAAGAAGCCGCTCTTTTACAGCCAGCGCGACGGTCAGCTTGCTTTTGCCTCGGAGTTAAAAGCATTGCTGGCCTGGCCTGGGCTCCAGCGGACCATCCACCCGCCGGCGCTGCACGATTACCTGACTTTCCTGCACGTGCCCGGCCCGGCCAGCATCTTTGCCGGGGTCTACAAAGTACCGCCGGCCCACTTCCTGGTGGCTGATGGCCAGCGAGGAGAGATTTCCCTCCACTGTTACTGGCGGCCGGCGGCCGAGCCTGACCGCAGCAAGCCGCTCTCTTTCTACGCCGAGGGGCTTCAGGAAGTATTGGCCGAAGCCGTCCACTTGCGACTGCGCAGCGACGTGCCGCTGGGCGCTTTTTTGAGCGGCGGAATTGATTCGACCATTATCGTCGGCCTGATGTCGGTCGAGGTCGCCCCGGTCCGCACTTTCAACATTGCCTTTCCCGATCCTCGCTTTGACGAATCGCGCTACGCCAGCCTGGCGGCCGCCGCTTTTGGCGCCCGGCATACCTGTGAAATGGTGGACGACACGACCTTTACCGCTGAGGAGCTGGCCCGGCTGGTCTGGCACATGGACGAGCCTTTTGGCGATTCTTCCTTTATCCCCACCTATTGGGTGGCCAAAACGGCGCGGCAGCAGGTGACGGTGGCCCTCTCCGGCGATGGCGGCGACGAGTTGTTTGCTGGCTACGACCGCTACCGCTATTTTCAGTGGTTAGGCCGGCTGGCCGGGTTGCCGCATTGGGGCCGGCTGGTCGGCCAGGCCGGCGCGGCCTGGCTGGCCAAGGCCGCTCCGTCTTCCCAGGCCGGCCGCTTGCGGCAGGCAGAAAAGGCTTTTGCCTTGAGCGCCCTGGACGCAGACGGCCGCATCCTGGCTCTCAACGCCTACTTCAACGAAGCGGAGAAGCGCTGCCTTTACAGCGACCACTGGCAAACGAACCTGAATGGCTATGCCAGCCCGGAACGGTGGCGGCAGCAGCCAGCCTTTACTCGTGGACCGGCCGATCCCCTGGCCAGGTTCCTGTTGAGCGATTTCGAGACGAAAATGGTGGACGATTACCTGGTCAAGGTGGACCGGGCGGCGATGGCCTGCGCTCTGGAAGTGCGCTCGCCGTTTCTGGACCACCACGTGGTGGAATTTGCCATGCGCATCCCCCCCGAGTATAAGCTCCACAACCGGGCGCAAAAAATCGTTCTAAAACAGGCCTTTACCCACCTCTTGCCGCCCGCTATTGCCCGGCGTGGCAAACAGGGCTTTGAAATCCCCATCGCCGCCTGGTTCCAACGAGAGCCGTGGCGGTCGTTGCTGGGTGATACTCTCTCGGACAGCGCCTTGCAGGCGCAGGGCATCTTCGACCCGGCCGGAGTCGTGGCCTTGCGCGACGAGCTGCTGCGCAACCCGGAAGCCAGGCATTTCCCCCTCAGCGCCCACCAGTTGCGCTACCGGGTCTGGGCGTTGTTTGTCTTCCAGTTGTGGTGGCGGCAGTTTATGGCGGGTGATGCGCGTCCTGGTTATTAGCAGCCAGTGGCCCACGCCGGAGGCGCCGGAGAAGGTGCCTTTTATTGTCCAACAGGTCGAATATCTGCGCCGGGCAGGAGTGGAAATCTCGGTCTTTGCCTTTCGCGGGTACATGAACCCCGCTCACTATGGGCGGGCCTGGCGGCGGCTGCGCCGTGAATACGAGCTGTCGCAATTTGACCTGGTCCACGCCCAGTTTGGCCAGAGCGGGCTGCTGGCTTTGCCACGGCGCCGGCCGCTCGTAGTGACCTTTCGCGGGAGCGATTTGCAGGGCATTGTCGGGGCCAACGGCCGTTACACGCTGGCCGGGGTTGCCAACCGCCTGGTGAGCCGCTTCATCGCCTATTGCGCCGACGAGCGGATTATCGTGGCCGATCATTTGCAGCCTTACCTGCCGGCCGGAAGGCGCGCCCACGTCATTCCAGGCGGCGTGGACCTGGAGTTGTTCCGGCCGCTGCCCCAACCGGAAGCGCGCCGCCAGCTCGGGTTGCCGGAAGACAAACGGCTGGTCTTGTTCGCCGCCGATCCCGGGCGGGCCGTCAAGCGCTTTCACCTGGCCGAGCAAGCCATATCGCTGTTGCCAGCGCAGCTCGACGCGGCCCTGATTACGACGGCGGCCGTGCCCCATCACTTGATGCCGGTCTATATGAACGCCTGCGACGCGTTGGTTTTGACTTCGCAGCACGAGGGCTCGCCTAACGTAGTCAAAGAAGCGCTGGCCTGCAACCTGCCCGTTGTTGCGGTGGACGTGGGAGATGTGCGCCAGCGCCTGGAGGGGCTTCCCGGCTGTGTGGTCTGCGCCAGCGATGAGCCAGAAACCATTGCCGCTGCTCTGACCGAGGTCTTGCGTTCCCGCGGCCGTACTCCTGGTAGAGAACGGGTTCTGGCGTTGGACGAGCGCCTGGTGGCTCAGAAAATTATTGCCATTTACGAGGCTGCCCTGGCCGGTGGCTGAGGATAAAAAACGTTGTGGCGACAGATGCCACTGTCGCCACAACAAAGCTCTATAAGTTATCCCTGGGTGCGAAGAAAGCTCTACGCTGTGTGCCAGTAGAGAGTTAGTTGTTACAGAACGGGGCAGTGAAGTTGGGATAACCCTGAGTGTAGTCGTTGGTGTTGCCGTTGCTGTCGGTAACCGTCCAGCGATAGCAGGCGCCGCCGGGATCATTGAACTCAATGCGGGCACCCCGGGGGGCGTACCTGTATTTGATGGTGGAGCCGACCAAGGGAACCAATTTCGTGGTTTGAACGCCTGTCACCGTCGCCCCGTCGCCGGGTTTGCAAGTGACAGAATAGAAACCGGAGCTGGCGTCGAATACGGGCCATGAACACTTGGGGACGGCAGATTCCCCGCTGGCCCGCACCACACCGGCGCCAACCACTCCCAACACGATGGCGGCTAGAAAGACAAGCGCCACCAAAACCAACCCGGCTTTACGACTGGAAACTACCATTATATTTGCCTCCTGATACTGGTAGAGAGAATGTATAAT
>JAKEFB010000167.1 GCA_022616275.1 Chloroflexota bacterium
AATATATTTTGAAGGATGCTCGCCTATGCTTCTGACGCTACGCCTGACGCAGGAAGCGGCCGGAACGGCCGGCCTACTGCAGCGTATTGGTGACCAGCCGGGCGAAGCTGGGCCGCCTTCAACCTGGGTCACACCTACCTGGAACTCCGCATCGAAGGCGACCGGCAGGGGCGGGCAAGGTGCCTAGGCCAACTGGGGCATGTGGCCTGGGAACGGTTCAAGGAGGCGCGGGCCGCAGTTTGGCCAGGGGCCGAACTGTTAGCCTACCTCAATGCTGCCTTGGACTATTACCATCAGGCGCTGGACCTGCTGCCGGTCGACGCCGTGGACGACCTGGCGGTGGCGCATAACCAGCTTGGCCTTATTTACTACGAGGCTGGCGACCTGGAGCGGGCGCTGCCTCACTACCGCGAGTCTATTCGCTACGCGGAGTTGCAGGGTGATTTTTACGGAGTGGGTCAGACTCGCCGCAATGTGGCCAGGGCGCTGGTCCAGCGCGGCCGGTTGGCCGACGCGCGGGAATATGCCCGGGCGGCGCTGCGCAATTTCCAGGTCTACGGCGAGCGGGCGGCGGCGGAGATCCAGAAGACGGAGGGGTTGCTAGCGTGGATTGAGGAGGCGATGGGGAGCAGCAACGGATGAACAACTGATAAACTGATGGAGGAGTCAGTGCCTGGCAAGGGGCGTGAAGTGTTGGTCGGTCGAGCTTTTGCTGCCCTTGCCAGGCACTTGAGTTATAATCCTTTACGGAGATGGCATCTATGTTGAAAACCAACGAAAGGATTATTACGGCCGAGGATTTAGCGGACCAGGTCCACACGGCGATTACCAATGCGCAGCAGGAACCACTGGTTGTGACTGAAGACGGCCGCCCGGCCGCTTACCTTATTAGTGTGGAGTTGTTCGACACCATGCTGGCGCAGTTGGAGACGCTGGAGGCGGCCGAGTTGGTTGCTAACCTGGCGGCCGGGGAGGAGCAGTTTGCCCGGGGCGCCTACAAGACGCTGGCTGAAGCCCGGACTATTGCCGAAGCTGCGTGGCAGGCTTATGAGTCGGCTGAATGAGCCAGGTCCTACTGTATTTTCTAATCGCATCTTGGTTGCCACTTCCCTAACCGGTTGCCTTGCCCCTACTGTAATTGATGCCAGGGCAGCAGGGTGGCAGTGAGGAGCCGGCCGGGAGCGGTGGCCGCTTATTTTTAAGGTGTGTTGACAGCCCTTACCCCCTACCGTAAAATCCGCCAACACCGTTCAGGTGACTGGCGCTTCCAAAGTGCCTGCCACCTTCACCAGAGTTAGAGTCCTGAGTTAGAGTTAGAGTGAACCTCCCGGAGGCTTCTTCAAGGGGTGCGTCTGGTGTGGTAGCCTCCGGGAGGTTGTATACAAGAGTTAGAGTAGATGAAACCAATGACCAGCGCCGAGGTTCGGCAAGCTTTCTTAGAGTTTTTCCAGGAGATGGGCCACCAGGTGGTGTCCAGTTCACCCCTGCCGGCTTACGATAACCCGACGTTGCTGTTTACCAACGCCGGGATGAACCAGTTCGTGGACGTGTTCCTGGGCAAGGAGGAACGGCCGTATAAACAGGCCGCTTCGTCCCAGAAGTGCATGCGTGTCCAGGGCAAGCACAACGACCTGGAAAACGTCGGCCCCTCGCCCCGCCACCACACTTTCTTTGAGATGCTGGGCAACTTCTCCTTTGGCGACTATTTTAAGGCCGGGGCCATTCGCTACGCCTACGACTTTTTAACCAAAGCCTGCCAGATCCCGGCCGACCGGCTGTGGTTCACCGTCCACACCAGCGACGACGAAGCCTACAACATCTGGGTCAACGAGATTGGCGTGCCGGCCGGGCGGGTGGTGCGGATGGGCGACAAGACCAACTTCTGGATGATGGGCGACGTCGGTCCCTGCGGCCCGACCAGCGAGATCCATTACGACTGGGGGCCGGAGGCCTGTACCTGCGGCGAGGTGGAATGCAGCGTGGCCCTGGACAACGGTTGCAACCGCTGGCTGGAGGTCTGGAACCTGGTCTTCATGCAGTACAACCAGGACCCCGACGGGAAACGGACGCCGTTGCCCAAACCGGGAGTGGACACGGGCATGGGGCTGGAACGGATTACGGCCGTCGTCCAGGGGAAACCGGTCAATTACGACACTGACCTCTTTGCCCCGGTCATGGACCACATCCAGCAGATATTGGGCGATTCGGCCGAGGAGCGCGAAGCGAACACCACCGGCTACCGGGTCATTGCCGACCACGGCCGGGCGGCGACCTTCCTGATTGCCAACGGCGTCTTGCCGGGGACGGTCGGCCGGGGCTACGTGCTGCGGATGATTATTCGCCGGGCGGCCCGCTTCGGCCGCAAAATCGGCTTTACCGAGCCGTTCCTGGCCGAAATTGCCCAGGCCTACATTGACCAGATGGGCGAGATCTACCCGGAGCTGCGCAAGCAGCGCGAGCACGTGCTGCACACCCTCACCGGCGAGGAGCGGAAGTTTGCCCGGGCGCTGGACAACGCCCTGGCCCAACTGGACGAGGCGCTGGGCCGGCTGCACCAGGACGGCCGGCGGGAGATTCCCGGCAATGTGGCCTTCAACCTCTACGCCAGCCACGGGCTGCCGCTGGAGATTACCCGCGACGTGGCCGGAGAGCGGGGTTTTACCGTGGACGAGGCCGGCTATAACGCCGCCCGCCAGGCGCACGCCGAGGCCAGCCGGGGCGGCGGCCTGGGCGAGTATGAGTTGGGCGACAGCGTCTACGCCCGGCTGCTGGCCCAACTGGTGGAGAGCGGCCGGCTGGACAGCAGCGGCGTGGATTACGACCCATATAGCGGCGCCCGGCTGGAGTCGGAAATCGTGGGCATCATTCGCGATAGCCACATGGCCCAGCAGGCGGCGGCCGGCGACCGGGTGGAGGTGGTCACGGCGGCGACGCCCTTTTACATGGCCGCCGGCGGCGAGGTCAGCGACACCGGCCGGATCGTGGTCGAGGACGGCGAAGTCCGGGTGGAAGACACGCGCCGGCCGGCGCCGGGGGTAATCGTCCACGCCGGCCAGGTGGTCCGGGGCGAGGTGGCCGTGGGCCAGGTGGCCCAACTGGAAGTGGACGACGAGCGGCGCTGGAACATCCGCCGCAACCACACGGCGACCCACATTTTGCACCGCGAGCTGCGGGCCAGGCTGGGGAAACACGTCACCCAACAGGGCTCGCTGGTGGCGCCGGACCGGCTGCGCTTTGACTTTTCCCACACCGAGGCAGTGGACGAGGCGATGTTGGGCGAGATTGAAGAAACGATTAACGAGACGATCCTGGCCAACCGGCCGGTCAACATTGAGTACATGCCCCAGAAGGAGGCGGTCTCGGCCGGGGCGATGGCTCTCTTTGGCGAGAAGTACGGCGACATCGTGCGGACGATCAAGATCGGCGACCCGGACAAACCGTACAGCTTTGAGCTGTGCGGCGGCCTGCACGTCAGCGAGACCGGGGATATTGGCCTCTTTTACTTTACCGGCGAGGAAGCAGTAGCGGCCGGCATCCGGCGGGTGGAGGCGGTCACCGGCCGGGGGGCGCTGGCCTACGTCAACGAGCGGCTGGCGGCGCTGGAGCGGGTGGCCCAGAGGCTGAACGCGCCGGTGGCGGAAGTGGAAACGCGGCTGGAAGCGCTGCTGGCCGAGAACCGGGCGCTGCAAAAGGAGGTCGCCCAACTGCGGCGCAACCAGGCCAAGAGCCAGATGGACGGGCTGCTGGCCAGTATGCAGCAGGTGAATGGCGTGTCGCTGGTGGCGGCCCGGGTGGAGGTGGCCGACATGGACGGGCTGCGAGAGATGGCCGACTGGTTCCGCGACCGGGTCCCGTCCGGCGTGGCCGTCCTGGCGGCGGTGAAGGATGAGAAGCCGATGTTAGTCGTGGCCGTGACCGAGGACCTGGTCCAGCGCGGCGTTCGGGCTGACGCGCTGGTGCGGGACGTGGCCGGCATTGTCGGCGGTGGTGGCGGCGGCCGGCCAACGCTGGCCCAGGCCGGCGGCCGGGATGCGAGCAAGCTGCCTCAGGCGCTGGCGGCCGTGCCGGGATTGGTGGAGAAGGCCCTGTCGTAAGAGGCGGGGATTTGGGGATTAGGGGATTGCAAGTTATTTATTTAGACCAGGACGAAGATATTGTTTCGATCCGTGACCGGCTGGATTGGGCGAAGGAGCAGCAGGTGGTTCTGGTCTTGCCGGACACGGCCGACCTGCTGACCGAGTACCTGGACCTGGCCATGCTGCGCCGCCACGCCGACGCGTTGCGGCTGGAGGTGGGGTTGGTCACGGCCGATGGGTGGGTGGCCGGCCAGGCCGAGGCGCTGGGCTTTCCCACCTTTCTCTCTGTCCGGGCAGCACGGCAAAACCAGCAGGGCTGGTGGCGCGGCCGGCGGCGGCCAGAACGGGTTGGCAAACCGACCCACCTGGACCGGGCCGACCGGCGTGAGGTCAAGCGCCGCCTCTCCTCCCGGCCAGCCTGGCAACGCTGGCTGCTACGCTACGCGGCGATTGTCCTCTTTTTCCTGACCCTGGCTACCCTCTTTGTCGCCGCCGCCTATGCCATCCCCGGAGCCACGGTGACGCTGAAGCCGGAAGTGCGGCCGCTGCTGGTGAGCCGGGAGATCGTGGCTGACCCCAACCTGGAAGCGGTAGACTTTGACCAGGCGGCCGTGCCCGGCCGGCTGCTGCTGGCGACCCAGGAGTGGCGGGCGGACGTGGCCACCAGCGGGACGATTGAAGTGCCGGACGCCCCGGCGCGGGGCACGGTCGTCTTTGTCAACCGGCTGGAACAGCCGGTCAACGTCCCGGCCGGGACGCGGGTCAGCACCACGGCCGGGACGCGAGTCGTCTTCCAGACCTTAGACCCGGTAGAAGTGCCGGGGGTGGTGGGGGGCACGGCCGAAGTGGACGTAGTCGCCA
The DNA here is from genome assembly GCA_022616275.1 of Chloroflexota bacterium. GTDB lineage: Bacteria > Chloroflexota > Anaerolineae > Promineifilales > Promineifilaceae. Next base: position 4,938 of record JAKEFB010000167.1, read on the forward strand.
TCCAGCCGGGGCCGGGCGGCAACGTCGAGGCCAACCTCGTCAACCGCGTCGAGGGTTCGCTGTCGCTCCAGTTGCAGGTCCGCAACCTGGAGCCGGTGACTGGGGGTGGGGTGCGCCTCTCCCCGGCCGTGACTGAGAGTGACCAGGAGCGGCTGCGGGCCCAGGTCTTACAACAGTTGCAGGTGCTGGCCCTGGCCGAGATGGAGGGCCAGTTGGCCGGGCAAGAGTTCCTGGCCCGCGATTCGCTCCAGGTGGTCAGCGTCCTTCACGAGACCTTCTCTCACTTTCCCGGCGAGCAAACGGATCGGCTGGCGCTGGAAATCCGGGCCGAGCTGCAGGCCACGGCCGTAGACGAGACCCAGGCCACCGGGCTGGTCTACGAGAAGCTGGCTGCGGCCGTCCGGCCGGGCTTTGAACTGGTTCCGGGTAGCCTGCAGTTCCACAGCGGCGAGGTCATGGCCGTAGATAGCGAAGGCCGGGTGACTTTTGAGATGATTGGCGAAGGCCAGATGGCGGCCCAGTTAAATGCCGAGACGCCTATTGAGGAGGTCGCCGGCCAGAAGACGGAAGTGGCCCTGGCTTATCTGTACCGGGAACTGCCGCTGCGGGAGTATCCCAGAGTGAGCGTCTGGCCCAACTGGTTCGGCCGGATGCCTTATTTGCCGGTGCGTATTGAGGCCAGGGTGGAAACGGAGTAACAGGTTATGATTACTGTCTTCGACATCTGTCGTTTTAGCGACGGTAAAATCGTCGAGCACTGGGGCGTCCCCGATCGGTTCGCAGTCATGGCCCAATTGGGTCTTCTTCCACAACCTCCGGCTCGTCCCTAGACGCGTTCCCGGATAAAGGTCTCCCGGCAACCGGGGCCGCAGAAGTAGTAGAGTTGGCCGGCGTGTTCGTGGGTGTAGCGGGCGGTGGCGATGGCGACTTCCATGCCGCAAATGGGGTCAATGGCCGTTTCGCCGGCCGGAGCCATGTGTCCATGTTCATGATGGCCCATCTGATGATGGCCCATGTCATGATGGCCGGCCGTCTCTTCTTCGGCCGCAACCTGCTGCTGGAACAAGGCCAGGTTGAGCAGTTCGGCGTTGCGCCGCCGCTGGACAATCTCGGCCATGATGCTCAAGGCGATCTCGTCGCCCCGCCGGGCCTGGATGTCCAGGCCGGCCGGGGCTTTCAGCGGCAGCATTTCCGTCTCCGACACGCCCTGCGCGGCCAGATAGGCGCGGACGGCGCTGGCCCGCTTGGGGCTGGCCACCAGGCCAACATAGACCGGGCCGGCGGCCAGAATTTTCTCCAGGGCCAGCTCGTCGTAGTTGCCGTGGGTGGCGACGACGGCGTAAGTAAACGGCCGGACCTGGGCAGCAATCTCTTCCAGGCTGGCCAGCGTCTCGTCGGCGTAGGGCATCGTTTCGGCCGAGCGGTCCAGGTCCACGACGACGACGTGGTAATTCATGGCCGCGCCCAGGCGGGCCAGCGCCCGGGCCACCGGCAGCGTGCCGACGATTACTAGCCGCGGCCGGGGCTGCTGCGGCTCCAGGTAGATCTCCAGCGTGCCGCCGCTGAAACAAGTCATGGGCAGGTCTACCAAACCCTCGCGCGGCGTCTGCGCTTCCGGCTCAGTGGACAGACGAATCAGCCGGGCCTCGTCGGCGGCCAGGGCCTTTAACGCCTCCTTGATCACTGTCGGTTGGGCGCAACTGCCACCAATCCAACCATGCATGACCCCGTCCACGGTGATAATAGCTTTGTCGCCCGGCTTACCGGAAGAAGGCTTTTCGGCCCGGACCACGGTGGCGGTGACGAACGGGACACCCTGCTGCACCAGCTCGTACGCTTTGGCGAAAAAGTCGTCAATCATGGCGCTGCTCCAGAACAACCTCCCGGAGGTTGGCGGTTGCGTCGGGCGGCCCGACGACCACCGCTTGAACCTCCGGGAGGTTCAATAGTTAATCGGTCACGCCCGCTTCGCGCAGGACGCGCCAGACTTTCTCCGGGGTAATGGGAATGTCAATGTGGCGCACGCCCAGGTGCCAGAGGGCGTCCACGACGGCGTTGGCAATGGCCGGCGGCGCACCCACTGTCGGCGACTCGCCCACGCCCTTGGCCCCAATAGGATGGTGCGGCGATGGGGTGATAGTGTGGCCGGTTTCCCAGTGGGGCGATTCGACGGCCGTAGGCAGCAGGTAATCGGCGAACGTGCCGGTCAGGCATTGGCCGTTTTCGTCGTAGACGATCTCCTCGTACAGCGCCGGGGCCAGACCCATCGTCAGGCCACCCTGGACCTGCCCTTCGACTACCAGCGGGTTGATGATGTTGCCACAGTCGTCAATGGCCACAAAGCGACGGACGTGGACCTCGCCCGTCCCTTTGTCAATGTCCACGACACAGATGTAGCTGCCAAAGGGAAAGGTCAGGTTGGGTGGGTTGTAGTAATCGGTGGCTTCCAGGCCGGCCTCCAGATCAGGCGGGTGGTTGGTGTAAGCAGCGAAGGCAATCTCTTGAATCGTCTTAGCCTGTTCCGGTGAGCCTTTGACCTGCCACTTATTGACGTTCCATTCCAGGTCTTCCTCGCTCACTTCCAGCAGGTGGGCGGCAATTTTGCGGGCCTTGGCCTTGATCTTCCGGGCGGCCATGGACGCGGCCGCCCCGGCCGTCGGCGTCGAGCGGCTGGCGTAGGTGCCCAGGCCATAGGGCGCGGTGTCAGTATCGCCTTCTTCGACGTCCACGTCGGCCGCCGGCAGCCCCAGCTCCTCGGCGATGATCTGGGCGTAGGTCGTTTCGTGTCCCTGCCCTTGCGACTTGGTGCCGAAGCGAGCGATGGCTTTGCCGGTGGGGTGGATGCGGATCTCGGCCGAGTCGAACATCTTGATGCCCAGGATGTCGTAATCGCGCGCCGGACCGGCGCCAACTACCTCGGTGAAGCTGGAAATGCCAATGCCCATCAGTTCGCCGCGGGCTCGCTTCTCGGCCTGCTCCCGGCGCAGCTCGTCGTAACCGATGATGTCCATCGCTTTGCGCAGCGCGGCGTGGTAGTTGCCGCTGTCATACTCCCAGCCGGTGGGCGACTTGTAGGGGAAGTGATCGTTGAGGATGAAATTCTTCAGGCGGAACTCGGCCGGGTCCTGGCCTAGCTCGTGAGCCATGATGCTGGCCAGCCGCTCGATCATGTGGACCGCTTCCGTGACCCGGAAGGAGCAGCGATAGGCCACGCCGCCGGGCGGCTTGTTGGTGTAGACGGCGTCGAAGCTGATGTGGGCGGCCTGCATGTCGTAGGAGCCGGTGCAGATGCTGAACAGGCCGACCGGGAACTTGGACGGGTTGGCGGCGGCGTCGGCGCAGCCGTGATCGGCCAGGCCGGTGACCCGCAAGCCAATAATTTTGCCGCTTTCGTCAGCCGCCAGCTCGGCGTCCAGGTGATAGTCGCGGGCAAAGGAGTCGGCCGTCAAATTCTCGCTGCGGTCCTCAATCCACTTGACCGGCTTGCCAATCAGCAGGCTGGCGACGGCGCAGACGACGTAACCGGGGTAGACCGGGACCTTGCCGCCAAAGCCGCCGCCGATGTCCGGCGAAATGACCTGGATCTTCTGCTCCGGCAGCCCGCTGACCAGGGCAAAGACGGTGCGGATGGCGTGGGGGGCCTGGGTGGTCATGTAAAGCTGCATTTTGCCGGTGGCCGGGTTGTAATTAGCGACCATGCCGCACGTTTCAATGGAAGCGACGTGGATGCGCGGCAGGTAGACGTGCTGCTTGACGACGTGGGCGGCCGTGGCAAAGAGCCGATCCGTCGCCTCTTTGTCGCCCGCCTCCCAGTGCCAGATGCGGTTGGTCTTCAGCTCCTTGTCGTCCCGGACGATGACGGCGTCTTCCAGCGCCTTATACGGGTCCACGACCGGATCCAGCGGCTCATACTCGACGATGACTTTCTCGATGGCGTCGGCGGCAGTGTAGCGGTCAGTGGCAATGACGCAGGCCACTTCCTGGGAATAGTAGACGACCTTTTCCGTGGGCAGCACCATCTGCGTGTCGGACATCAAGGTCGGCATCCAGTGGAGGTTGTGAGCAGCTAAATCTTTGCCGGTAATGACGGCCAGGACGCCGTCCATGGCCAGGGCGGCGCTGGCGTCAATGTTGACGATTCTGGCGTGGGCGTAGGGGCTGCGGACGATGTCCATGTAGAGCATACCTGGCAGCTTGAAATCGTCAATGTAGCGCCCTTTGCCCTGAATGAAACGGGGGTCCTCTTTGCGCTTCAGGCGGTGGCCCATGCCGCTAATCTCCGGCGGAGTGGTTACCCGCACTTCTTCGCTGGTGGCGACGACGGCCGACGAGCCTTCGGGCGCGGCGTGCTTGCTTTCAAAGCGATTGGCTACATGCTTGGGTTTGTTCGGGTCGTGGACTGTCATGCCGGGACCTCCTCCTGGGCCGCGTTGAGTTTGGCGGCCGCATATTGAATAGCCTCAACGATCTTATTGTAGCCGGTGCAGCGGCACAAATTGCCGGAAATAGCCTGGCGGATCTCTTCTTCGCTGGGGTTAGCGTTCCTGGCCAGCAAATATTTGGCGCTCATAATCATGCCGGGGGTGCAGAAGCCGCACTGCAGGCCGTGCTTTTCCCAGAAGCCTTCTTGCAGCGGGTGCAACTGGCCGTTCTGGGCGACGCCTTCAATGGTCTCAATGGCAGCGCCGTTGGCCTGGACGGCGAAAACGGTGCAGCTTTTGACGGCCCGGCCGTTCAACAACACTATGCAGGCGCCGCAGCTCGTCGTATCACAGCCGATGTGCGTGCCGGTCAACTCCAACGCCTCACGGATAAAATGGACCAACAGCAACCGGGCGGCTACCTCGCGGCTGTAGCTTTGCCCGTTCACAGTCAGGGTAATAGTATGTTTGCTCATGCTCTTCCTCCTCTGGCCCGCTCCACGGCCTGACGAATAGCCTGCTTGGTCAAGACCCGCGTCAGGTCCCGCTTATAGGCGGCGGAACCGCGCAAATCCGGCGACGGATCGCACTCGGCCGCGGCTGCCTGTCCGGCCGCTTCGAGCACTTCCTCGGTGATCGCCCGGCCGATCAGGGCCTGCTCGGCATTTCGGGCGCGCATCGGGGTGGGGTTGACGTTGGTCAGGGCAATGCGCGCCGCCGTGCAGGTATCGCCGCTCATCGTTAACTGTACAGCCACGGCCGAAACGGCATAGTCCCCGACTTTGCGTTCCATTTTGAGATACACACCGCCGCTGTTGGGACCGGGGGCGGGAATGCGGATCTCGGTCAGAATCTCGTCGTGGGCCAAAGCGTTCTCAAACAGGCCGACGAAGAAATTGTCAATGGGGATAGCCCGTGGGCCCTTGGGGCCAAGGGCCATTACTTCGGCGTTGTAAGCCAACATCACCGCCGGGTGGTCGTTGGCCGGGTCGGCGTGGGCAAGGTTGCCACCGACCGTGGCCCGGTTGCGGACGATGGGGTCGGCAATGACCCGGGAGGCGTCGGCCAACAGGGCGTACCGGCTTCGCACCAGGCTTGACTCCTCCAGCTCTGCCTCGCGGGTCATGGCGCCAATGGCCAGGCGGCCGTTGTCCTCGCGAATGTAGGCCAGCCCGTCTACGCGGTTCAGATCAATCAAGACCATTGGCTGGGCCAGGCGAAAGCGCATGGCGGGAATGAGACTTTGGCCCCCGGCCAGGAGCTTGGCGTCGTCCCCATGTTCCCGCAGCAGGGCCACTGCTTCGGCCAGGGTGCCGGGCGCATAGTAATCAAATTCACCTGGAATCATACGTACCTCCTTCTCGCGGAATGTAGAACGGTTTTGCAAAATCGTTCGACAGCTATTTCAGGAAACCACTCTATTGTCCGGCTATTTTCATAGGCTTTTGCTCCTTTTACTTTTCAGGCGAACTTCCCGGAGGTTTGGGCAATCGGCCGCGGTGATTTCATCGCTTAGACCTCCGGGAGGTCGAGGTAGGGCCAGATTGCCTTAAAGAGGCCAGGCGCCTGGCGATGGCGGTCAGGCTTTGCAAATTGTGGATCGGTAGGAAGTCGTCCACGTAGGGCAGGGCGGCGGACATGCCTTCGACCAACGGCCGGTAAGTAGTTTTGCCCAGCAATGGGTTGAGCCAGATAAGCCGGTGGCAGCGGCGCTGCAAATAGGCCATTTCCTGCTTGAGGCCGCTCACGTCGCCGCGTTCCCAACCGTCGCTGACGAGGAGGACGATGGCGCCACGCCGCAGCACGCGGCGGCTCCAGCGGCGGTTAAAAGTACGGAGGCTATCGCCGATGCGCGTGCCGCCGGCCCAGTCTACAACCTCGCCGGCCGCTTCGTCTATGGCCCGGTCAATGTTTTTCAATTTGAGCTGGGGGGTGATCCGAGTCAGGCGTGTCCCGAAAACGAAGCATTCGACTTCTTTGAAACTGTGGCTGACGCTGTAGAAGAACTGGAGCATGAGGCGGGCGTACTTTTCCATCGAGCCGCTGACGTCGGCCAGGAGGACCAGCGGCCGCTGCTTGACTTTCCGGTTTTGCCAGGCCAGTTGTAAGGGAACGCCGCCGTACTGGGCGGCGGTACGCATGACCCGGCGCAGGTGTAACAGGTGGCCGCGCCGGTCGGCTACCCGGCGGCGGGTGACGCGCCGGCTCACCTCCCATTGCATTTCCTGAATGAGGCGCTTGACCGTTTCCAGCTCTTCTGGCGTCATGTCGGCGAATGCTTTGTGCTGCAAGAGTTCGGCCGGGCTATAGGTTTCTGACCGGTCGGTAACGTCTCGTTCCTGGTCCTGTTGGCCGGCTTTTTGGGCCATGAGTGTTATGGGGGTGAGTGGCGGGCGCTGCTTTTGCTGGCGGGGGGCGATGGGCATTGGCTGTGGCCGGGGTGTTGGACCGGCGCCGGCCGCTTGCCAGAAACGGTTAAAAATGACGGTAAATAACTGTAAGTGCTCCTGCCGGGTGACGAGAAAGCTGCGGGCGGCATGGTAAACCTGGTCCTGGCTGCCAACGTCAATGAGCGTCAGGGCCCGGGCAAAATCCAGGCTTTGCTCTGGCGAGACCGGCAGGCCAGCCTGGCGCAGCAGACGGGGAAACAGCAGGATATTTTCCAGGAAGTAGCCCGATTCAGTGGTCATAGGCGTGTCAACAACTTTCCGGAGGCGGCTATATCAAACCGCCGCCCTTGGAGGAGCGTCCGGGAGGTTAAGGATCGGTTGCTATTTCGACCAGCAGTTCGGCAACGGGTTGGCCACGTATTTTGTCTACGTCGTCCTGGTATTTGAGGATGATGCCCAGCGTATTGTTGACGACGGCCGCATCGAGACGTTGGGTTTGCAAATGCCCCAACGCTTCGGCCCAGTCAAGCGTTTCGGCCACGCCGGGGAGCTTGTATAGCTCTTGCCGGCGCACAGCCTGGATAAAAGCGACGACCTGGCTGGCTAATTGCTCGGAGATGCCCGGCGCTTTCAGACGCAAGATCTCGATTTCTTTTTCACGGGAAGGGTAGTCAATCCAGTGGTAAACGCAGCGCCGCTTGAGGGCGTCGTGGATTTCGCGGGTGCGATTGGAGGTGATGACGACGATCGGTCTGTGTTTGGCGCGGAGCGTGCCTATTTCGGGGATAGTGATCTGGAAATCCGACAGCAGTTCCAGCAAAAAGCTTTCAAACTCTTCGTCGGCGCGGTCCAGTTCGTCAATGAGCAGCACAGGCGCCTGGTCGTGACTGGAGGTAATGGCCTGGAGGAGCGGCCGTTTCAACAGGAACGTCTCTGTAAAAATGTCGTCTGTGACCGGCTCCGAACCGTTGGCGTGTAGGTGGCGGGCCTGAATTTCCAGCAGTTGGCGCGGGTAATTCCACTCGTACACCGCCTGGTTAACATCCAGCCCTTCGTAACATTGCAGGCGGATAAGCGGCGTCTGGAAAGCGCGGCTGAGAACTTTGGCCACTTCCGTCTTGCCCACACCCGGCTCGCCTTCCAGAAAGATGGCCTTGCCCATTTTGAGCGCCAGGAAGAGGCTGGTGCTCAGACCAATGTCGGCAATGTAGTGGTGGCCTGCTAACGTTGCCTGGGTTGACTCAACAGAGTCAAACATGAAAACACCTTCTCTGGTAAAGCGCCTGCAAACGCTCGTATGGATCCAGATTTGCCCGATCGGCAAGGTGAAGTCCGCCAGATACAGACAGATTGTATAGTGCCCTCTACAGTTGTCAATCATTCACCTCCCAGAGGTTGGCGATTGGATCGCTTGAACCCCCGGGAGGTTGGACAAACCTGGTGGTAGTGGCATTATAAAAAGTGTGGTACGATAGAGTGATTACGTTGCCAATTATCCTCCCTGATGCAGGCCGTGCCCTGATTGTTGTATGTAGTAGGTGTTGTTGCCGTGGCCCAGCAGCGTAAACAAGTCACCGTCCTGTTTGTCAATATAGATAGTCTGTCGGCCGCTGCCCAGTCGGTTGGGAGTAGCCTGACCGGCGCGGTGTGGGAACGCCTGAACAAGGTCATTACCACCTATGGGGGCAAAGCCAACCGGCCAATTAGCGACAATACGATTGCCGTTTTTGGCGCGCCGACGGCCCACGAGGACGACCCGGAACGGGCTGTCCGGGCGGCGCTGACCCTGGAGCAGGAGGTTGCTGAATTTAACCGGGATCACCCTCTGCCAGCGCCGCTGCGGCTTCGTGTCGGGATTAACACCGGGCTGATCCTGTTTGATACGATAGGCCTGGACGGGGGGTTTATGGCCATTGGCGACACGGTCAACGTGGCCAGTTGGCTGCAACACGCCCGGCCGGAAGCCAGGGTGGTCGTTACCCATAACACTTATCGCCACGTGCGCGGCGTTTTCGACGCCGTGGCGCTGCCGCCGGCGGAGATACCCGGCCGGCCGGAACCCGTGGAGGTCTACCACGTCACGCGGGAAAAGCCGCGCGCCTTCCACATGGCCAGTTGGGAGGTTGAAGGGGTGGAGACGCGCATGTTCGGCCGAGACGCCGAGCTAAATGCGTTGCAACAGGCGATGGCCCAGGCGATGGCGGCCTGTGAGGCCACGCTGGTCACCATTGTCGGCGAAACGGGGGTGGGCAAGTCGCGCTTGCTCGACGAGTTTGACAACTGGGTAGAGTTGCTGTCTGAGCAAGTGCTTTACTTCAAAGGGCACGCCCGGGTGGAAATGCAAAATTTGCCCTATGGCCTGGTCCGGGACATGTTCGCCTTCCGTTTTCAAATCCAGGATAGTGACAGCGTGGTCGCGGCTCGCCAGAAACTGGAGGAGGGCTTCGTCGGCTTCCTGGGCGCCCAACAGGGCCAGGAGGCAGCCCATTTTGCCGGCCAGCTTATGGGTTTTGATTTTTCCCAAAGCCCATACCTCATGGGCATCCTGGACGACGCCCGCCAGATCCGCAACCGGGCGTTCCAACACATCCGCCGCTTTTTTGCCGCCGTGGCCCAGGAGGACAATGGGGCGTTGTTGTTGTTTGAAGATATTCAGTGGGCGGACGGTGATTCGCTGGATTTAATCGAGTATTTGAGCCGGACGCTGTACGACCTGCCGGTGCTGACCGTTTGCACGGCCCGGCCGTCGCTCTTTGCCTGGCGGCCGTTGTGGGGCGAGCACGCGCCGCGTCACACGCGTCTGGAGCTGCCGTTGCTTTCCGACGAGGCCAGCCGGCAAATGGTGCTGGATGTTTTGCGGAAAGTGCCGGAGCTGCCGCCTCAATTACCAGATATGATCGTGGAACGAGCGGAAGGCAACCCTTTCTACATTGAAGAGCTGCTCAAGATGCTCGTTGACGACAACATCATTGTCCCTGGTGAGAAGAGCTGGCAGGTGACCGTAGACCGGCTGGCCGGGGTTCACATCCCGGCTACCTTGACCGGAGTGCTCCAGGCGGGCCTGGACGGCCTGACGGCGGAGGAGCAGGAGGTGCTGCAGCAGGCGGCCGTGGTCGGGCGCGTTTTTTGGGATGGGGCAGTGGCTTACCTGGCGGCGGAAAAGCAGGTGAGCGATCTGGTCCACCTGTTGGAAAAAGCGAGGGCCGCACTCGGCATGCTGCGCGAAAAAGGCATTATCATTCGGCGCAAGGAAACGGCCTTTGCCGGTACGGAAGAGTACCGTTTCAAGCATACCATGCTCCACCAGGTGACCTACGAGGGGACGTTGAAGCGGCTACGGCGGCGTTACCACGCCCGCGCCGCCGAGTGGTTGATTGATCAAAGCGGCGAGCGGGCCGGTGAATACGCCGGGCTGATTGGCGAACATTATGAGCAGGCCGGCGATAAGGCCAGGGCCGCCGAATGGTATGACCGGGCCGGCCGGCAGGCTCAAGACGCCTTTGCTTTCCAGGCGGCTCTGGACTACTACGAAAAGGCCGTGGATTTCCTCCCGGCCGTTTCAGAGCGGACCCGCCAGTCGCAACTGATTGCCCTGCAGAGCAGGATAGGGGAAGTGTTGCGCCACCAGGCCCGTTACGGCGAGGCGATAGGAGCATTCCGGGCCATGCTGGCGGCGGCCGAATTCAGCGGCGACCTCCTGGCCCAGGCCAACGCCTGGCATGGTATCTCCCAGATCCAGGAGCACCAGGGCAACCACCAGGCCGCCCTGGAAGCGGCGAAACGGCTGGAGCAGATTGTCCGTTCCCTGGAACCGCCCCGGCCGGCCGAATTGGCCAGGGCGTTGTTGCGCAAGTCGTGGACCCTCTACCGCCTGGGCCAGAACGAGACGGCGATGGGGCTGGCCGAAGAATGCCTGGAGCTGAGCACCCGTCTGAACGAGCGCCACCAGATGTCGGAAAGCCTGAACATGTTGGGCTCGATCTGCAACGCCCTCGGCCGGTACGCCGAAGCCGACGATTACCGGCTGCGCTCGCTGGCGCTGAACCGCGAGTTGGGCAACCGCACCCGCGAAGCGACCACTCTGAGCAACATGGGTGAGACAGCCCGGTTGCGAGGTGATTACCGGCGGGCGGTGACCCTCTACGAGGAAGGGCTGGCCCTGGCTCACGAATTAGGCAACCGCAGCAGCGTCTTCGTCGGCCAGAGCAACCTGGCCGGGGCGCTGGTGGGCCTGGGCGAGTTCCAGGCGGCGATTGACAACTTGCAACAAGTGATTGAAGCAGCCAGCAGCGGCTGGTTTGGCCTGTCTGAGGCGCACCGCTTCTTGACTGAAGCCTACCTGGGATTGGGGAAAACGGCCGAGGCGTTGGCAGCGGCGCAGCAGGCGCTGGCCTTATCCCGGCAGTCTGGTGACAAGGAAGACCGGGGGGGCGCCTGGCTGGCGCTGGGACTGGTGGCGGCTCGCCTGAGTGAGCCGATTGCCGTGAGCCCGGAAGAGGGCAACGGGGGAACACGGGACGCCGCAGCCTGTTTTGGCCGAAGCCTGGAGATTTATACGGAGTTTGGTATGGAGCGGGAGCGGGCCTGGACGTTGCGAGCCTGGGCTGGTTATGAGCTGGAGTTAGGAAACCCGGAACGGGGTAAAGCGATGTGGCAGGAGGCTAAAGAGAGCTTTGGCCGGCTGAATCTGCCGCTCCTGGTGGCGGCGATGGACACCGAACGGCCGCCAACCGGGCTGGCGGTCAGGGGGTGAGGGGATGTAGAGGTGTGGTGGTGTAGGGGTGTAGAGGTGTAGGGAACCGGGAGGAGTGGTGGGGAGTGACAAGGTGACGCGGGGATACGGAGACGCAAGGGGAGGAGCGCGGCTTAGGCCCCATAACGTAGGCAGAGCGTAGGACACAAGATCGGATTTTGTGTTAAAAATAGGGAATGGAGAAGGTCAGGTTTTCCGGCCGGGTAATGGCCCTGGACCTGGGCGAAAAGCGTATTGGCGTGGCCTTGAGCGACGAAAGCCGGACGCTGGCCCGGGCCTTTACCGTGTTGAAACGGGGCGCCCGCTTAGCGGATTTTGAGAAAATCAGCCGGATAGTTGACGAACAAGGGGTAACTTTGTTAATCGTAGGATTGCCCACGTTACTGTCTGGCGAAGAAGGGTCTACGGCGGCCTGGGTTCGGGATTATACCACCGGGCTGGCCGGCCACGTTCGCGTAGACATTGAACTGTGGGACGAAAGTTTTACGACGGTAGATGCCGTGGCCAGCCTGCGGGCGCGCGGCAAAAAAGGCCAGAAGCTGCGAGAACGGGTAGACGCCGTGGCCGCAGCCTTTATTTTGCAATCGTACCTGGACGCCCATCGGCCTGTGGCTGGTGCGGACCTCCACCGGCCGGAACAGGCCGATGAAGCGGCCGGCCCGGAAACCGGCTGACGGCCGGGAACCTGTCATTTCACTATGCTGACCAACATGCGCCGACGTCGCGACCCATACACCCAGAAAAAAGGTAAGGCCGCAACGATGGTCTGGCTAATCCGGCTGGCTGTTCTTTTTGTGACGGTTACCGGTTGCCTGACGGCCGGCGTCTTAGTGTACGACCGCCTGCAGGAAGCCCGTTTGGCAGGCGGGGTTGCGGTGGAGGGCGGCAGTCCAGAGCTGAACGCCCTGGAGCGCCTGTACCTGCAAAGATACCTGGCTTCGCGGGCCAAGGAATTGGACCAGCCGGTGGGGGCGGGGCAGGAGCCGGTGACTTTTGTCGTTGCGGCTGGCCAGAGCGCCGACGAGATAGCGGCTAACCTGGCGGCGGCCGGGCTGCTGGGCGATCCTGAGCTGTTTACCAATTACCTTCGCTTCTACGGGCTGGACGACCGGCTGGAGGCAGGAACGTACCAGCTTAGCCCGCAATTGACGACCCCGGAACTGGCCCAGGCCCTGACCCGGGCTTTTGCCCAGGACGTGGAGGTACGTTTTGTCGAGGGGTGGCGCTACGGGGAGCTGGCCGATTACCTGGCCGAAGATCGGCCGGGCCAGGTAGACCCCGTCGCATTCCTGGCCATTGTCGAGCGCCAGGCTGCCTTTGACCTGAGCCGGTACGATTTCCTGGCCTCGCTGCCGCCTGAGGCCACGCTGGAGGGTTTTCTCTTTCCAGATACGTATCGCCTGCCGGCCGACGCCGACGCCGCCTACCTGGTCCAGTTGATGCTGGACAATTTCGGCCGGCGGGTGACGCCGGCCATGCGCCAGGCAATTGGCGTCCGTGGCCTGACCGTTTTCCAGGCGGTAACGCTGGCTTCTATTGTCGAGCGGGAAGCGGCCGTGGCCCAAGAGCGGCCGGTAATGGCCGGCGTTTTCTTCAATCGGTTGGAGCAAGGGATTAACCTGGAGGCCGACCCGACGATCCAGTATGCCCTGGGCTACCAGGCGGCCACGGATCAGTGGTGGAAGTCGCCCCTTTTCCAGGTAGACCTGGAGCTGGATTCTCCCTACAACACGTATCTTTATCCAGGCTTACCGCCCGGCCCGATTGCTAACCCTGGCCTGGCAGCACTGGAGGCGGTGGCCTTCCCGGCCGAGACCGATTACCTGTTCTTTGTCGCCGATTGCGCGGCCGCCATTCCCGGTTCGCACCTCTTCAGCGCCACCTATGAGGAACATCTGGCCAATGTGGAGCGTTGCCGGTAGGGACTTGAGATTGGAGATTGGAGATTAGAGACTTCGTCCTGAGACTCAGTCCGAAGGATTGGAGATTGGCCACCAAAGGTTGCTGGCAATCACTTAATAACTCAATTAGCCAATTACCAATTACCACTTTTTGGGGCTTGCTCCTGGCTGCTTTTCTCCTGTCCGGCTGTGGCAGCGTGGAGCCGGTGGTGAAGATTGGATTGGTGGCGCCGTTTGAGGGCCAGCACCGGCCGGTAGGCTACGACGTGATTTACAGCGTCCGGCTGGCCGTTCGCCAGGTCAATGGCGCTGGTGGGGTAGGCCGCTACCGGGTGGGCCTGGTGGCCCTGGACGACAGCGGCGACCCGGAGCTGGCGGCCGACGTAGCCACGGCCCTGGCTATAGACCCGGCGGTGATGGTAGTGGTCGGCCACTGGCTGACGGAGACGACGGCTGCGGCCGGGCCTGTTTATACCGCGGCTGGCCTGCCGTTCATTGCCACGGCCGGGCCACCGTTTGGCCAGGTAGAGCCTTCCCTGCTGCCGGCCGATTTTCGCCAGGCTTACGCCGGGGTGACGCCGTTCGAGGAAACGGCCGGTCCTTACGCCGGGCCGGCTTACGACGCCATCAACCTGGCGCTGGCCGCCCTGGCCACGGCCGCCGGGCGTGAGGAAGTGATTGACCGTGAAACCGTCGCCAGCGTCTTGCCGGATTTGGTCTATGAGGGGATAACTGGGAAAGTTTATAGCGATGAGCGATGAGCGATGAGTAATGAGTGTAGTTGGCGAGGCCAACCGCGAGGACTGAGAACTAATAGCTGATAGCTGATAGCTTATGGCTTTTGAGGAGAAGAAGGGATGTTGCGGAGAGTGTTAGGGATTGTGATGTTGTTGATCGGAATTTCGGGTGTGGCCTTGAGTGTGGTTGGGGTGATTATCGGCCGGCAGGTGGTGGGAGATATTGGCCAGGGTCTGGAAACCAGCCTGAGCTTGACGTCGCAAAGTCTGGATACAGTCAACGACTCTCTGGCACTGACCAAGACGACGGTTGGCCAGGTGAAAGATGGGCTGGAGACTGTCGAGGAAACGGCCATGAACGTCTCTCAGACCATTAGTGATACCCGGCCGCTGCTGGACCAGGTGACCCAGGTGGCTACCAACGACGTGCCAAACGGTCTGGAAGCGGTGGAGGCGACCATCCCCCAAATGGCCGAGGTGGCCGGCATTATTGACCGGACATTAAGAACATTAAGCGCCTTCCGGGTGGAACGGACCATCCTTGGCATAGACCTCGGTTTTGACCTGGGGGTGGATTACGATCCCGAAGTTCCTTTCGACGAATCAGTCAACCAGATTGGCGAGAGCCTGGAGGGCATGCCGGAGCGGCTGCGCGGCCTGGAAGTATACATGGACGTTACTAATAATAACCTGGCGCTCATTGGTGATAATATTGACACCATTGCGACGGATCTGCATACAATTAATAGCAGTATGGCCCAGATTGAACCGCTGCTGGACGACTACATTCGTCTGGTCACGGAAACCAACGACCTGATCCGGCAGACGCGATCGAGCATGAGCGAGCAGTTGCGGCTGGTGAAGCTGGGTGTGACCATTTTGTTTACCTGGTTGGGCCTGACCCAAATTGCGCCGATTTACCTGGGTTGGGGGTTGCTCACCGAGGCAGAGAAATAACAGGTGACGAACCTTACTCAAAAAGCAACTACAATTGCCCTTTTCCTATTGGTTTGCGTTTTCCTGGCCGCCTGTGCCGGGAATGGCGGCGAGCTGTCCGGCGGGGTAGCGCAGAGCCCGGCTGCCCGGCCGCCAACGCCCACTTTAGCGCCGGGCGTGCCGACCAATACCCCTGAGCCGACGAGCCAGGCCGAAGGTACCGGCGACCCGGCGACGCCCCCGGCAACGCCCACCGTTACGGCGACGGCCACCAGGACTCCAATCCCTACGGCTACCCCTTCCCCGGTAGAACGGCTGGCCCTGGGACAGACTCACCTGCGCAACGAGAATTATGAAGCGGCCGCCCTGGAGTTGCGGGCGGCCCTGCAGTCCGGCGAGCTGGAGACGGCCGGACGGTTGGCAGCGCTGCAAGGGCTGGGGCTGGCTTACTGGCAGACCGGCCGCTACACCGAGGCCGGCAACGCCTTTAACGAGTTGCTGGCGCTGACGGGCGGAGCCGGCGGTGGCAGTGGGCCGGCCGCCCAGGCTGCCCAGGAGACGGGGCTTTACCCGGCCGACGCTTACTTCTACCTGGCCGAACTGCAACAGGCCAGCGGCGACTGCGCCGCGGCCATGGGGGCCTATGAAAGTTACCTGGCAGCCAATCCGGACATGGCCGCCTACGTCCAGCCGAGAATGGCCGCCTGCTACGTCATCCTGGGCGACGATGGCGCGGCCGTGGCTGCCCTGGAAGCGGCCGTGGCCAGCGCCGTTCACCGGGTGGTGGAAGTGGAATTGCGGCTGCAACTGGCCCGTGTTTACGAGAATGCCGGAAACTACGCCGCGGCCGTGGCCCAGTACGACGCCATCCTGGCTGTGGCCCAGACTGAGAACACGCGGGGCGAAGCCCTTTACCTGGCCGGCTCGGCCGAACTGGCGGCCGGCAACGCCGTAACAGCTCACGAGCGTTACCTGGCGGCCGTCAACAACTATCCCCGCTCCTATGCCAGTTATGAAGCGTTGATTGCCCTGGTGGACGCCGGGGTCGGGGTGGATGAATTCCAGCGCGGGCTGGTGGATTACTACGCCCGGGCCTACGAGCCGGCCGTGGCCGCCTTCAACCGTTTTGTGGCCGCCAACCCGGTCCATCGCGAAGACGTCCACCTTTACCTGGCCTGGTCCTACGAGGGGCTGGGCAATACGACGGCGGCCGTAGCCGAGATAGACGAGTACATCAGGGCCAACGCCGCCGACGCGGCCGCCTCCTCCCAGGGCTGGATTGAGCGGGCCAAACTGCAGGCGCGAGCCGGTCTGTTGACCGACGCAGTGGATAGTTACCTGACCTACCTGGAGCAATACCCGGATGGGGAGCAGGCCGTTTTTGCCGCCTGGTGGGCGGCGGCGCTGACCGAGCGCCTGGGCAACCTGGCCGGCGCCGTGGCCCGCTACCAGGAACTGGCCGAAACCTACTCCTGGCACGAGGACGCTCCGGAAGCGCTTTACCGGGCCGCTTTTTTGCTGCGGATCATGGGTTATCAGGCCGAAGCGGTGGCTATCTGGCAAAATCTGGCCGAGAGTTACCCGGACCGGGAATCTGGCGCAGCGGCTATGGTCTGGTTGTTGAAGACGCTACCGGAGGAAGAGGCCCAGCCGTACCTGGAGCTGGCCGCCCAGGCCGGCGGTGAGGGCTATTACGCCTGGCGCGCCCGGCACATCGCCGCCGGGATTGCGCCTTTTGAACCGGTCGGGGAGCTTGACCTGGCCTTCGACCAGGAAGCCGAGCAGGCGGCAGCCGAGGAGTGGCTGCGGAACTGGCTGGGGCTGGAGCCGGGAACGGACATTCGTTCGTTGCCGGCCGAGCTGGCCCAGAGTGGCGGACTGGCGCGGGGGGAGAAGCTGTGGCGCATTGGCCTGCGTGAGGAAGCCCGGCGCGAGCTGGAAGCTGTCCGCACAGCTTACAGCGAAGACGTACTGGCCAGCTACCAGTTGGCCCTCCATTTTAGCGAGTTGGGCCTGTACCGTTCCTCCATCCTGGCGGCCAGCTCGGTGCTGCGCCTGACGGGGATGACGGCGTTGGAAGCGCCACGCTTCCTGGCCCGGCTGGCTTACCCCGTTTACTACGGCGACCTGATCCTGCCCCAGGCCGACGAGTACGGCTACGATCCGCTGCTCCAGTTTGCCCTGGTGCGCCAGGAAAGCTTGTTTGAGAGCTTTGCCACCTCTTCGGCCGTGGCCCAGGGGCTGAGCCAGGTGATTCCCGAGACGGGGGCTTACATTGCCCAGCAGTTGGCCTGGCCCGATTACGACAACGAGGATTTATACCGGCCGGTGGTGGGCATTGCCTTTGGCGCCTTTTACCTGAACGAACAACTGGAGGCTTTTGAAGGCAGTGTACCGGCCGCGCTGGCGGCCTATAACGCCGGCCCTGGCAACGCCACCCGGTGGGCCCGCCAGGGCTCCCAGGACATAGACGTTTATAAGGAAAACATTACCTTTGCCGAAACGCGGTTGTACATTGAGCGCATTTACGTTGGCCATGCCATTTACCGCGCCCTGTACGGCCGTTCTTGAGGAACAATGGCGAAAGATTTTGAGTGGCGAACAGAAGAAGATAACGCCTGGGCCGAGGGTGTGGCCGATGCCCCGGAGGCTCCCCGCCGGGCGGCCAGTGAGCGCCGCTGGCCACTGGTGTTGGGGGTGTTCTTTGTCCTCGGCCTGCTGGGGTTCGTCGTCGTCCGCCAGCTTCGGGAGCAGGTAGACCAGACAGAAAGCGACACCTCTGAGGAGATAACGACCAGCTTTGACCTGATGTGGACGGCGGCCGAGGAAGGCGACGTCGAATTGTTCCACCTGGTCCTTTCCGGCCGTGACCCGGAGTGGACGGAGGCCGAGAAGGAACTGCTGGAAAAGAAAGGACTATTTGACCGGCCGGCGATGGGGCTGCACCTCAACGGTCACCCACCCCAGATTGCCGACACAACCCTGTCGCCGGATTTGCGAGAAGCGGTGGTGACGGCCACGGGTGTTTATACCATGGACGTGGGCAACGGGGTGACGCAAACAGTCCAGCTCCAGTTGACTTCCATTTTCCGCCAGGGCTCGGCCCGCTGGTTGCTGTCGCCACCAGAAGAAGAGTTCTGGGGAGAAATGGGCATGACGCGCGGAACCAGGCTCACCCTTATGTATCCCCAGCGGGACAGGGAAATTGCCCTGCGCCTGGCTCGCGACCTGGATGAGAAGGTGGGCGAAGTGTGTACCATCCTGGCCGACCTGAACTGCCCGGCCAACCTGTTCCTGGATGTGAGGCTGGAGACGGACCCCAGCAGCCTGCTGGTAGCGGCCGACCAGGCGATTGTCCTGGAGGACGGCCGGCGGTTGGTCCTGCCGGCGCCGACCCTGGTGGGCGTGCCGGTGGACGAAGCCGGCTATCAGGCCCTCTTCCGTGGCTACGCCAGCCGGGTGGCCACGGCCGTCATCAGCCACCAGGTTGATTGGGAGTGCTGCCGCCGCGCGCCCTTGTTCCGGGCCCTCCTGGCCAGGCAGTTAGAGCAACTGGCTCTGCAACCGTGGCCGCTTTCGGCCGGCGATTACGAACGCCTGTTGCCGCGCCTGCCGCGCCTGTGGCAAATGGCCAGCACGCCGCTAGATATGGTCGAGGATGGCCAGGTGGCGGCCGCGCTGATTGAGTTTCTCCTGGCCGAAGTCACCGATCGTTCGGTCGCAGAACTGGAGCGCCAGGTAGCCTCCCTATCGGCCACCACCAATTGGCTGGACGTGGTTATTCCTGGGGGCAACATAGACCCGGCCCTGGAGGCGGCCTGGCTGTCGTTCGTATATGAGCGCAGCCGGACCACGCCCGGCAATGACCCGCCGCTGCCTCTGCCGGAAGAAGATATGGTCGCAGTCTGCTATGACGTCCAGGGGTCAGGACTGGATAGTGGGTTGGGCACGCTTTATCGTTTTAACCTGGCCACGAACGAGTGGCAGGAAGAAGTTGCGCTTGGTCCGGGCTTTACGATTATGCGGCCGCTGCCCGGCGACGAGGGCCTGCTGCTGCAATCGCTGCCTTTTGCCGAGCCGGAGGAGTCGTCCAGCCTGTTCTGGTGGCGGGCGAGCGAACTGGTTGAGCTTTACCGGCCGCTGGCCAGCGGCCAGCAGACTTTTTTTGTCGGCTGGGCCGACCCCACCGGCCGCTGGCTGCTTCTGGTTATCCTGGGCGAGAACGAGGCGCTGCCCCAACTGGCGCTGGTAGACCGGCAGCAGTGCCGGCCGGAGACCTGCGACCTGATACCGTTGCCGGGCTGGCCGACCTGGTCGCCGGACGGGCAGCAAATGATCGCCGTAGAGAATTGGACAGGAGAGCCGGAAACAGATGGCCCTGGCCCGGCATCGGCCACAGAATTATTGTGGTTACCCGAGCCGGGGGCAGAGGCGGTGGAAATTGGGCAGGGCTACGCTCCGTTCTGGCTGGATAACGCGACGATGGGCTATATCCGTCCGGCGGCCGGGCCGGTTGGCGAGAATAACCAGGAGGTGGTGACGCTGGTGGCTGGCGAAACCGGCTCCCTGCGGATAATGATCACGTTGGCCGACCTGACGCCTCTGCTGCCCCCAGAAGAAGTGGACGACGATCTCTTCATAGACCGCGTTTTTATCAATCCGGCGCAGCCGGATCTGGTCTACCTAATCGTCACCGATCCAGCCAGGGGCCCGGTCAGCGACTCGCTGGGTGTCTTAGAGACGGGGCGGAGCTACCTTTTTACGGTGGAGCATCCGGCCGGGGATGTCGGTTCCGGAGCCAGGATGCTGCTGCAAACGCTGGATGTGGGTTTCAGGAGCGCCCACTTTCCCTGGTTTAGTGACCAGGCCGGCTTTTCGCCCGACGGCCGCTGGCTGGCGCTGGCGGTTAATAACCTGTTTGTTGACGGCCAGATGGCTCTCTATCTGTATGACCTGGAAGGCGGGCGCTGGTGGGTCCAGCCGCAGCCCTTTGGCGACAGTGGATCACCACAGATCTGGCCCTATGACTGGTCGGCCGACGGCCAGTGGTTGTTACGAGCGGAAGGGAGTATGCTGGCGTTGCTGGCCCCGGCCCACGATTACGCCCGGCTGATTCCGGTGGAGCCGCCGGACCGAAACTGCCTTTACGCGGCATTTGTAGGGGCATGAGGATCGTAGGGGCATGGTAGTTGGCAAGGCCAACTTGCATCATGCCCCTACAATCATGGTATGTCACCAGATTTTGAATGGCGCACCGACGAGGAGAGCCACTGGGAAGACACGGTGGCTCCGGCCAGCCTGGGCTGGCGGCCGGCCTGGCGGCGCTGGCGACTGTGGCTGGCGGCGCTGGTGCTGGTGGGGTTGGCTACGTTTGCGGCTTTGCGCCTGTTGCGCCAGCAGGCGGCCCAGGCTGCAACGGCCGTCGAAACGGACGTTCTGTCCAGCCACCACCTGGTTGTGGAGGCGGCGCTGGCCTCAGATGGGGAGTTGCTGAACTCAGTGCTCTCCGGCCGGGAGCCAGCCTGGACTCAGAGCCAGATGGCATTATTAACGGCCGGGCTGTTCCTGGACCGCCAGCCCTTGGGGCTGCGCTGGCAGCCGGAGGACGCGCCGGCCGGAGCGGTAGTAACACTCGCGCCGGACTTGCGGTCGGCCGAGGTTGCCTTCCGGGAGCGTTACGAGTTCAGGGCCACCAACGGCGTCACCAAGACCTTTGACCTGGAGCAAACGGCCGTCTATCGCCTGAGCGAGACGCGCTGGCTGCTCTCGCCGCCCGCAGCGGAGTTCTGGGGGACGCCGGTGCGATCCAACGGCCGCTACCTCTCATTGACCTTTCCCGGCCGGGACGCCGAGCTGGGCCACCGCCTGGCGGCCGACCTGGAAGGTGTAATGGCCGCTTTCTGCGCCACCCCGGCCCTGGGGTGCGGACCCGATTTTAGCCTGGAGGTCGAGTTGGCGACCAACCCAGATATCCTGGAAGAACTGGCCGCGCCGACAAGCTGGCTTCCCGAGGAAGAGTTTTATGTTCCCCCCCGGTTAGTTCTACCAGCGCCTACCCTGGTGGGCCGGCCGGTAGACGAAATCGGCTACCAGGCCCTCTTGCAGGCCTACGCCCGCCGGCTGGCGGCCGCAGCTATCAACCAGAAGGTAGAATGGCTCTGTTGCCGGCAGGCCATTTTTTACCGGGCGCTGCTGGACCTCCAGTTGTGGCAGTTGGGCCTGCAGCCCTGGCCCCTCACCCGCGCCGACTATCGCCGCGCTCTCAGCCGGCCGGTGTCGTTGGGCCCACTGACGGATTTGTGGCATAGTGACGCCACGCCGGCCGAGGTGCTGGCTCACCCAGATGCCTGGCTGGTCTATGCGTTGGTAGAGTTCCTGGTTACGGAACGCTCTACCTTGCCGGCTGTGGTGATGCAGCGCCAACTGTACAACGCCGAGAACTTGCAGGTCTGGCTGGCCCGGGTCACCGACCCGGATGAAACCAACCTGGCCTTCCAGGAGGCCTGGCAGGCTTTTGTCTATGAAAAAGTGGCCGCCAGCCAGGGGCCATTGCCGGAAGAACTCCGGCCGGAGCAGGATATTCTGCTGATGTGCGCCGAGGGGCGGGGCGGAGCGAATAACCTGTATCGCTATGACCTGGCCAGAGAGAGCTGGTCGGTAGACCTGGCCGACCGGGATTTTGTTGTCATGAGTGGGCTGCCGGACGGCAGCGGGGTGGCCTTGGTGGAGCAGTTTATCACCAACGACCAGTTGGCGTTGGCGTTGTGGCAGGACGGCCGGGAGCAACCGGTGATCACGGGCCGCACCTTTTATTATTCAACCGGGCTGATGGACCCAACCGGTCGCTTCCTGGCCCTGGCTGGCTATGGTCCTGGGGATGAATTGGCCGCAGTGAACCTGGCTGACCTGACTACCTGCCATTCCCTGGGCTGTTCATTGAGCCCTGTCAACGGGTTGCCAATCTGGTCACCTGGGGGCGCACATACCATCCTGATCGAGCGGTATGAGTTTTCCAGTTTTCAGCCAGAGACAACCCTCTTTCGTGGGGACCGTCTTGGACAGCTGGTCAAACAGGTTGGCATCGGCCGGGAACCATTCTGGTTGGACGAACAGACTTATGGTTATTTGCGGACGATCAGCCTGTTAGGAGACGTGGTAGTGGCCACGGTGTGGGACGACGCGCCCCGAGTTGTATTGCCGGCCGACAAGCTTGCCACGGCCGTGCCCGGCTTGATAGACCCAGAGGAGTGGTACATCAGCCACGCGACTGCGCACCCCTCCCACCCCTCCCTATTTTTTGTGACAGTCGTAGACATCCCCGGCCGCCAGGAGTTCCTGGTGCGTTACAACTGGGAATCTGACGAAGCTACTTTGCTACTAACGCGGGAAAACCGGACTGGTGGCCTCTTACAACCGCTTTTCTCACCAGACGGCCGGTGGTTGGTGGTTCAAACCGACACTTTTAATGATGATCTAAATCAGCGCCTGAGTGATTATTACCTCTACGATATTGCCCAGGAGAAAGTGACGACGCTCCAGATAGACCATACAACCATTTTCCCCATTGGTGATTGGACAACTGATGGGCAGTGGTTTGTGCAAGGGGGCAACGGTTACTTGATTCTGACCAACCCGGCCGCCGGTTACCAATACTTGTTGCCGCACGACTTCAACGATTGTACGGCCATAGCCTGGACAAAGTAGTCTTGAGTATGGAGTTAGAGTTAGAGTAGCACGACTCTAACTCTAACTCCTTACTCTAACTCCGACGATGGCAGCAAAGTTCCGTTGGGTTACTGAAGAAAGCGAGTGGGCGGAGGAGCCGGCCGGAGAAGAGCGGCTGGTCCGGGCGCGGCCGCGCTGGCTGACCTGGCTTCTCCTGGTCGTCGTGGCCGCCGCGGCCGGGGGCCTGGTCTATGCGTTGTTTGCCTGGCAGATGCGCCGGGCGGTGGCGGCGGCCGAGGCTGACGTGCGACAGATACACGAACTACTCCTCAACGCGGTCGAGCGGCAGGATGTAGAATTGTTCAGCACTTACCTGTCCGGTCGCGATCCTCAGTGGGCGGATGTGCTTCGAGAGCGGGCAAGGAGGGGCCTGTTTTACGGTCTGGGTCCTGGGATCATGTGGGGGCCAGCGAATGTTCAGATTGATGCTGTGACCTTCTCGCCAGGTTTGGATGAGGCCACGGTTCGCTTTACGCTACAATATTATCCATTGTTCAACTCCTCTGTGCCGTCCTCCATTCACTTTCAGCAGACCGTCGTTTACCGGCGCGGGCGGGACCGCTGGCTGCTGGCCCCGCCGGCGGCCGAATTCTGGGGAGAGGAAGTGGCGTTTGAGGGGCGCTGGCTGACCATTACCTATCCAGAAAGGGATACGCCGGTCATGGAGCGGCTGGCCGCCGACCTGGACGCGCAGGTAGGGGAGATCTGTACCACTGCGCCGGCAATAGCCTGCCCGGCCGGTTTGCGCCTTTACGTGCAGTTGGAAAATGACCTGGTTCACTGGATCGAGCTGGATGGAAGTTCAGGCCCACCCATCAGCGATCGTAAAATCATGCTGCCGGCGCCATCGCTGGTGGGCTGGCCGGGAAACGAAGCGGCCTACCGGCTCCTGGCCGACTGGTATGGCCAGGTGGTAACGACCGGAGTGGTCCAACTGTTTACCGGCTACCAGTCAGACCACCTTATTTCCGGGACGTTGCCGCTGGAGCACCGGCCGCTAGATCAGGTAATCTCTCATCCACTGCCGGCGCCACTGCCGGCCGGAGAGCTGGTCTTCGTTTGCCGAGACGATGATCTGCCCCAAGGGGAACTGGCCTTAAATGTTTACTGGTTGAACCTGGCTACTGGAAGCTGGCTGCATGCTTACCAGCGAAGTTATGCGGACGGAGCCAGCGGGACGCTTTTCCCCTTGCCGGCCGGCAACGGTTATGCCATCCAAGAATTTTTGGAAGGCGAGCTTATGACTGCCCGGCTAACGTTTTGGCGGCCGGGTTGGGAACTCACAGTTTTTGAAGGGACAACCAATTTTGACAACGCTCTTTCCCAGCCCGCCTTTACCGGCCAGGCGGACCCGACCGGCCGCTACCTGGTCGTGCGCTCGAATGGCTCACCGCCGGCTTTCCAGTTATTGGATATGCGTAACTGTGTCGTTGACAACTGCCCATTATTGAATATGTTCGCCGAGCCGCTGTGGTCACCGGGTGGAAGCTGGACGTTGCTCCAGGAACCGCCTGACCCGCTGCGCTGGCAAACCTACCGGCCCCTTTACCGGGCGAATGAACGTGGGCAGGGGCGGCAGGCGATTGGCGTTGGGGCAACGCCTTTCTGGCTGGACGAGGAAGGGTACGGCTACGTCCGCCTGGACAGCCAGGACGAGGTCGAGCTGGTGGTGGCCTCGGTGGTTGACGACGCGCCCCAGGTCTGGCTGCGGGCGGCCGATTTGCTGCCGGTTGTCCCGGCCGAGCGGCGCTGGGAAGGGCTGACTATCTGGAACGTCTGGCCCCACCCGGCCGAGACAAACACCCTGGCGCTGATGACCACGCCCGGCCGGGTCCAAAACGCCGGCCCCTACGACTTTTTCCTGGTGAGCTGGGATGAGGCGGCTGGCCGGCCGGCTGTGACCTACCTCTTCGCTTATGAGTATCCGGCTACAGCCGACTTTTCGCCAGACGGCCGCTGGCTGGCCTTTACCAGTCGAGGGTACGTGGCCCATTTTCAAGATTTAGCCACCGGCCAAGTCCGGGTTGTTTCCTTCGACGACGGTAACTGGCTAGGTTGGTCGCCGGATGGGCGCTGGTTTGCCCAACAGGGGAACGAGGCGCTGCTGCTGACGGCCCCGGCGTATAACTACCAGGTGATTGCCCGGCATGACCTGACTGATTGTTCCCTGGAACAGTGGACCGGCGACCCGCTGGCGGCCGGAGCGCCATGACCGGTTTTCAGTGGCAGACCGACGAAGAAAAGCGACTGGAAACGCCGGCCGTAGAAGCCGCGCTGCCCGGCCGGCGGCGCTGGCGGGTGGTTGGGCTGCTCCTGGCGACTATAGGCATCGTCGCCCTGGTAGCCTATCAGCTTGCCCGGCGGCAGGTGGCGGCGGCGACGATGGCCATTGAAGCTGACGTTCTCTCCAGCCACGAGCTGGTGATGCAGGCGGCTCGCCGGGACGACGCCGGCCTGCTGACGGCTCTCCTCTCCGGCCGCGACCCCAAATGGACGGCCACGCAAAGGGAGCTGGCCGAGCAGGGGCTGCTCCTGAATTACCCTGCCCTGGGCTTGCAGGCCCAGGGACAGGCCGGGCGGGTGGCAGGAATCAGCCTCTCGCCCGACCTGCTCCAGGCTGAAGTCCGGCTGGTCCGGCCGTACGTCATCACCGAGAGCAGCGGGTTAACGGAAACGGTCTGGTTGAGCCAGACGGCCGTCTACCGGCAGGGCGCCGACCGCTGGCTGTACGCCCCACCGGATGAGGCGTCCTGGGGCGATCCGGTGACCAATCGCGGCGAGCGCCTCACCCTCATTTACCCGGAGCGGGACGCGGCCGTAGCCGAGCGCCTGGCCGCCGACCTGGAACGCCAGTTAGCCGAGCTGTGTCTTGCGGTGGTAGCCTGTCCGGAGGAGTTTCATCTGACGGTTCGACTGGAGACGGACCCGGCCGTGCTGCTGGAACTGGCCGACCCAATGACCGTCCTGGCCAATGGTCAGGAATTACGACTGCCGGCGCCCAGCCTGGTGGGCCGGCCGGTGGATGAGGCCGGCTACCAGGCCCTCCGGCGCGGTTACGCTGCTCAGGTGGTCAGCGCTGCTATCACCGGCCTGGTGGGGTATCGTTGTTGCGAACAGTTCCTCTTTTACCAGGCCCTCCTGGCTAACCAGTTGCGGCTGCTGGAGCTGCGGCCCTGGCCGTTGACGCCGGCCGACTACGAGTACCTGCTCAATTACTCGTTTCCGTTTAACCTTTCTCTGTTGGGCGATGCCTGGCGTATTTCAGACCCGGAGGAGGTGGGAAGTGAAATGTGGCGGCTGGCCCATGCCGTGGTGGAATTTACGGTGGGGGAAGACGCAGAGCTTTCGGCTATAGCGTTGCAACGAGATCAGATGGATAACGGCATCCGGTTGAGCACGCTGGTTGCCAATACATTTAACTCCAGATGGAAGCTCTGGCGGCGTTTCATCTACCAGCGTAGTTTATCCGGCCACCTGGCCGCCCCGCCGCCGCTCCCGGAGCAGGACATTCAGGTTGTGTGTACTCCTTTCGACGGTCCGGGCAGCCAACTGTACCGCCTCTCGCCGCAGACTGAAGAATGGACGTTGGAGCGTGACAGCGAGTTCTTCTTTATGATGACGCCTCTACCGGGCGGCGGAGGAGTAGTGCTGCAAGAGTTGGGCCTGTCCAACCAGTTGTTTCTCTGGCAAGAGGGCCAGGAGGAGTTGCTGTACACGTTTTATGACTCGGCCAGTCAATTTTTTAGCCAGCCCGACCCGACCGGCCGGCGACTGGTCCTTAACGTCACGGTTGGCCAGAATGGTCTTACCCACCTGCTGGACCTGGCCCAGTGCCGCTCAGGCGAGTGCGAACTCCAGCCGCTACCAGCCTGGCCTATCTGGTCGCCGGATGGCTCGTACACTCTGCTGCACGCCCTGGGGAACTTCGATTTGACCGAACCGGGCCGTTTGTCGCGCGGCGATAGCCAGGGGAACAACCGGGTAGACCTGGGGACAGGCTCTCACCCTACCTGGCTGGACAATGAAACCTACGGCTATATCCGCAGATCGCCGGCCCAGGCGTTTGTCACTGCCACTGTGGCCGATGACCAGACAGAACTGTTGTTTACGGCCGTGGACCTTTTGAATAGTTTCTCGGATGGAGACCGGCTGGCGGCCTTGACTATTGAGGGTATAACGGCCAGCCCGGCCGATCCAAATCTACTGGCGGCGCTGGTCTTTAACCCCCAGCTTGGCCAGGAAAGTTACCAGGTCCTCTTCTTTGATCGGCAGACGAGGCAGGCAGCACTCCAATTCCGCCTGGACAGCGTATTTGCGGCGCTAGAAGGCTTTTCGCCCGACGGCCGCTGGCTCCTGATCCGCTCCTTCAACCCACTGGGGCGCACGGGCAGCCAGGCCTGGGCGCTCTATATCGTGGACGCCACCGGCCGGGAACCCGTCATGACCCTGCCCACGCCGAGGGAGCACTTTTTTAACCTGGACTGGTCGGCCGACGGCCGGTGGCTGCTGCTTAATTTTGACGGCTTTTTTGACCTTGTTGTTCTGGACCACCCCGTCGGGCCGGGCCTGCCCTACCACCGCCTCATTTTCCACGACCGGCCCGGTTGCTCGAATGCGGGCTGGATCAACAAGCAATGAGCAATGAGTTGAAAGCAATGAGCAATGAGTGGCGACATGTGTCACTCATCGCTCATTGCTCATTGCCCATCACTTTTGGGTATGCCTGCACGGTTGGACTGGCACATTGAAGAAGAAATAAGTCGGGAAGCCGGGCAACCGGCGGCCGTGCCGGCCGGCCGGTGGCGCTGGTGGCTGGCGGGTCTGGCCGGCCTGCTGTTCCTGGCGCTGGTGGGCGGACTGCTGGCCCGCCTGGCGGGGCGGCAGGTGACGGTGGCCACGACTACCGCTGAGCGCGAGGTCCGGGCCGCCCACGCCCTGGTCCAGGAGATGGTGAGTCGCGGCGACGAAGAGTTGTTGGCCACGTTACTGGCGACTGATGAGGAATGGGCGGCCGGCCAGCAGGCGCTGTTGGCCGGGGACGCTTTCCTGGCCCGGCGCGGCCTGGGTTTGTCGCTGGCGGCAACGGTTCCCCGGGTGGTGGAAGTCACTCTGGCCCCGGACCTCCGGGCGGCGACCGTCGTTTTTGAGCAGGAGTATCGCCCGGCCGGCGAGCCGCCGTCGCCGTTGGTGACGCTGCAGCACACGGCCCACTACCGGCGCAACGGCCAACGCTGGCTGTTGGCCCCACCTGGCGGCGACTTCTGGGGCGCGTGGCAGACCAGCCACGGCCGCCTGCTGACGCTCATTTACCCGGCGCGGGACGAAGCGTTGGCCCTGCGGCTGGCGGCCGACCTGGAGCGGGCGCTGGAGAAATTGTGTACCGGGCTCAGCGCCACCATGTGCCCTCGCACGTTACAAGCGACCATCCGTCTAGAGACCACCCTGGCCAGCCTGCTGGCCCTGGACGACCCGCGTACGGTTCTGCTAGGCGGCCGAAACCTGGCCTTGCCCACGCCAACGCTGGCCGGCCGGCCGGTGGATGAAGCCGGCTACCAGGCCCTGCTCCACGGCTATGTGACCCAGATGGCCGGCGGCTTCCTGGCCGAGCGCTACGGGATAGCCTGTTGTGAGCAACTCCTCTACAGCCAGGCCCGGCTGGCCGGACACTTGCAATACCTGGGCTTCCGGCCCTGGTTCCCCATCCTGACCCAGGAGCGGCTGCCGGAGCCAGCAGCGGCCCTCCCCGAACAAGACCTAGCCCTTCTCTGCCAGGCGACGCTGGAGCAGCCGGCCCAATTACTGCGCTATCGGCCGGCGGCCAACGTCTGGCTGCGGGAAACTCACCTGGCCGGGCGCTTTGCCGGGATGCGGCCGTTGCCCGGCGGCCAGGGGTTAGCCTTATATGATCAACCAGCTCCGGCCGGGCAAGTCCGGCCGGGCACGATGATCTGGCGGCCAGACCAGGCGCTATTGGCTTTGAGCGCTTTACGCTTTGCTGGGGCGGACCCGGCCGGCCGGCGGCTGCTGTTGCTGGCTTACGAGGGGCAGTGGCAGACAGGCGGTGAGCTGCTGCGTGATTACAGCCTGGTGGACCTGTCCGGTTGCCGGCCGGATGGTTGCCCTGCCCAGGCGATAGCCGGGCCGGCCAGTTGGTCGCCGGACGGCGCGCAGACCCTGGTAGAGGTATCCGGGACAGTCTGGCTGGGGGACGGGCTGGGCAGTCTGATTGCGCCGCTGGGCCAGGGCGCGGGGCCGTTCTGGCTGGACGAGCATAGCTATGGCTATTTGCGCCCGGCCGGCCGGCCGACGGAAGTGGTCATGGCCGCGCCTGGCGACGAGGGCGGGACGCTGTTGACGGCGGCCGATTTGCTGGCGGCCGCGCCTGAAGCCGATCCGGCGGCCGGGCTGGTTCTGCGCCAGGTGGCCGCCAGCCCAACCCACCCGGACCAGCTTTTTATCCTGGCCGCCGCCTTTGAGCCCCGCCTGCTCGTTACCAGCCGCCAGGTGACTTTTCTCTTTGCCTATGACCGGCGGACCAGCGAGATTGAGCAACGCTGGCAACTGGCCGGCGGGAAAGGATACGGGACGCTGGCCTTTGACCCTGGCGGCCGCTGGCTGGTCCTGGCCGCCTTTGATCGGACTGAAACGCGGCGTTTCCTGTATCTGTACGACGTGGTTGACGGCCGGCTGGAGACAGTGCGTCCCCTGGCGGCCGGCCTGTTTCCCAGCTATGACTGGTCGGCCGATGGCGAGTGGCTGGCGGTGATGGACGGCGGGCTGTTGAACTTGCAGGCACCCACGGCCGGCGCCAGCCATTACTTGATCCCGGCCGGGGCCGGTTGTAAATTTGTCGCCTGGATCGAGTAGGGAATTAGTGGGCTGGCGGGATGGTTAAGTGGGTGAGTGGGGGTGTAATATGTAGTATAAAGCAAGAGCAAGAGCGAGAGGGGGGAGATTGGAGATTAGAGATTGGAGATTGGGGATTATGGCGGCGAAGTTTGAGTGGCAGACAGAGGAAGAAGAGGGGTGGGAGAGCCAGCCGGCCCCGGAGAAGGTCGTTGACCTGAGCCGGAACAGGCGGCGCTGGCGGCCGTGGCTGCTGGCGGCGCTGGTTGTGGTTTTGCTGGCCGGCGCTGCTTACTGGCAGGGGCAGCGGCGAGTTGTCCAGGCTGAGGACGGCCAGCGGGAGGCGCTGCTGGCCTCTTTTAACCTGGTCCGCCAGGCGGCCGAACGGCAAGACCGTGATTTATTGGCCAGCGTCATAGGTGGCGACCGGAGCTGGACCAGCGACCAGAAGCGGTTGTTAGACAACGGCTGGCTCTTTGACGCCCACGTTTTTGGCCTGTGGCCGCACCCGGCCGGGGCCAGGGTGGTGGAGGTCTCTTTTGCGCCAGACTTGCGCTCGGCCGAAGTGGTGGTGGAGGAGACGTACCAGGTCGTGAGCAGTGACGGCCTCACAACAACCGTTCAGCTACAACGCACCGATGTCTACCGCCGGACCGACCGCTGGCTGTGGTCTTCCCCGGAGGATGCCTATTGGGGCGGGCCGGGCAGCGAGAGCCTGGTTGGCGAGCGGTTGGTGCTCTATTACCCCGCCCGCGACGAGGCGCTGGCCGTCCGGCTGCTGGCTGACCTGGACGCGGTGTTAGACCGGCTGTGCCGCGAACCGGCGGCCAACTGTCCCGGCGACTGGCAATTGGTGGTACAGCTTATGCGCGATGTGGACGTTTTGAGCGCAATGGCCGAAGAGGCGATCCGCAGCGGTGTCTACGGCCGGTTGCCAGGCGCCAGGGCCGCCGGGGCGGCCGTGATCTTGCCGGCGCCGTCGTTGCTGGGGACGCCGGTGGACGAGGCCGGCTACCAGGCGTGGCGGCGCGGCTACGCCACGTACGTGGCGGCCGCAGCCCTGGAGGAGCGAGTAGACAGTTCCTGTTGTGAATCGGAGGAGGATTATACGGCTGCGCTGCAGGCCGAGTTGGCCTGGCTGGAGCTGGGCCTATGGCCGGCTACGCTGCCCGCACCCTTCCTGGCCGGCCCGCTGCCGGCCCAAGACGTGGCCCTGGTCTGC
>JAKEFB010000168.1 GCA_022616275.1 Chloroflexota bacterium
CACCGGCCGTTTCCGTTGTGCAGGTGGAGAGGAGTTGGGACGGAACAACGCCGATCAGGTCGGTCACGAGCACTTTTCCTTCAGCGGGGATAATCCAGACTTCAGCTTGCATCGTTTTCTCTCATTTTGGCTGTTGAGGAGGGTTCCGCCCGGCCGTCGCTCGTGCCGGGCGGAACTTGGGGGAAGGGTACGGTGCAGTTACCGTGCGGCCGGTTTAGATAGGCGTGAGGTTGCTCGTGGCGCCGCCGCCCTGGACGCTGGGCAATTGCTGCGGGCCGTAAGGCTGGAGCGCCACCAGGCTGGGTAGGTACGGCTGCAGGCCACGTTCGACGCGGGCGATTTCGTCCGTGCCGGTCGGGAACGAGTTGAGCCAGCTATCCTTCTGCTCCATGTCGTCGAACTGCTGCGTGTCGTACGGCCGGACGGTGGAGCTGATCAGGTTGGGCTCAACTGGTTGCAGACCACGCTCGACGCCCGAGAGCCGGGGAGAGACGATGCTGACGAATACGACCAGCAGGGCCAAGACAAACGACTTCTTGACAGTAAACTGTTTACGAATGCTCATGTGTTTTGCCTCCAGATAGGTGAATGGAAATAACTGTTACAGCGAAACCGGTTTCTCAATTGAACGTCGCTTAACAGTGTAAGCCCCAGCCGTGACAACAGGCGGGACACAGGCGTGACACGAGCGTGACACGGCCGTGACAGCGCGATATTTCTTCAAGAGTTGCCTATTTCTTGTCCGCCGTTCTAAAATAGGGTCCCTAAGAAAGGTATTGGTATATGGCTTTATTAACCCTGGCTTTCTTAGGCTGGCCCTGCATCGAACAAACGGGTGTGCCCGTCCAACTTCCAGTCAAGGCCGTTGCCCTTCTTGCCTACCTTGCCCAGCATCCCACCCAGCATCACAGCCGCAACAGCCTGGCTCTACTTCTCTGGCCGGACTCGTCGGCCGGCCGTGATGCCCTCCGTAAAACCCTCCAGCGGCTGCGGGCTTCTCTCGACCCGTGCTGGCTGGAAGCGGCCCAGGATGCGCTGGGTCTAGCTGACGACGTCTGGGTAGATGTTGTTGAATTTGAACGGCGGCTGGCTACTTGCCGAGAACATAGCCACTCAGCCACCGAAGTTTGCCGGGACTGCCTTCCGTTGCTGGCCGAAGCAGCCGGCCTCTACCGAGGCGACTTCCTGGACGGCTTTGCCCTAACCAACAGCGACCTCTTCGACGACTGGCAGGCGGGCCAGGTCGCTTACTTCCGCCGTCAGGCGGCCGGGATATTGGAAAAGCTGGCCCGTGGCCATGGCCAGGCTGGCGCAGTAGACCGTGCCATCGGCTATGCTCATCGGTGGCTGGCCCTGGATCCCTTCCACGAGCCGGCCCACTGCCGGCTGATGGAACTCCTGGCGCAGGCTGGCGACCGTTCGGCCGCCTTACAGCAATATGATGAGTGCGTCCGCCTCCTGGACAGGGAATTGGGTGTCGCACCGGCCGCGGAAACCACGGCCCTGTATGAACGGTTGCGCCAGGGGATAAAATCAGGTGAGCCACCTCTCGCCACTCTCCCGGCTGCGCAGCGGCACAAACTGCCCGAGCAGGCAACGGCCTTCGTCGGCCGGGAAGAGGAGCTGGCCCAAATCGCCAATTATCTGGCTGACCCCGCCTGCCGCCTCCTGACCCTGGTTGGCCTGGGTGGTATTGGCAAGACCCGCCTGGCCCTCCAGGCTGCGGCCGGCCAGCTGGCCAACTTTCAGGATGGCGTTTTCTTCGTGCCCTTGTTTTCGCTGAATGCGCGAGACCACCTGGATTCAGCCATTGCCCGGGCGCTCAATTTCTCCTTCTACGGCGAAAAGTGGCAAAACATCGGCACGGACGAACAGCTGGTCAACTACCTGCGTGATAAGCGGTTGCTACTGGTCTTGGACAACCTGGAACACCTTTTAAACGAGGATAGCCGGACTGTCGTTTCCTCGCTATTGAGCGACATCCTGGCCCAGGCGCCAGGCGTGAAAGTGCTGGCTACTTCTCGTGAGCGGCTGCACCTGCAGGGCGAATGGTTAGTCGAAGTGGGCGGCCTCCCCTACCCCACCCAGCAAATGGCTCTCCCGCCGGACAACTTCGACGCTATCCAGTTATTCACCGCCGCGGTCCGGCGTGTCCGGCCTGACTTTTCGCTCCTCGAAGAAGCCTCTAACGTAGCCCAAATTTGTCGCCTGGTGGAGGGCATGCCCTTGGCCATCGAACTGGCCGCCTCCTGGACGCGCTCCCTCTCCTGCGCCGAGATTGCCCGGCGCATGGCCACTACGCTTGACTTCCTGGCCGCTTCTCTGCGGGATATGCCGTCCCGCCACCGCAGCCTGCGGGCCATCTTTGACCATTCCTGGAAGCTCCTGGCCGCCGACGAGCAAGATGTCTTATCGCGCCTGGCCGTGTTTCGGGGGGACTTCTACGCCCAGGCCGCCGAACAGGTAGCCAGGGCTTCCTTACCTCGCCTGGCCAGCCTGGTAGATAAATCGCTACTCGCCTGCCCCACTCCTGGGCGCTACGCTCTCCACCCGGCCATCCACCGCTATGCGGCCGAGAAACTAGCCGGCCACCCGGACGAACTGGCGGCTGCCCGCGCCAGCCACGCCGGCTATTACGCCACCTTTCTTGACCGGCGTGAAATCGCTCTAAAAAGCAGCGGCCAGAAAGAAGCCCTGGCCGAGATTGAGAGCGAGATTGAGAACGTCCGCGCCGCCTGCGATTACATCTTTGAACAGGCCGACGAGAAAAAGATTGATCGGGTGTTGGAAGCCCTCTTTTTCCTCTACGAAGTCCACGGCTGGCTGCAAGAGGGGGAGGAGATGTTTGGCAAGGCCGCTCAGAGCCTGGCGGCAAATGGGCAAGATTGGCCGGAACTAGACGACAACCAAAAATATCTGCTGGCCCGCGCCCTCGTCGCTCAGGGCCGTTTTGCCTTACGGCTTTCCCGCTTTGAAGAGGCGCGGCAGTTACTGGAACAATGCCAAGCCATCTGTGAAGCGATTGGCGAGCGACGCAAGTTGGGCTACGCCCTGAACAACCTGGCCGTTCTGGCCTCGTTACAGGGAGATTTTACCACCGCCAGGGCGCGCCTGGAGCGGGGACTGGCTATTTTCCGCGAGGAAGTAGATGATATTCTGGGCCTGGCTTTCACGCTGTACAGCATGGGCCGTGGGGCGCTGGCGGCCGGCCATTGTGCCCGCGCCCGGCAACTCTTTGCCGAAAGTCTGGCCTGGCACAGACAACAGGGCTACAAGCAAGGCGTGGCTATTTCCCTCTACTGGCTGGCCGAAACCGCCTACCGGCAAAGCGTCTATCCCCAGGCTGAAAAGCAGTTCCGCGAAAGTTTGGTGGTGCGCCGGGAAATTGACGACCGCTGGGGGATTGCCATGTCTCTCAACGGCCTGGGCCGGGTGGCTTCCGCCCTGGGCGATTATCCTGCCGCCCGGCAGCATTATCAACAGAGCCTGCAAATCTTCCGGGATACCGGCGACCGCAAGGGCGTCGCCACTGCCCTGCACGGCCTGGGTTCAGTCGCCGCCCTGGATGACGCCGGCGAGGCCCAGGCGCACTATTTGGAAGCTTTGCACATTACCGCCGGTCGCCATCTGCTGCCGTTAATGCTGGACATTGTGGTTTCCTTGGCCGACCTTCTGGTCCGGGAGGAAGAAACAGAGCAGGCTGCTCAGCTCCTGGCCCTGGCCCACCACCACCCGGCCGCCGAACAATTCACCCGCGACAGGGCCGGCCAGGCGCTGGCCGTTGTGGCTGCTGAACGGCCGGAAACTCAGGACGGCGCCCTGGAAATGGGCCAGGATGGCGCGCTGGCCCAGACCATCTTCAGGATTCTGGGAACGGCTGCACCCGGCACCGGAATGAACCCCGGTAGCCAAAGACAGTTCCCAGACGTGGGTAGCTCAGGGTAAATTCGATGTGAACCTGATTGTCCTGGCCAGCTCGCTCGATGGCTTGAACCTCTCCGCGTAGCCAGTCGGGCAGCGATAGACGCAATCGCCCTATCCGTATGGCGTAATCCGTTGTGGTAATAACAACGGATTCGGGTGGGTGGAAACACACGTCCCAGGCGACGCATATCATGCCGGCCGGCCGGAATCGCTCGACCGGCTGGCCCCAGACTGGGTCGTAGACAAGGGTTGCGTTGGAGTAGCGCACCCGGCCGGGGAAGTGATAGACGCGTTGCCAGTGGTGAACCGGCCGTCTCTGGCGGTCGCGGCCGCTGCGAATGGCGACCGAAGTGGGCACATCCTGGCCTGCTTCAGGAAAAATGATATCGAACCAGGCCAGGCAGGAGAAATAGGGGCGTAGCCACCTGGCGCTGTGCCAGATGCGATCCATCTGGCCTGTCAATCGTACTTCGTACGACGCGCCGGCCGGCAACAGGTATTGGGTACGTAACACCGGCGGTAGTTGCGCCGCCTGAGCGGCCAGGACAGGGCTGAAGGGAGATTCCCATTCTTCAACCTGGCAACGGTCTAAAGTTGTAGCAAAGAGCGGGTTGGCGATCACAGCTTGACAACAACCTCCGGGTGGGGAATGAACTGGTTGATCGCGTGCGGCCCAGTAGTTACCCCCGGCAACTGCTGCAAGCTGCCGCGCGGCGCAAAGCGGGTCTGAAACAGGAATTCGGCAATTTCGGCCAGAACAACGCGGATGCCTACGGTGAGCGAAGCGCGCAAGATGCGGCGCACCCGCCGGCCGTTGCCCCAAAGCAGCCGCTTGAGCGCCCAGGGCCGCAGGTGGAACAACCCCTCTGTCATCTTAACGCCCAAGAAGAGCGCCTCCGGCGATAAGCGCGGCGCGGCAATGACCTGGTTGCGGTACGTCCAGCGGGCCAGGTCTGGTTGAATCACCTCGGCCGGGTCCGTTGCCCGGCCGTCTTTGGTCCAGAAGTGGGGCGTCAGGTAGACGGCGTTCAAAATGTCGGGGTCCAGGGTAAGAATCTTGCGGAATTTGCGGGCCAGCGCGCCGGCCGTCTCATCTTCCAGGCCGTAGATAATGTTGACCAGGCTGATAATCTTATGCCGGCGTAAAAGCTGTATCGCTTCCCTGGAGACGGCAAAAGGGTTATTCTTGCGCACGGCCGCCACCATCTGATCCTCCAGGGACTCCACCCCCATGACTACCTAGTCCACCCCGGCCGCCTTGTACAGCGGCAGCAGGTTGGCGTCGCGGACCACGTCGGCGGCCGTCATGTTGACGTTAAGCGAAAGGCCGAGATTGGCGGCCACAAGCCGTTCCAGCACCTGCCGCGCCATCTCGCGGTCGGCGGCGAAGTTCTCGTCGGCCAGCCAGACAATTTTGACGCCGTACTCCCCGGCCAGGGTCGCCAGTTGGTCAACGAGATTCTGCGGTGAGCGATGCCGCCACTTCTTCCAAAACAGCCACTGACCACAGTAGGTGCAGGTCAGCGGGCAGCCCCGGCTGAATTACATCCCTGACGAGCGGCTGACGCCGAACAGTTGGTAGCCCTCCCAGTCCACCAGCTCCCAGCCCGGCCGGTAGGCGTCCAGGTTGCTAATAGGCGGCCGCGGCGGGTTAAGTCTCACCTGGCTGCTGTCTCGCCAGACTAGACCAGGCACGCTCACCAGGGAAGCGCCTCCTTCCCAGGCCGCGACCAGCTCCAACACGGTCTGCTCTCCCTCCCCTCGGATAATGGTGTCAATGGCTGGGCAGTCCCGCAAGGTGGTCTCGGCCGCGTAGCTAGGATAGACCCCGCCGTAGCCGATTTTGACGCCGGGGAAAGCGCGGCGAAGGGCTTCGGCCGTCTCCAGGCAGACCGGGTGGGCGGCGGTGGAGCCGGTATGGCCCAGGAGGATGCAATCCGGCCGGAAAGCAGCGATTTCGGCGGTGAGCCGTTGGTGTTCCCAGCCATAAAGGTCGTTGGCAATCAGCCGGACCTGGTGCCCGGCGTCCACCAGCGGCCCACCAAGGAGAACCAATCCCAGGGGAATCTGGTAGCCCAGGCCAAAGCGATTGGCAATAAAGCGGCGCGCTGGCGTAAGCAGCACAACATGGGTTGGCATGGGAAACATCCTTTTCAAGACGTGCGATCGGGCGGTTGGTCAGTCATCCAAGGGAGAGGAATAACAGCCATAGTGGTAACGGCTTATGGGCTGTCGTTGATTGACCCATTGTTGGCAACCAATTCGCTGACATCATAGATGACAACTTCCCAGACATATCTCAAGATGTCGAATTCTGGCGGACACGTGCGTGGTGTACAGATTTCTTTTGGCTTAGAAACATCTAGTGTCTCCTCATTAGCAAGGATGAGGGGTTGGTCATTTTCTGCCAATTCTTGACAAGCCTCATCACAGCCGCGTAATATCGCCAGGCTCTGGCCGTCAGGTGACCAAGTTCCGCCGCCTTTGTAACCGTAATCTACTACTGTTAGTTCCTGGGTTTGGGGTGTGAAGATCCAGACGCCTGCGGCGCGTGGCTGGCCCATTTGACCGTTAAATAGTAACCGGCGACTGTCCGGTGACCATTGCAGGCCTCCCGGAAAATAAAGGCCGTCAAGCATAGCTTGTGGCTGTAATGTTTCCACATCCATCAGGTAAAGCCGGTACTCTCCCATCAGTCTTGACTGCCCACTCCGGCCAATCGCATCGGGTGAAGCAAAGAAGGCGATGAAGCGGCCGTCCGGCGACCAGGCCGGAGTTCCAGTGATACCAGTTCTGATATTACTTTCGTGGTCGAGAATAGCCGCCATATAGTTATCTGCCAGCGACCAATTCTTGTTTCCGGTGCCAACTGTTACCGTCATCGGTTCAGCGTGTTGGCGGGTTAGCCAGTAGATGGTCCGAAAGAGGCTGCCGCCGGACTGCACGCCTCGCGTCATATCGGGGTTCCAACCAAAACTGCCGGCCCCTATATCTGGTAGCTGCTCAGCCACGAGAAGTTCTAAGCGATCACTTTCCCAATCATAAGCGACCAGGTAGTGTTCGTTATCAGCCTGTAGATAATCAACAGCAGCTTTGATGAGACATTCCTTTACTAATCCCAATCGTCCATCGGGCAGTATGGCCGGGGCATAGTAGCCCGTCCGAATGGTGCAACGTGGATCCTCTTCCAGATCCAGCAAGCGCCAGGCATCTTTTTCCCAGACAAGGAATTGTAAAGGCAGATCATTCGGATATCTGGTTACGAGAATTCGGCCGTCCGGGAACCAATCAACACTCCAATAGTCGCCGGCCGGAATAGGTAACTTACGGGTTTGTAAAGGGTTCTCAACCGTTGGGATGACCGGTGTCGGTGGCGGCACATAGGTTAGTAGGCTGCCACCCTGGCCGCAGGCAACCACCAGGAGTAGGGCAAGCGTAGCTACAAAAATCTTGGGCATGGCTTCACTGCAAGAGTGGTTGGAGGTCAAAGATAACCGCCTCGCTTTGGTCGCATATTACTTTAAGGCAACGAATGGCTGCGATCTTACTCCCATCAGGCGACCAGCCAAGACTCCTGAAGTCGCCCTCGCTAATGAGCTGCAAAAGCTTTTGTTCAGGAGAATATAACCATAGCCCTCCTTCGCGCCTTGGTTCGGCTTGCGTGTTAAAAGCCAACCACCGACCATCGGGTGACCAGAGTAGCATAGAGGGAAGGTAAACCCCGTCCAGCACAGGATAGGGTTCTAATTCAACCGCATCCATCAAATATAGACTGTACTCGGAGAAGCCCCTGGCAATGCCCTGCCGGTCTATGGCA
Organism: Chloroflexota bacterium; assembly: GCA_022616275.1. Taxonomy (GTDB): domain Bacteria; phylum Chloroflexota; class Anaerolineae; order Promineifilales; family Promineifilaceae. Next base: position 7,742 of record JAKEFB010000168.1, read on the forward strand.
GCAATCGAGGCCATGAAGGCGATGATCTGTCCGTCTGGCGACCAGTCCGGTGCAGCAGCGTTACCTACATCACGCTTATATAAGACGACCTCTGCATCCCGGTTGGTAATAATGTTGATGGTTTCAGCCAGGGACCACGCTTGGTTCCCCTGACGAACAGTAACTTCCATCGGTTCAATGCCCTCTGGGCTGATCCAGAACAAGGTAGTGAGCAAAGAGCCGACCACCTGGATACCACGAGTCATCTCGGGGTTCCAGGTAAACATGCTGGAACCATCATACGTTGTCCCGCCTACGATTTGCTGGATTGTTTCCAGTCCCCAGTCATAGGCCAGAACGTATTCCTCGTCAGATGGATTTCCAGGTGCTCGTTCGGGCCAGCGGCCGATGCACAGCTCTCTGATTCCCAGGCGTCCATCGGGAAGTGTACGCTCCACGTAGTGTTTTGCGCGCTGGCAACGTGGGTCTTCAGGGAGTATAAGTTGTTGAACTTCACTGCTGTCATCATAAACGTATTCCACCGTCCAGCCATCGGTTCGCAAAAACAGAAGCAACTGTCCGTCATCATCCCAAACGGGAACAGAGTGTGGGTAGCCATCGGGAGAGGCAATAACCTCCTCCGGCGCTAACTGAAGTGTCCTTCGCACTGTTACACCCCTGCCGGCGGCCGATTCTGGCACGCAGGCAGGCAAAAGGACAACTAACAAAAGCCAAATGGCTGGCCCGTGCATTGAGATTTTCTCCGCAAATGCCTGAGCATGTTTGCCAACATCCAGACAACCCCGGTGTTTCATTTAGTCGGCCATCTCAGCCGGAACATCTATGATAATCGGGTAACGCCAGGTTTCTCCATCCCTCTCTTCTTGTGCCAGCAACACCAATTGCTGGCCATCCGGTGACCAGTCAAACAGAATTTCCTCAGGCCATGTGCGTGCCAGTTTTGACGTGGCCATGTTAAGAATCCAAATACCTTCATCGTCATTATACGTTCCCCAGAAAGCCAGCCTGTTCCCTTCCGGTGACCACTTGATAATGTGAACACCTACCACGTCCGGCAAAAGAACCCGCAGGTTGTCGCCATCGGTGTCCATCAGGTAGATATCCCATGGATGGTACATGGCTTCCTGCAAACCGGGCGCACCTGAGAAAAGGTTGGTGCTGGCCTCTGGCCCTTCTTTAGTGGCAGCGAAAGCAATGGTGTTGCCAACTGGCGACCAAGCAGGAACGCCCGCCCGGTAATAGTCGGGGAATAGCTGATTCAGTTCCCCCGCTTCGTTAACCTGGTAGAGTTCGTTGAAGATCCCGTCACCGGTGCTTTCTTGGAGAAATCCAGACATATCTGGGGCAAACGAAAAGTCGTCTGCGGCGAATGACTCTGGAAATTCGTACAAAGTGTGCCAGGTCTCGCTTTCGAGGTCCCACATGTATAAAGTGGTTTGAAAACCAATCTCCTCAAAATGGCACTCATAGGTAAAACCCAAGTTGCCGTTTGGCAATCGTCCCAAATGCCCAAACCCGCCGACCCGACAATCATCAGGCTTATCAAAAGGTATTGGCTTCCATTCACTGTTATCCAGGTTGTACAAGAGTATTTGCGTCTCCCACCAACGTGCGCTAGGACTAGTTGCATACTCTAGAGCCAACAAGTCAGGCTTTAACCAAGCCAGCGCGCCATAGTTCCCTTCTTGAACAGGGACAACTGAGGCGACAGGTTCCGAACCACCTGTTGTGGCGCTGCAACCGCTCAAAAGCAGGCATATTAGGATGGTAAACAGTACCAGACCTCGAACTTTTATCATTGGTTTACATTGATACATGGTTACTTTTTCCCTATGGATAAGCATTATAGAAGTCAGTAAGTACGGGGATAGGTCCGGGCTCAAACGAATCCACTGGTAAGGCTATTACGTTTTTGGCCCACCAGTAAACAAAGCCGGCTGAGGAAGGCAGTGTTGGATCTGTCGCTTGAGCGGTAATGCGTGTTCCCCTTATTTCTACCTCGTTTACCCCTGACGCAACCATCGCACGATATGCATCGCCCCATAAAACGAAGTAGTCAATCTTAGCTTGCGTGTGACTGTCAGCAGTCTCATAATATGGGGCAGCGACAAGCAATCCGTGCTGTACGCCGGCCTGTTCAGCCATGCCCCACTGTTCCAAAACGGCATCCTTTGATACGAGCCCTTCCCTAAACTGCTTCTCCAAATCAAAAAACGTTGCCCATTTATTGCCTCCCGTTGCCCAACCGTATCCTTGTTCACCAGACACGTAATGGCCAATGGGGTTAAGGCCCTCGGAAATACGCCAACCATCCTGGATAGCCTGCAAGACGCCACCGTCAGAAAATGAGGCCCAACCACTGAGATCCGAGAAATCTGCGTCCTCCTTAAAGAACTGCAGAATGCCCATAAGATTCCAGAACCACCAGACCTTGGTTTGATCCATAAACATCCCTAGCCACAACATACGATGTTCCCACGACAACTTGGCAAACTCGTTCACTGTGCAATCTACTGCAAACACAAAATTGCCTTCGTCATCATACCGGCAGTGCCCCGTAGGGTCGGTGTAATTCAGAGGATCATTCTGGACATAACTGTAACGGTTATATGATTGTGGATTCTTCGGTTCTGGCACGATGGTATCCGCACTTAGGAACCGCCCGACGCCCGGCACGTAAAATCTCGCATTAGCGTACACCAATCCCAGGCTATCGTTGTGCCGGTGGCCGGTGTACCCCCGATCGGTAATCGAGGGGTTGGTCGCCGGTGGTGTGCCCCGGTAGTCGCCAAAGGGTAGGTAACGCGCCTCGCTGCCAGCCTTCTTACTGCCATTGGGCAGGCTCAGGAAGCTGGTGCTGCCCAGATGGTCGCTATGGACGTAAAACAGGCCATCGTCAGGGCCAGGCGGCGTGCTGGTCACGCGCACGGCAATTGCTTGCCCGGCCAGTGTGTACCTGCTGCGCCGGACAGTGCCGGTCAGTACCCACGTGCCCCCACAGGGCTCCGGACCGAAGCAGCCCGGCTGGTAGGTGTAGCGCAACTCCTCCTCGTAGTTAGGGAAGGGGTAATAGGTGACCTGCATGCTACTCCCCGGTATGGTCACCGTCGCCTTCGTCCGCTGCCCGGCCGCGTCGTAGGCAAAGCTGGTGCTTGTGTTCGACCCCGGGGTTGCCACGTACACCAGCCGGTTTTCACCGTCAAAGTTCTGGGTGAAACTGGCCCCGTTGTCGGTGCGGCTTACCATATTGCCGTTGGCGTCGTAGCCAAAGGTGGCCGCGGGCATCGGGCCGGCCATTAGGCTGGTGACGGCATGGCGGTGGTTGGGGTCGTTATAGCTATAACTGAAGAAACCGTCGCTCTGGATATTGCCCAGCAGGTCATAGGTGAAGGTCTGGCTATAGTTGGCCACCCCGCCCGTTGCCTGGGCCGTCTTTAGCCGGCTAAGGTGGTCGTAGGTGAACGTCTGCACGTCGGTTGGACTGCCCTGGGCCTGACTCTCTAGCCGGGTGACATTACCGGTCAGGTCATACTGGTAGGTAAAGTCGGGCAGAGCGTCACCCAGGCTGCTGTGCTGGATGCGTTGCAAGCGGAAGTTGCTATCACCCGACCCGCCACCGGCCACGTCAGTCACTCCATAGTAGCTGTAGGTGGTGTGGGCGCTGTTGGCCCGGTTCAGTTGGGTTATCTGCCCGCGAACGTTGTAGGCCACGTTGGTAACCAGGCTGTTAACCCCGGCCGTCAAGGTATTCTCCCCCTCCCGGTCGTAGGTCAGAATCACGGTTTCAGGCTCCCCGGTGGCCCCAATCGGATATTGCACGGTTAACGGCCGGTGCAGGGCGTCGAAGCTGGAGGTGGTCATGGTGTAGCTCCGGCCGTCTATCCACCGCGTCTGGGACGAGAGCTGGCCCAGGCTGTCGTAGCTGAAGCTATCGCGGTTATTGGTCGGGATGTTCCCCCATTTGACCTCCAACAGCCGCCCCTTGTTGGGCGCGGCCGCGCCGTAGACGTAGGTGGCCAGGTGGTTCGTGCCTGACGTGGGCGGCGACACCGGGCAACTACCACCGGTCCCCACGGCCTTGTTGGTCAACTGGTTGAGCACGTCGTAGTAGAAGCAGTGGGTGTTGGCGTTGGCATCCTCCTGGCGCACCAGGTTGCCGGCCGGGTCGTAGCTGTAGCTCCAGGCGCCCATGTCGGGGTCGTCCATCGTTAGCTTTCGCCCCAGGCTGTCGTAGGTCATCGTCGTGACGACATTGCCGGCCGTGTAGGCGCTGCCGCAGACGTAGCCACCCCGGGTGACGTTCTCCAGGTTGCCAACGGTATTGTAGTCGTAGGTCGTGACCTGCAGGGCGCTGCACCAGCCGCCGTCGTCTTTTTGCCCCACCCACTCCAATTGGCCAAAGGCGTCAAAGGTGTTGAGGGTAATGTTCCCGTTGGCGTTCTGCCACCACTCCTGCTGCATACCCCGGCCAACAGTGACGGCCCACTGGCCGGGTATCTGGTAGGTACGGATTGAGGCCGTCCCGTCGGGGGCAATGACCTGCCGTATCCCGCCCCGGTAGTCATAGATGGTAGTCGTGTGAACCTGCTGCTCGCAGGTGGTGTTCGACTGGTAGCCGCCACCGGATGGGGCGCTGAAGGGTATGCTCTGGCAGGTCGGCCGGCCGAGCGGGTCGTAGCTGGTCAGCGTCACAACGTCACCCAGGCCGTAGCCGTCAATGTTCCGGGCCACGTCACTTTGTTGGACCAACTGGCCCAGTCCATCATAGTAACGGGTCATTTGCTGGCGGACGCTGGCCCCACCATTAGGCTGGACAACACTGTCAATACGTAAGGGGTTTGTCGCGGTATTGAGTGTGTAGATGTACTGTAGGCTGGGGTTGGCCGCCGTGTCCCCCGGCCGGACGACCTTCACCAGCCGGGCCAAACTGTCGTAGACGTACTGGGTCGTCAGATTGTTGGCGTCGGCCACGCTCACCGGCAGCCAGGCGAAGCGGCCATGATAGGCAGTCACATCCGTCGTGTGCCCAGCCGGGTTTTGCGTCCAATTCACCCGCAAGCCGTAGTTTTCGTACTGCGTCGTCGCCGTCCGCGCCGCGCTGCCGTTGCCGGCCGCCGTCCAGGTGTTCCAGTTGGCGCCGTCATGGCCCACTTGCCCGTAGCCAGCGTAGGTGCTGGCCGCGCTCTGGTTGCCATAACTGTCGTAGCCAAAGGTGGCGTCCAGGCTCTGGTAGAGAAAGTATCCGCCGGGGTCAATGTCCACCAGCAGGAGTGACCGGCTAAGGGTCAGCTTACCCTGGGTGATGGCCTGGTCGTCGGGGTCCATCTGCCCGTCGTAGAGGTTGAGCGTCAGGGCTTTGGGGGTGCCGCCGGCGTCGTACACCCCGGTAGCCCAGGGTGCAATCACCCAGGTGCTCTCGTTCGTCCGGTAGAGCGTAATTTCTCGCCGCTCCAGTTGGGTGACGCCGGCCCGGTCCTTGTAGAACGCCTTTTGTGTCGTCACCTGGCCCCACTGCCGGTTGCCTTGGCTGCCAGGGAGGTATTGGTATTCTTGCCACGTCTCTAGTGTCTCCAGCCCGCCGCCGGCCGGGTAGTAATAGGTCTTCTGTCGCTGCTCGCGCAGGCAGATGAAGTCGAAGACCAGACCGTTCTGAGGGCAGAAGCTGTCGTCGCCCGTCCAGCCCTGGCTCGTCTCGCTCAACAGGTCCACGCCGCTGGGGGCGTAGTACTCGCCTACCCAACTGCTTTTGCCGTTCACCAAGGAGTAGCCGACCAGAAAATCAGTGACGGTGTGGTTCAGGACGGCCGGATTGCCGCCGGCATAGACCCTGATGGCCACGCTGCCAAAGCCGACCAGTTTATTGGAGGCACTGCCTCCGGCAGAGCAACTGGGGGTGGCGTCCCAGTGATCGAAGCAGGCGAGGTCCAGGTCATAATTATAATTAGTGTGGGTCGTGGCCTGGCCAGTCGGATATGCCTGGCGGAAGCCATCCCAGGTGTTGAGGTCAGTGACGTAGTAACTGCGAACGCCGTTATGGCTAATATCAACGTAGGCAAAGGTGTAGACCCCCCCATAGCCATTGTGAACTTCTACCAAGTAGGGATATTGGTAGGTGATGTCGTCGCAGCCAATAGGTGGCTCCCAGCACTCGAAGCGCGAGCCGGTCGTCTTTTCTTCGTATTCAAAGTGGACCGCTGGCAGCAGGCTGGCATTGCCGTTGAAGTCCCGTTTTTGAATCGATCCCAGAGAGAAGATAACGACCGTGTTAGCATGTGGCCCACTAATCTCGATGTAGTTCAACCGGTAGTCCCAGAGCGTCTGCCCGGCCTGTTTCATGGTCAACGACTTCAGACGCAGCATGGTGGCAAAGATGGGCCGGCCGCCCCCCACCGGGGCATAGTCCAGAGTGTCATAGTCGAAGTGGACGCTGCTCTGCCAGTTAGCCATCACCCCGGCCGTCGCGTTGTTGTAAGAAATCGTCTTGGGATAGGTAGCCACCTCCCGGCAGTGACCGTTGCCACAGCCGTCGCCGCCGATCGCCTCCAACAGGTACCCATACTGCGGGTCGTCGCCGTCCAGATAGGTTATGGCCATCCCATTGCCGGACACGTCCACCACCTGGTCCAACCACCAGCGAAAGGTGGAGATATTGTTCAGCCGACCGGTGTAGGCCGCCGGATCACTCACTTGGGAGGTGCCGTCGGTGCGGAAGAGGATCTGCTCGGCGTCGGCGTTGTGGCCGAAGCGATACGCGCTTCCATCCGGTGTGCGCACCAGCCAATACTCCCCGGTCACGTTCGCGCTACTGCCATTGCCGGCCACGTCGTTGCGCCGCTCCACGTACAGCGCCGGGTTGCCCTCCGCCTGGTACAGGCCGTATATCTGGCCGCCCTGTGGGTCCTGGGTTTCGTCAGTCGGTATCAAATTATGGGATTGGCCGTTGAGGGTGAGGGAGAAGAGGTTTTCGACGCAAATCCACTGGGGGTTGCTCGGCCAGCAATATGCCACCTCTCGCCGGGTGATAGAGGGGATCCCGGCCAGGCTCCAGCCCTCCCCCACTTCGCTGGAGTGAACCCAGCCCATTGTGCCATCGGTGCTGCGCGAGTTATAAGCGAGCCCGAGGCCGGGCTGCAGGCCGCGCCGGCCGGGGGCCACCTCAAAATCGTAGGCAAACGTTGCTGCGCCACTGAACAGTGAAGTCGCCGGGGCCAGGAAGCGTGGCATCCACCCTTCGTCCGTGCCGCCGGAAGAACCGCCGCTTTCTGGCGCGGCCGGCGCCCCGGCCACATCCACGATGGCCGTGGCCCGCACATTGTCGGTTACGCTAGCATTGTGGCCGTATAGCCCGATGCGTTGGTCGGCCGCGGCCGCGCTGCCCACTTGCACACTCAGCTGCCAGCTTTGCGAACTTCCTGGCGCCAGGGGCGCGCTGGTCCAGGTGTAGGCCGGCAACGTGCCAGCCGGAGCCAGTGGGGAACCTGCGACGAGGCTCAACTCCTTATCCAGCCAGAGGTACAACTGGTACGATCTAGCCACGGCCGTGCCACTATTGGTTAGCGAAACGGTCAGGCTAATGGTCGCGCCTGGTGTGACTTCTTGCCCGGGCAACGCCAGGCCGGCCGAGAGAATAGGCCGGTTCGCCGGCGCAACCATTGGATCTATGCGAAGTTCAGGTGTGATGGGGTTGGGCACACCCCCCAGTTCCAGTTGCTCCAAGGGTGGCCCGGAATCCGCCTGGACCGCGGGCGCTAAAAGCAGCAACCCCAACAAAGCAAATACTCCCCAACGTAGTATGCGAGAAGCTATAATCCACACCGTGAAAACCCTCCTCATTTAGTTGGACTTGCCCACGATAAATCAGCGACGACGGGCAGACAAAGGTAAAAAATATACTGTCCTGGCCACCGGGCGTCAACTTTGCCGCTCTCAGGCCTCGGCCATCCCCTACAGTATAACCAGCCAGCGTGACATTGCCGTGACAGCGGCAGTGAAGGGAGGCCAGGGCAGCGCCAGCGTTAGTCAGATGGCTTGCCACGCAAGCGTTTCAACTGGAGCTATGGCATACCTGGATAAAGTTTAGCTTGGGCCGATAGTATGGGCTAAACCGCCGGCACTGGCGCTTTGGGGTGCGTCAGGGAAGCTGGCGACGCAGTCTACTTACCCTGATTGCCTGTCTATATGAGCCGTAAGCCTATCTAAGGCATCATTTTTAAGAGGCAGCCGCGATGAAGGCCGGTCTCACGGTTGGCCAGCAGTAGCATTGCCCCAACTTGCCAGCCTATGGTAAAAATCACGCCGGTTTGTCAAATAGACGGGATTTTGGACTGAGTGTGATAACCATTCGACCTTTGCACTACACAGACCTGGCAGCGCTGCTCCAGATTGCTAATACCTCTTTTGCCGACGAGTACGTTGCTCAGGGTGTCACCCCAGCCGCCCTGGCCCAACAGTTACGGATGACTACCCGTGGGCGTATGATACCTCTCAAGGTGTTAAGCGCATTGGCCGGCATCCGGTGGGAAATGTTGGTAGCCGAAGTAGACGGGCAGGTCGTAGGCTGTGGCGGCTATTTCGGCCGGCAGCAGATAGAACTGGCAAACCTGATGGTCCTGCCAGCCTACCGGCGACGGGGCATTGGCCAGGCGCTGTTGGTCGAGAGATTAAATCGTCTGAAGGCACAGGGATACCCATTAGTCACAACTACTATCCTGGCAGCCAACGAGGCCTCCCTGGGTAATGTCCGCAAACAAGGGTTTACAGCTTTCGATCAGTACACCATGCTGGAAAAAGCACTCCCTCTGAACGACCCATCTCACACTCTTACCACCCGGCCGATCCAGGCGGCCGACTTGACCACTTTTCAGCAGATGGAAAGCCAGAGCATCCATGCGGCCAGACTGCAGATAGAAGGTTCGGCGGCCCCTGAGTACTTTCCCACCTTGAGCAACCGACTGCTCAACCAGCTAACCGGGACACAACGGTGGCGCGCTGTCTCCATACACGATGGTGCCGTCATTGGCTTCACGCTGACCAGCACAGGCAAGAACCAGACCAAAGGGCTTCTCGCCCGCCCTATCACCCTTCCCGACCATTGTGACCGCCTGTCGGCTATGGTTTTTGCGGCCGCATCCTGGCTATCCCAATTGGGGAAAGCCACCATACGAATGGCTGTTTCGACGGAACAGACCAATTTAATAGAAGAGCTACGAGCGGCCGGTTGGGCAAAGACCCAGTCCTGGCTCCGGTTGGTAAAGTGGTTGCAACCGGAAACAGAGTTGCAGCCACAGACTCCTAAAATCAGTATCCACTGACACAACTTTGAGATGCGTACAAAACCCTGCCCCCCTTATCGGGGGTCAGCTTTTTTCCGGCCGTCAGCATACTTAGGGTTCGCTCGTTAATAACTTTGGATATTTGATACAATTGCCTCCAATCAATTTGAGCAAATGGAGGCCAGATGACCACAATCCATCAATGCGAATGTGAGGTATGTCAACAATCAGAAGTTCATCCAGACCAGGCGTTGCATCGCCAAATGAATCTGTTTATGAGCCGGCTGGATGAACAACAGCGCCGCTGGTATGCGGCGCTTGAGGCGAAAAAAGTGGGTCGTGAGGGGGCGACGCTGCTGACCAAAGTGACTGGTTTATCGGTCGAAACGATTCGCCGCGGCCGCCGCGAGTTGGATAACGAGTTAGCCGCCCGTCCGGTTGACCGGGTGCGCCAAGCGGGCGGCGGCCGGAAAGCGGTCGAAAAAAAACACCAGCTATCGAGATAGCGCTGCAAGAAGTCATCGGTGATGAGGTGGCCGGCGACCCGATGAATGACCACAAATGGGTGCGCCGGTCCTTAAGTTACCTGGCCAGGGTCCTGAGCAAACGTCGTTATCGGATTGGCCCGACGACGGTGCGACGGCTGCTGAAGAAACTCAACTACCGTCTATTCGGCAATTGCCAAAGCCTGACCGCCGCCCACCCGGAGCGAGACAAGCAATTTCGCTTCATTCGCCGGGTCAAAAAGCTGTTTCTGGCGGCTGGGCTGCCGGTTATCAGCGTGGATACCAAGAAGAAGGAGTTGATTGGCAATTTCAAGAATAGCGGCCGCATCTGGAGCCAAGGTCCAACACTGGTCAAGGCCCATGACTTTGGCTCAGAAGCAGTGGCACGGGCGACGCCTTATGGCCTCTATGACCTGACCCATCATCAAGGCTATGTCTACGTCGGCACATCCTACGACACCCCAGCGTTCGCGGCCTACGCCATCGCCCACTGGTGGGCTGACCCGCAGCGGCCCCGCTTCCGCCGGGAGGATAAATTGCTCATCCTGTGTGATGCCGGCGGCAGTAACAGTTGTCGCTACTGGCGCTGGAAACTCGAAGTCCAGCGCCAATTAGCCGACCAATTTGGCCTTGAAGTCATGATTTGTCACTATCCCACCGGCGCATCCCAGTGGAATCCCATTGAACATCGGCTGTTCAGCGAGATTTCTAAGAATTGGGCCGGCAAACCATTGCACTCACTGGCCACGATGCTCAATTACATTCGCCATACCACCACCGACACGGGCTTGAAAGTCAAAGCCTTTTTGGTTGACCGCCTCTTTGAAAAAGGCTTGAAGTACGACCAACAAGAGTTAGATGACCTCAATTTGCAGCGCTGTCGTACTTGCCCTACCTGGAACTACAGCCTTAAGCCCCAGCTTTGTTCTGGATGATATTCGATTGTTAATGTCCAAAGTTATTTATGATGGAACCCTTACCCGCCCTGTCCAGTTAGCACATGCCATAGCCTCGGTCCTGACCGTCCTTGACCGGCACGCCAGTACGTATCCAGCCATGGATTCCGGTTATAAGCCGTGCCCGCCTCCGCCCCGTCGCCGTAGTAGCGGCGCGGGTACGTGTGCTGTACGCCGCCCTCAACCTTTGACCGACCGTTCCCCGTAATTACGGCATCGTCGCCGCCCCTTTGCTTCCGCAGGTCTGCCAGTTCCCGGTTGAGCCGCCGCTGCCGGCCACGGAGATCTCGTTCTTGCTCAGCCTGGCTCCGTGTCATTGTCGGTGTCATTGTCGAATGTAGCTCTACTAGGCTTCGGCCGGTGGCCATGCGGCATTGAGGAGCAAGGTTGGCGGTTGGGCAACTGGTTGAAAAAAACACAGTTGGCTTGACTCCCAGTGCTTGAAAACAATACCAACTCCCTGGGCACACCGAGACAGGAATTCTGTCCCCGTGAAACGGTTTAGCTCCTGCAACCGGGCAGGAAAGGCCAATCAGTTACCCGATAAATAAGATATGGGTGCATCTCTGAAACTGTGAGCCCAGATGGACTTGGAATGGGTTGACAAAAGAAAGGACTCCCTGGAAAGTAGAGTCCCACGACGGATTCCACTCAACAGGGAGGGTAAGATGGAATTGTGCCATAGGGATTGGATTTTGGGAAGTGCCGCTGGGCAACGACTAGGAGAATATATCCGGGAATGGCAGGGGCAATGGGCCGAAGGCACGCCGGATTTTGAGCAGTTTGAAGAGGGAGTGCATAAGCGAATCATGGCGCTAGAACGGGAGTTGTTGGCCGAAGCCCTGGCCGGCTATGACGTGACGGCTGAGGAGATTGAAGTCGGCGGGGTGGGGTATCGGCTGGCTTTGACCTCGTCGGAAACGTATTTGTCGGCGGCTGGGCCGATAACGGTCAGCCGGAAGCTGTATCGGCCGCCTGGGCGGGGCAGCAAGAGTATCTGCCCGCTGGAACTGCGGGCGGGGGTGGTCAGCGGCTACTGGACACCCCGGGCGGCGCGTCAGGGCGCTTTTGTCCTCGCCCACCTGACGCCCGGCGACAGCGAAGCTTTGTTTGCCGAACTGGGGAGCATGCAGCCGTCGCGGGCCACGCTGGACCGGCTGCCGAAAGCGTTGTCGGCGCAGTGGGAAGCGCATCGGCCAGCATGGGAAGCGGCGCTGCGGGTCCAGGAGCGCGTGCCCCAGCAAGCTAGGGTCATCGCCTTCTCGGTCGATGGCGCTGAAGCCAATTGGCGCTTGCTGGCCGAAGTGGACCAGGCCTGTGGCCCCCCGTCTCAGCCCACTATCGAAATTGTGGGCTTTTTCCATGCCTGTGACCACCTCAAAGAGGGCTGCGACGCCATTTGGGGCGAAAGCACCCCTCGCAGCAAAGCAGAGTTCGAGCGACTGAAAACGCTGCTCAAGGAAGCCGACGATGGCGCCGTGCGGGTCATTCGTGTCCTGAACTATCACCGCGGCCGTGCCCAAGGGCGCAAGCGGCAACGCGTGGAGGCCCAGTTGACCTATTTTCGTAACCAACGACACCGCATGGACTACGCCCAGTACCTTCGCGATGGGTTGCCCATTGCCTCTGGCGTTATCGAGGCCACCTGCAAAACCTTGGTCACCCAACGCCTGAAACAATCGGGTATGGCCTGGACCCAGCCTGGTGGACAGGCTATCTTGACCTTCCGCAGCCTCATTCAGAGTCATCGTTGGCCGGCTGTTTTCGATAAAGTAAAAGTGGTTCTCCCGCGTTTTATGTGAAAACGGGGGAGGAGCGGCCGGCTGGATGGCCAAGAACGTGTCGCCGGAGTAGATCAAA
>JAKEFB010000169.1 GCA_022616275.1 Chloroflexota bacterium
CTTAGAATTTATAAATGTGATGCCTGATCTCAAACCCCAGTTCCTCGGCCGCGAAAGCCTGGTATTCCGAGCGCTTCACCGCCAGGTAGGAACGGCTCAGATCCGGCCCCAGGGCTTCCAGCAGCACCTCGTCCTGCTCCAGCGCGTCCAGCGCGGCCGCCTGGCTGGTGGGATACCGTTCAATGCCCCGTTCGGCCCGTTCTTCGTCGCTGTAATTGCCGGGATCGATCAGCGCCGGCTCTCCCGGTGTAAGCTGGCGGGCCACCCCGTCCAGCCCGGCGGCGATCAGCCCGCCCAGGGCCAGGTAAGGGTTATGGCTGGGGTCGCTGGCCTTCAGCTCCAGGTTGGCCGTTTCCGCTTCATGACCCCACAGCCCGGAGGCGACGCGCACGGCCGCTTCCCGGTTGTCTGGCCCCCAGGCGGTGTAGGCGCTGCTCCAGAAATGGGGCTGTAGCCGGCGGTAGGAGTTGTAGCTGGGGGCAGTCAGGGCCAGCAGGCCGGGCAGGTGGGCCAGCACCCCGGCCATGAAGTGGTAGCCCATCTGGCTCAAATGATAGCGGTCCTCCGGGTCGTAGAGCAGGTTGTTCTTCCCGGCCGTGTCCCAGACGCTCCAGTGGATGTGGCAGCCATTGCCCGCCTGTTCCGGCATCGGCTTGGGGGCCAGGGAGGCCAGCAGGCCGTGCCGGTGGGCGACGTTGCGGACCGTCTCACGGAACCAGACCTGGTTGTCGGCCGCCCGCAGAGCGGGCGCGTGGCGGACCGGCAGTTCGTGCTGGCCGTGGCCCAGCTCCGGGTAATAGGCGTCAATGGCAATTCCCTGGCTCTCCAGAGCGGCGATAATGTCGTCCATCACCTCGGCCGCGGCCGTCATGGAAACCGAACTGAAGCACAGCCCGGTGTCAATGGGCGTATAGGTGCCCGCCTCGTCAGGCCGGAGCAGGCTGAACTCGTTCTCCAGCGCGGCCTGGATGCTGAAGCCTTGTTCGGCCGCCCGGCCGATCATCCGCTTGAGAAAGCTGCGCGGGCAGGCGCCCCAGGGCTGGCGGTCCAGCGTCAGCATGTCGGCCATCATCGCCGCGCTGTTCGGCGCGTAGGGCAGGACGACGAAACTGTCCGGGTCAGGCGTCAGCCGTATCTCGCCCACCGGCCCCATCCCCTCAACCGGCTGCAACTGGTCGAGCATATTCATAGCCTGCATGGCCACGGTCAGCCCGATCCCGGTCTCCAGCCGCCGGGCCAGGCTGTTGATGTGGGCCAGTTTGCCCCGGATAACGCCGCCGTTATCACAATATAGGAAGCGGATCAACCGCACGTGGGCCTTGTTGGCGGCCGTGATTACCTGTTCTCTGCTCATCATGCCTCCATTGAACCTCCCGGAGGTTCCCAACCTCCGGGAGGTTCGGGGGATAAAAGAACCCGTTTCAGTGGCCAATCGTAGGCAAATTTTACTCCTTTGATTTGTGTAGCCAAACCGTTCCCCTGCTACAATACGTCCTTGTTTCGTGAAGCCTCAATGAAAAAGCTTATAGCTTATAGCTGACAGCTACTTACCAAGGAGGTAGGAAACAGTTTCAATGAGTGACGTCACCCTCGAAAGTTACGAGACAAACGGCCGTTGGCGCTTCGACCTGGTATTGCCGGCCCTCTTCCGGCCGCGCCGCGCCTTTGCTCGCATTGCCCCGGCCGGCACAGCCCTGTGGCACACCCCCATTGTTATCCTGCTGGCTACCGGCCTGATCCGCACCCTGGTCGCCGGCGCAGTCCGGCAGGCAGCCACGCTGGCCGCCGGGCCAGGCGCGCCACCGCCCGGCTTTGAGTTCTACACTCCCGAACAGCAGGCCCAGCTTCAACAGGCGATGGCCGCCACCAGCGGCCCGGTCTTTGTCTACCTGTTGCCGGCCGTGGTGACCCTGTTGGGCGTTTACCTGGGCTGGCTAGTTCTAGGCGGCATCCTGCACCTGGGACTGACCCTGGTCGGCGGCCGCGGCCGCAGCCAGCAGGCCCTCAACGTCGTCGCCTGGTCGCTGTTGCCCTTCGCCCTGCGCGATGCCGTCCGCATTGTGGCCATGTGGGCCAGCGGCCAGCCACTGGCCGGCCTGGGCCTGTCCGGCTTCGCGCCAACCGAGCCTGGCAACCTGACCATTTATCTGACGGCCTTGCTGGCCCTGGTTGACCTCTACCTGCTGTGGCACATGGTCCTCTTGCTCGCCGGCGTGCGGGCCGCCGACAACCTGAGCCGGTTCAAGGCCTGGGGCGTGGTCCTGATTGTGGTCGTTGGCCTGCTCCTGCTGCGGGCGCTGCCGGCCCTCATCGCCGCCCAGTTTAGCGGTCTGACGGTTATCCGGCCGTTCATATAACCTCCCGGAGGTTCAAGCGATGTCGCCGGGCCACCCGGCGCAATCGCCAACCTCCGGGAGGTTGCTGCGGCAATCGCCAACCTCCGGGAGGTTACTGCTGTAATGCCTGCACTGATCACCGTCACCCAATTGAGTAAAACGTTCCAAATGGGCCGCCAGAAAGTCCACGCCCTCGATAGGGTAGACCTGGCCGTAGCTCCGCAGACGTTTTCAACCGTCATGGGGCCGTCCGGTTCCGGCAAGAGCACGCTGCTTTACCTGCTGGGTGGGCTGGACCGGCCGACCAGCGGCCAGATCGTCGTCGAAGGCCAATCGCTGGAGGCGATGGACGAGAATGCCCTGGCCGAATACCGGCGGCGCAAGGTCGGCTTCGTCTTCCAGTCCTTTAACCTGATTGCCAGTTTGTCAGCGCTGGAAAACGTGGCTTACCCGATGCGTTTTGCCGGCGTGCCGCGCCGCCGCCGGCTGGCCGTGGCCCGCGACCTGCTCCAGCGGGTTGGCCTGGGCGACCGGCTGCTGCATAAGCCGACCGAGTTATCGGGCGGCCAGCAGCAGCGCGTGGCCATCGCCCGGGCCCTGGTCAACGACCCGGCGCTGATTCTGGCCGACGAGCCGACCGGCAACCTGGATACCGCCAGCGGCCAGGCCATCATGCAACTGCTGGCCGAATTGCACCACCACGGCCGGACCGTCCTGGTCGTCACCCACGAGCTGCGCATGACCGCCTACGCCACCAACACCCTCTACATGCTCGACGGCCGCATCGTCAGCCACGCCGAATACGAAGCGGCCACGGCCGTCGCCAATCCCGAACCCGTTTCCACCTCGAGGAGCGCATGAAACAATTACTCCTTTCCCGCCTTCTCCTTTTCCCGGCCATTCTGGCCCTGCTTGCCGGCCTCGTGGCCGGCGCTACGCCTCCGGCCGCCGCCCAAGACGTACCCACGCGTACACCCAGCGCCACCAGCCCGCCCGCGCCGCAATTAACGGCCGTGCAGCCCAACGCCGTCAGCAACACCGGCGATACGGAACTGGTCATTACCGGCAGCAACCTGGCCGATGGCGCCGTCGTCGTGTTAGAAGGGTTCGGCGCATTGAACACCACTTACGTCAGCTCCAACCTGCTGCGCGCCCTGCTGCCGGCCGGCGCGCCGCCGCAAGTGTATACCCTGACCGTCATCAACCCGGACGCCCGGAGCGCCTCGCTGCCCAACGCCCTGACGGTGACCGGCCCGCCGGCGACGCCCGGCGCGACCAATACGCCGGCGCCAACCGCTTTTATCCG
This sequence comes from Chloroflexota bacterium, assembly GCA_022616275.1. Classification (GTDB taxonomy): domain Bacteria; phylum Chloroflexota; class Anaerolineae; order Promineifilales; family Promineifilaceae. Next base: position 3,643 of record JAKEFB010000169.1, read on the forward strand.
GCCGTTGTTGGTCGTGGACAACTATGGCGCCAGCTCAGCCCAAATCGTCCCCGGCGAAAACCTGGACTTTGAGATGACCTTGATCAACGCCGGGCAGATGGCAGCAACCAACATCGTCGTCACCTTTGTTAGCGGCGACTTTGTGCCTCGCGTGACCGGCGGCGTCCGCGCCCTTGGCACCTTGCACGCCGGGGAGAAGTCTCGCTTCTGGCAGCCCCTGGCCGCCAGCCGGGACCTGGCCGGCCGGACTATCGCCACCCTGGAAGTCCGGGCCGACTACACCGACGCCAACGGCACGACCTACAGCGAGACCTACGCCTTGACCTTCCCGGTCCGGCCGCAGGCTGGCGGGGGAGCGGCGCCCACGGCCACGCCAACGCCGACGGCCACGCCGACCAATACTCCCGCACCCCGGCTACGGCCGCAACTGATCATCACCGAGTACCAGATTGACGTGAACCAGCTTGAGCCAGGCACAAACTTTGAACTGCTGATGACCGTGCAGAACCAGGGTGACGCCGACGCCCGGCGGGTGACGATGATTGTCGGCGGCGGCAGCGGTAGCAGCGGCGTCAACGCCGAGGGCACGCCCCAGGCCGGCGGCCTGGCCGGGGCCGGCGGTTCTTTTGACGAGTTTGCCCCGGTCGGCGCTTCCAACGTGCAATCGCTGGGCGATCTGCTGCGCGGCCAGGCGGTGACGGCCAGCCAGCAGCTTATCGTCAACACCTCGACCGAGCCGGGCGCCTACCCCTTAAAGGTTTCCTTTGTCTATAGCGACGACCAGAATGGCAGCTTTGTTGATGACCAGATCATCACCCTCCTGGTGTACAAACGGCCGCTGGTCAGCTTTAATTTCTACGCGCCCCCGCCCCCTGTTTTTGCCGGCGAGCCAGCCCCACTACCGCTGCAACTGGTCAATACGGGCGCCAGTTCGGCCGTCCTGGGGACCTTCAGCGTCACGGCCGAAAATGCCACGCTGGAGAACAACAGCGTCTTCATTGGCGCGCTGGAGCCGGGTGGCTTCTTCCCGCTGGACGCCGTCCTCATTGCCAATGAGCCAGGGCCACTGGCGCTGCAGTTGAGTGTGGAATTTACCGACGACTTCAACCAGTCCCAGGTGATCACCGCCACCATTCCGGTCGAGGTGATGCCGCCCATGATCTTTGAAGAGCCGCCCCTGGCCCCCGGCTTCGAAGAGACGCCGGTAGGCGAAGTGCAGCCGGAGACGCTGCTCCAGAAGGTGTGGCGCTTCATCCTGGGCCTCATCGGCTTAAGCAGCCAGCCGCCGCAGCCGGAAGGAGAATTACCGCCGGGCTCAGAGCCAATCCAGCCGGAGGGTGAGTTGGCGCCGGACTCAGGGCCAGGCCGGCCGGAAATTGCGCCGCCCCCTGGGGGGAAAGTTGTCCCCGAAAGAGTGCCGGCCGGATAAGACGGTTTGGCATCCTCCCGGAGGCTCCATCAGAGAAGGCAGTGTTGTACGGCAGCCTCCGGGAGGTTAATTAAAGAAGAAGGACACCCAATGTCACCCTTTGATCTCCTCGCCCTGGTCGTCGAAAACCTCTCCCGCCGCAAGGGACGGGTGGCCCTGACGGCCGTCGGCGTCGTTATCGGCACGGCGGCCGTTGTCCTCCTGGTCTCGCTTGGTTCCGGCCTGCAGCAAAACGCCGCCAGCCAGCTCGGCGGCATTGGCGACCTGACGAAAATCTCCGTCTCGCCTAACTTTGAAGAATTTGACCCGGCGACCGGCCAACCGATTATCGGCGCGCCCCTTAACGACCAAGTCCTCGACCAGTTTCGGGCCATTCCCGGCGTGTCGGCCGTCATCCCCCAGGACTACCTGCAAGGCTGGGCATTGATTACGCTGGACCGGCTGGAGGGCGGCGCGCAGATCATTGGCGCCGGCACGGACGACCTGGCCACCCTGGGGCTGCGGGCCGAACAGGGCAGCGCCACGCTGTTGCCCGGCACGGTCATCGTCGGCTACCAGGTGCCGAACAATTTTTTCGACCCCCGCGCCCGGCCTGGCCAGGAACCACCGCCGCCTCCCGACCTGGCCGGCCGGCAACTGACGTTCACCTTAATTAAATACAGCCAGGACGGGGCCGAAATTCGCAAAACGATCCGCGTCCGCGTCGCCGGCATCCTGGCCGAGGCCCGCGACGAGGCCGACTACTCCATTTACATGACGATGAGAGAGGTTGAATCGCTCAACGCCTGGTTCACCGGGCAGCGGATTGATCGTGACGAGATTGGCTATAACAGTGTGATCATCCGGGCCGCTAGCCTGGACGAGGTGCTGGAGGTGGCCGACCAGGTGACGGCCCTGGGCTACCAGGCCTGGACGCCGCAATCATTTATTCAGGGCATTAACGGCTTTTACGTCGTCTTGCAGGTCATTTTTGGCGGTGTGGGCGCTATTGCCCTGCTGGTGGCCGCCATCGGCATCGCCAACACCATGGCCATGGCCATCCTGGAGCGAACGCGAGAAATCGGGTTAATGAAGGCAGTGGGGGCCACCAACCGGCATGTGCTGAGCGTCTTTCTAGGCGAATCGGCCGGCATCGGCTTCTTGGGTGGCCTGGGGGGCGTGCTGGCCGGCTGGGCCCTGGGCCAGGTGGTCAACGTCTTCGCCATCGCCTACCTGGCCGGCCAGGCGGCCGAGACAGGTGGCCCGCCGCCGACCGTGGCCGTGGCCACCCCGACCTGGCTGCCCATTTTTGCTCTCGTCTTCGCCACCATCGTCGGCCTCCTCTCCGGCCTCTACCCCGCCCTTCGCGCCGCCACCCTCTCCCCGGTCACGGCTCTTAAGTATGAGTAGAAGCAGTTAGCACCGGCCGCCTTTTAGCGTAGACGATCAGCGTCGCAAAAACGATGGCGGCCAGGGTTAGATCGGCCAGCAGCGTCAGTGGCGCCGCCTGGGGGCCGATGCGGTCAAAAAGCTGGCCAATGATCCAGGGCACGATCATCGCCCCCACGCTGACGGCCATAAAAAACCAGCTCGTGACCCGGCCGGTGATGGGGATGCGCCGCTCGGCCACGGCCAGCATCGTCGGAAAAATCGCCGCCATCGCCATCCCTGTCACCACCGTTCCAGCCCACAGCACCGTCTCCGAGCCGGGCCAGAAGACCAGGACGGCCACGCCGGCCAGACAACCCACCAGGCCGGCGCGGACGACGACGCTGGGACGGACGCGGGTTGCCAGGGGGATGGAGAGCAACCGGGCCAGCGTAAAACTGCCCCAAAAGGCGGAGTTTAGATAGGCGGCCGGCGTCTCACCCATTCCCTGGGCCGTGGCGTAAGTGAATATCCAGCCGCCAAAACTGATCTCCGCGCCGGCGTAGAGGAAAAAGAAGACGACGATCAAAGCCACCACCCGGTAATTGACCGGCGCCGATCCGGTTGCCGGGTCGCTTTTGACAATCGCCGGGCTGGGCTGCCGGAACAACCCGGCCGACGCCAGGGCCATGACCAGCGCCAGCGTCCAATAAGCCCAGGCAATTCCGCCGCTGTACGACAATGCCTGGGCGACGATCACCGGCGCGAGAAAAGCGCCAAGGCCAAAGAAGAAGTGCAGCCCGTTCATGAACGGCCCGACCTTGTCCCGGTAGAGCCAGACCAGCAACGTGTTGCCACCCACGTCCAGCCCGGCTTCGGCCACGCCCAGCAGGAGGAGCACGGCCGCCAACAGCCACAACCAGGGGACCAGCGGGACCAGGGCCATCATCACCGCCATGGCCAGCAGCATTCCGGCCATCACCGGGTGGCCCGGCCGCCGGTCATAGAGCCGCCCCGCCAGCCACGAACCAGCCAGATAGCCCAGGGCCCGGCCGGCAAAGAGAAAGCTGGCCTCACCCAGCCGGGCGTCCGTTTGTTCGGCCAGCCCTGGCAGCGTTGGCCCCAACGACGCGCCGGCCAGCCCCAGCGTAACAAAAGCGATGTAATACCAGGCTGTTTGCCCGGCCCGCCTCCTGGTAAGGCTAGATAAAGAACGCACAGAGTCAGTCACAGCCTGGTATTATACTTCAATGACTTTGTTTCTTTTGAATACTAGAATTAATATTGTGGCGTGATTGTTGCACCTCCTGATTGAAGATTCCTCCTTACCCGATCACCTGAGTTTGGTCTACGTCAAAAGGAATTTAAACCATGAAAACGATTGGTAAGATTTTAGCGGGTGGTTTTGTCCTCTTTTTAGTTGCCCTGGCGCTCATTCAGCCAGGCCCCGGCGCGGCCACGGCCGGTGCTACAGCCCTCGACGACCCCGACCCGATCCAGGGTCCATTTACCAGTGCGCCGGTCCAGCCCGGCCTCAGCCCGGCCGTGCGCGACCTGCCCGTTGCTATAGATGAGCCTGACCATGCGCCGGTAATTCCTTCTCGCCGCAACCCGCTGGCCAACGAGCCGGACCAGGGCCAGCGCGGAACCTGGGACCGTGCAGACGTGCCCGTAGACCCGCTTGTCTCCCGGGCGCTGGGGAA
>JAKEFB010000170.1 GCA_022616275.1 Chloroflexota bacterium
AAGGGCCAAGGTTTAAGCATTTCTGGGCGATTTCGAGGCCAAAAAGTGGCTGAAATCAATAATTATTCAAAACCGCAAAAACAGGTGCGGAATGTGGGCTGTTCATGTTGGCTGATCAGTTCGGCAAGTTCAAAGGCGTCCATTGTTTGGCCTCAAACGGGTAAAGAACGGCCACAATTTTACACCAGGGCGGGAAGAGTAGCCAGGTATTGGGTCTACGAACAGTTCCCGGTTGGTACGACGGACTCCGGCTCTGGCACGGCCGGGGCGCTTTTCCGAGACGCCCGATAGCTGGTGATAATGATGACGGACAGGATAATGATGGCGGCGGCCAGCAACGTTTGCTCGTTAAGCTCCTCGTTGGCCAGGAGCCAGCCGAGAAAGACGGCTACGACCGGGTTGACGTAGGCGTAGGTGGCGACGTAAGCCGGCAGGGTGACTTGTAGCAGCCAGGTGTAAGCGGTGAAGGCAACAATGGAGCCAAAGATGGTCAGGTAGAGCAAGGACAGCAGGGAACGAAGCGACCATTGGCTGGCGTCCAACCGGCCCCACTCGCCGGTGAGCAGCGAGACCAGAAACAGCAATCCGCCGCCAGCCAGCATCTCCATCGCCGTGGCCAGCAGGGGTGAAGGAGGCAGGTCGGCCTGGCGGCTGTAGAGAGAGCCGGCCGCCCAGGAGAGGGTGGCCAGGATGATGGCCCCCGCGCCCACCAGGTTGAGCGACGCGGCGCCGCCTAGCTCCCGAGGGTTGACCAGCAGGGCCATGCCCAAGAAGCCCAGGAGCACCCCGGCAATCACTTTGCCGGCTGGCCGGACGCCGCCCGGCCGCAGCCAGTCCAAAATGACGATCCACAGGGGCACGGTGGCGACGAGGAGGGCGGTGACGCCGGAGGGGACCAGTTGTTCGGCCCAGGTGACGCCGCCATTGCCGCCCAGAAGCAGCAACCCGCCGATGATGATCGTGGAGCGCCAGTGGCGCCAGGCCGGCCGGGTCGCGCCCCGAGAACGGGCCAGGGGGTAGAGCAGGGCCCCGGCCAGGACAAAACGCATCCCGGCCATGAAGAAGGGCGGGATGGTCTCGATGGCGAAGCGAATACCCAGATACGTGGAGCCCCAGATGACGTAAATGGCGGCGAAGGCGGTGATGATTTTCAGGCGAGAAGGGTGGGCGTGGGTAGACATGGCGGGGGATTGTAGTGTGCGGCGGCCGGAAAAGCCAGCGACGAGAGCATCAGCAGAATTTCCAGGAATTTGACGCAAAGGCGCAAAGGCGCGAAGATATGGTCATGAACCTTAGCATGCACCAGGTGTTGGCAGCGCATCGTTTTGTTCAACCTTATATTCGGCGCACGCCGCTGGCGCGGAGCGCCTTTTTGAGCGAGCGGTCGGGGGCGGAGGTCTGGTTAAAACTGGAGAACCTGCAACCGACCGGCTCGTTTAAGGTGCGGGGGGCGCTGTACAAGCTCGGCCGGTTAGCGGAGGCTGAAAAGGCGCGGGGCCTGGTGGCTGCCTCGGCCGGCAACCACGCCCTGGGGCTGGCTTATGCTATCCACTGCCTGGGCGGGGTGGCGGCCGATATTTTTGTGCCGGCGACCGCGCCCCAGGCCAAGCTGGACAAGCTGCGGCGCTTCCCGGTCGGGCTGCGCCTGGAGGGGGAGACGTATGACCAGGCCCACGAGGCGGCCGTCGCTTTTGCCAGGCAAACAGGGGCGGTGGAGATTCCGGCCTACGATGACCTGGAGATCATTACCGGGCAGGCCACGATTGGGTTGGAGATAGCCACCGAGCGGCCGGAGACGGATTTGATCTTCGTGCCGGTGGGCGGTGGGGGGATGATTGCCGGGATTGCTACCGTGGCCCGGGCGCTGCTGCCCGGCTGCCAGGTGGTTGGCGTGCAGCCGGAGGCCAGCCCGGCGGCGCTGCTCAGCCTGCGGGATGGCCTGGCTTACGAAACGTACGACCACGGGCCGACCATTGCCGACGGGCTGGCCGGGGGCTTCGGCCGGCTGCCGTTCGAGCTGGTCAGAAACCTCGTTCAGGAAATTGTATTGGCCAGCGAAGCGGACCTGCGCCGGGCGATTTTTGCCCTTTTAGACCAGGAACAGCTCGTCGTGGAGGCTTCGGGCGCAGCGGCCATAGCGCCTTTGTTGAACGGCGCGGTGGACGTGAGCGGCCGGACGGTGGTCTGTGTGCTCTCCGGCGGCAACCTGGCGACGTCTCTGCTGAGGGAAATAATGGCGGGTGGGCTGTCGTTTTAATCGCGAATCGCGCGAATGTACAAATGACGCGAATTATTTTTAATTAGGTCATTTGCGTCATTCGCTAATTGGCGTCATTCGCGATTGATGATTGAGAGCACCATAGCCAGGGCGGTGGAGGGGCAGGCGGTGGTGAATTCGAGGGATTGCTGGACGGCGGCGGGGACGTGGGCGCGGTCAATGGGCTGGAAGCCAAAGCGGGGGAAGAAGCCGGCGGCCGTTTCGGTGAGCAAGTAGACGTGGCTGGCGCCCCGCTGGCGGGCCAGCGCCAGGGCGGCCTGGGTGAGCTGGTGGCCCAGGCCCCGGCCGCGCCGGCTTTCGGCGACGGCGACGGAGCGCAGCAAGGCGGAGCGGCCGTACAGTTCCAGGGCGGCGCTGCCGACGATGGCCTGGCCGTCGCGGGCGACAAGAGCGGTGGCCAGGTGATCGCTGAAGCCGTCCAGGGGCAGACGGCTCTGGTGTAGTAACTCCAAGAGGGAGGTTAGGTCGGCCGGGGCGGCCGGTTCAATGATAATGACGTTTACGTTGAGCATTCGGTTTTATAATTCTCCGGGTTTAAGGGATTTCGAACTTAAATCTTCGAGATAGGGGATGCCGTATTTATTTGGCACGGCCGGAGCCGGATAAGGCGGTGGTAACGCCAAGGAGGAGGTAGATAGTCCCGGCGAAGTAGCGCTGGGCTGACAGGACCCCGGTATTTCGCTTCAGCCAGCGGCCGGCGGTCCCGGCCAGCAGGGCGTACAGGCCGTCGCTGCAGAGGCCCATGACCGTGAAAAGGGCGCCCAGGAACAAAATCTGGGTGGAGGCTGCGCCTTTGTTGACGTCCACAAACTGGGGCAAAAAGGCGAAGAAGAAGAGGGCGGTCTTGGGATTGAGGACGTTGACCAGGACGCCCTGGTAGAAAACACGGGCCAGCTTCCGGGAGCCTTTGACTTCCAGTTGGTGGAACTCTTTCTTGACCAGCAACTGGCGGACGCCCAGGTAAATGAGGTAGGCCGCGCCCAGGTATTTGACCCCCAGGAACAGCGTGGCCGAGGACATCAACAGGGCCGAGAGACCCAGCGCGGCGGCGGCGATGTGAAACAGGGAGCCGGTGGCAATGCCGAGAACGGAGACAACGCCGGCCAGGCGGCCCTGGTCTACGCTGCGGGCAACGATATAGAGCACGGCCGGGCCGGGGATGACCAGCAGGGCCAGGGCCGCAGCCAGGAAAATGAGGAGGGTTGAAAATTCAGGCATAGATAAACACTCCAGGGAAATAGTTGCTTCAGTGTACTCGACAGTGAACGGCAGCGCCAGCGCCGGCCGGATGGCGGCACGTTAAGCGATGATGGCTAAATGGGGAAGGTTTTGAGCTTCCGGCCCCCATTTCTCGGTGGAGACGTCTACCCAGAGCAGCCAGGGAAGCGCGGCAGCCGGTGGCGGGTTGCGGCTGGCGGCCAGGAGCCGCCGGGCGCGCAATTCGTAGAGTTTATGGCCGGTTGCCTGGCAGCGCTCTAACACGGCCCCGGCCGCCTCGGCCACGCCGGCTTTATCGCCGCTGGCCAGGGCCACAGCAGCCCTCGTCAGGTGACGCTCCATCTGCATCCATATTTGCTGATCTGGTGGTAGTAGTTCGGTTACCAGAGCCTGGGCGGCCTCAATTTCTTCCTGGGCCAGGAGGGCAATGGCCAAATCATACTGTAACTCAACCCAAGAGCCGGAGATATTTTGCATTCCGGGGAGGGCGATGGCGGCCGACAGCGTATTTTGTGCGCCGGCGAAATTTCCCTCCAACATCTGGACCATGGCCAGGCGATCTAAATAATTGGCTTGCTTCCACAACTGGTTCAGTTCTCGAGTGGCCTCAAGAACGCTTTCGATAGCCCGCCGTGCTTCCGCCACTCGCCCCAGAGACAGGAGCACTTGCACTTGCATGCTCATGTTGTTAGCCCACTCCTGAAGATCGCCAAGCTGCCAGTGGAGGTCGCTGGTCTCCCGCAGGTGCTCCAGGGCCTTTGGCGTTTCAAGACGCATAAAAGATAGATAGGCGAGAAATGATTGGTACCTCAGTGCGGCCAGGATGTTGCCTGTGGCTAATAAGCCATTGATAGCTGTTTCGTAGGTTGGGAGAGCCAGCTCCAGGTCGCCTTGCGTGAAATGGACGCCAGCTATTTGCGCCAGGCCAATATATTCCCTGCTTTTCAAGCCTGAGCGCCTGGCAGCCTCGACGCCACGTTGCAAGTGATCAAGCGCTGGTGTGTACTCCCCCTGGGCGCTGTTCATCGCGCCTAATACGCTGTAGGTTCGTGTCCGTAACTCATCAGCAACATACAGCAAGTTAGGAGGAAGCTGATCCGTCAGGTCGAAAACTTCGTGAGCCAGTTGATTGACTCGAACAAAGTCGGATTTTTGATAATGTGTCCAGGCTTCCGCTACTTTCAGACTGGCCAACAAAAGGGTATCGGTTGGGGTCAGGGAGGCGATAGCGGCCTGGCACAGCCGCTGGACATCTTCGATTTGACCGCGCGTATTGAGCACATAGGCCAGGCGGGCGGTAATGTGCGCCCGGACGGACGGTTGAGTGGCCAACGCCAAAGCCTGCCGGTAATTTTCTTCGGCTTCAATCGTGCGGGTCGTATAGGCGAGCAGGTCACCCCGGATGATCAGCAACTGGCGGCGGAGGACGTTATTTTTAGAAGTGGGTTGCCTGGGTAACCGGTCCAGGGCCTCGTCTACGACTTCCAGGGCAGCCGGCCCCTGCCCCTGGTCGAAGAGCCAATTGCCCTGGTCAGTCAATAGCTCAACAGCCTGGGCCACGTCGTTAAACTGGAGGTGGTGGTAGGCAGCTTCCACGATGTTGCCCTGGCCTGTTTCCCACCACTGGGCGGCGGCCCGGTGCAGCCGTTTCTGCCACTGGCTGCGCAAAGCCAGCGTTGCCCGGACGTGATCGCGGACCAGAGGATGGAGGTCAGCCTGGGCCGGGTGGTGGACGAGGTGCCGCCGCTGCAAGTCGGCAATAGCGATGGCCACGTCCTGAACGTCTGTTGCCTGGCGAAAGTGATCTGCCAGATTTTGGTCGTACAAATTGACCGGCCGGCGGAAGATGGACATCCACTCCACCAGGGCGCGTGTGTCCGGCTGAAGGCAGTTGAGGATTGTGTCGAGAAGATAGGAAGCAACCTGGGGGTGCATTTCCAGGTGGTCAATAAAAGTGGCCGGGCCGGCGTTTGGAGTGGCTTCGTCGTTGAGCAACTGGCCAACGGCTAAACGAAGGAGCATGGGGCTGTGGCCGGTTTTGGCCAGGAGACGCCGGGCCAGTTCGGGCGCCAGCCGGCTACCGAGCTGGTCAAGAAGGTCCAGGGCCTCGGCCTCGGCTAAACCCGCCAGACGGAGGTGCGGAACGCCGGCCAGGGGGACTTCTTCCCGGCTAACAAAGAGCAACGCCGCCGGTGTAGCGGCCATCAGGTGGCGGAAGAGAGCCAGCGTGGTGGCGTCCTGGCTGACCAGGTGGACGTCGTCGAAGCATAAAAGGGCTGGCCGACTGTTGAGGGCGGCCGTTAACAAGGCGACTTGCTGGTCAAAGGAGAGGGAGGCTCCCTTCTCGGCCGCCGGTGACAGCAACGGCCGGACCTTGGTGAGTCCCTGGGCCAGCAGGAAGCCGGCCAGGTGGCGGATGATGGCTTCAACCGGGGTGGTGATGCCGCTGGTGAGGGTAAGCCAGAAAACGGGGCCACGTTTGGCGGCTTCGTGGGCAGAGGCGGCGGCCAGGGTCGTTTTGCCCATGCCGGGCAGGCCGGTGAGGGCGACGCGGCGCTCAGTGGCCAGGTGCCGGCGCAGACGTTCCAGCAGCGCCGGACGGGCGACAAAGCCGGCCGGGGCTGGTGGAATCCCGTCCTGGGGTGGGATGGCCGGGGATGTTCTCTGGGGCCTGGTAGTAGCCAGGTTTTTCTGGCGAGCGTCAGTGGCCAGTTGGAGCAACTGTTCAGCCCAGACTGGTTCGCGCTCCAGCTCCAGAGCCGGCACGAACAGCGCAGCCACCGTGGTTTCGTCGGGCAGACGCTGGTTCTTCTCCAGCCGGCAGACGTGGGCTTCGGTGTAACCCACGGCCAGGGCCAGATCGCGTTGGGTCAGGTGCGAACGGCGGCGCAAGAATTTTAGCAGGTCACCGAAGGAGGTGAATGAAACTGGCGTATGAACGGTTCTGGCCCGGGAATGGATCGTCATAAACATTTGATAGGAAATACCAACTTTCGTACAGGTCCTCTTAATTATAATGCTGCCTGACCTGTGTGGGTAACAGGGGGAAACCCCGCAGGTTTCAAAAACCTGCGGGGTTTGGCGTGGATTGAATGCTTTTTGGACGTTTGACAGACGCTTTTTGGACGCCCGGCCACTATCATGATAGGCGAGGAAAGTGAGCATGTGGAGGGTGAGTGAAGCGTGTCAAGTGCCAGGTGTCAGGTTTCAAGTGTCAAGTGTCAGGTTTCAAGTGTCACGTGCCAGGTGAGTAAATCAGGCAGCACTGAAACAACAGAACAGTTGGTATCAAGACGCCCCTACATTTTTTTAGGAGATATAAATCATGGGTTACAGGATGTCATTTTCGACCTCGGCAGATAGACCTGCTAACAAGCTGGCTTATGGGCACGCTGTTGTCATTGGCGGCAGCATGGCTGGCCTGACGGCCGCCCGCGTTCTGCTCAACCACTTTGAGCGAGTGACCATCATCGAGCGGGACCGCCTGCCGGCCGGGCCTGAGTTTCGTAAGGGAGTGCCCCAGGCGCGACACCCCCACGTTTTGTTGCTGCGTGGCCAGCAAATCCTGGAAGAACTTTTTCCCGGGCTGCGTGATGAGTTGCTTGACCAGGATGCAGTCCCCATTAACTTCGGCAACGAGATGCATTTCCAGATGATGGGGAAATGGCTGCCCCATTATCAGACAGAAATGGAAGCAACCGCCTGCAGCCGGCCGTTGCTGGAAGGAGCGATTCGCCAGCGTCTGGCCGCCTATCCACAGCTTTCGTTTTGCCAGGAAAGCGAGGTCACCGGTCTGGTCGCGGACATGGGTGGTTCCTGGGCCGGCAAGCGGGTGACAGGCGTCCAGATCCGCTCTCGGAGTGATGGGAGCACCCAGGAAATAGCGGCCGACCTGGTCATAGACGCCAGTGGGCGACATTCAAATGCGCCGGCCTGGCTGACTGCGCTGGGATATACGCCGCCACAGGAGACGACGGTCAACGCTTTTGCCGGTTATGCGACGCGCATTTACGAATGCCCGGCCGATTTTGCCGAAAGTTGGAAGATCCTGTACGTCATGCCTGCGGCGCCGGAGAACACACGCGGTGGCATCATCCTGCCGCTGGAGGGCAACCGCTGGCACGTCTGCCTGGTGGGTATGTCTGGCGATTATCCGCCAACTGACGAAGAAAGTTTCCTGGCTTTTGCCCGTTCGTTGCCCTCTGACCGGATTTATGAGGCGATCAAGGATGCCCGGCCGCTGACCGATCCTTATGGTTTCCGGCAAGCAGAAAATCGGCTGCGTCATTACGACGAACTACCCCGTTACCTGGATGGTTTCCTGGTCTTTGGCGACGCCGTGTATGCCTTGAACCCAGTCTATGCTCAGGGGATGACGGTAGCTGCCATCAGCACCACGACGCTGGACGAATGCTTGAGCCAGCAACGAGAGCGAAACCAGGATGGCGATCTGTCCGGTCTGGCCGCGCAGTTCCAAAAGGAATTGGGTAAGGTGATTATGCCGCCGTGGCAACTGGCGACCGGCGAGGATATGCGCTGGCCGGCGACGGAGGGTAAAAAGGAGTTGGGGACCGGCGAGCGGTTGATCCAGGGCTACATGGGCCGGGTCATGCGGGCTATGCCCCACAACGTCAAGGTAACCGACGCCTTTTACCACGTGCAGCACATGATTGCGCCGCCCACGTTGCTGATGCGGCCGGACATCCTGTTACAGGTCGTCAAGACAAACATGCAATTGGGCCGCTCGGCCTGATATCTTCCTGACCCGGGAGCCACTTGTGCTCCCGGGTCATTTTCGTAATAAGCAAATGAATCGGCTAAAATATCCATTACTTGTTGCCTTTATCTTGTTGGTGTTGGTGGCGTGCCGGCTGGGGCAAATACCTTCACCCGAAGCGTCGCCTACGGTGACAGCCACTATGCCTGAAGCCAGCTTAGACGAACCGTTTGTTTTAGACGCCGGCCAGGAAACGTTTGTAGCCGGAGAGGGGTTGCGCCTCCGGTTTGAAGGCGTGTTGGAGGACTCCCGTTGCCCGACCCAGGTCAATTGTTTCTGGACCGGCCAGGCCAGGATCACCGTGGTGGTGGAACAGGTCGGGCAAGAGCCCATTACCCTGGAGTTTAATACAAACCCGGCCCCAGGCATGACGCGAGATCTCTTGCCGGCCGGTCCTTACACTGTTCAATTAAAGCAACTGGACCCCTATCCAGAACACCCCGACCGGCCGATTCCTTTTACCGCCTACCAGGCGACGCTTGTAGTTAGTAAGGCTGGGCGGTAGGAGATCTGGGGCTAGTCGGGCCGAGACGCGGATTGTGCCACCGGCCGGTGTAAACTTGATGGCATTGCCCACCAGGTTTTGCAGCACACGCCCGACCAAGGATTGGTCAATCCAGGCCGGCGGCAGGTCAGCGGGCGTCTGCTGGGCCAGAGTCAGCCCCTTTTCGGCGGCCAGCACTGCCTGGACCTGGAACGTCTCTTGCAACAGTCCACAAAAATCAACAGTTTTCGGCCGGAGCGGCATTTGGCCACTTTCCAACCGGCTCACGTCGAGAATGCTCGTGACCAGGTCTGTCATTCGCTGGCTGCTCTTCTGGGCAATGTCTACCAGTTCCAGGGGTTCCGGCTTTTCCAGGAAGAGCTTTAATATTTCTAACGCGCCTGATATGGAGCCTAGAGGGTTGCGCAGGTCGTGGACCATCGTGTGCGTCAGGTCGTCGCGCATCCGGGCTAGCGCCTTTTCCTCAGTAACGTCGCGCAGGATGAGGAGCCGGCCGGCGGCCGTGTCACCGGCCATGACCGGCAAATTTAACCAGCGAACGGTGTATGGCGGAACATCATATTCGCCCCCACCTGGCGGCTCGTCACCCTTCTCAACCCGTTGCATTTCGGCATAGGCGGCTGGGCCGATTCAGGCGTTGTCAAAATGAGCTGTTTGCCCTCGGTCATCGTACGCCGGGCCATGGGACTGGGTTGGTGGCTTCCCTTAGTCGAAGGTACCTCCACGCGCCGGCCGTTTATCGTGTCCACGCTCAAAATTGTCTGGACCTGGTCGGAATCAGGGAAGTAAAGAGTTAATAAGCAGGCGTCCCAGCCGATGAGTTCATCAGCAGCGACGACAATGACCTCCGCTGCTTCGCGCGCTGAGCTAATGGAGTTCAGTTGGCTGGCCAGGTTGGTGAACGTTTCGCTGCGTAGCTCGGCTTCCTTCAGTTGGGAATTATTCCTGGCGATAGCCATATACCCGCCTTCCGCAACGACAGAGGAGAAGTTGCCATTAATATCCCTCTACCATTTACTCCCTCCTGCACTCCTGACACTTTCCCTTTGCTATTATAGAACAGTTTGCCTATATTTCCAGGGGTTTTGACGACAGGTATGGAAAATCGCGAGCAACTCCCACTGGCCGGGTGGAGCAGCCTGGCGCTGTTTCTTTTCCTGGTGGCCTGCTATTTGCTCTTCTACACCGGCAGCTACTATTCGATTGACGAGATGGCTATGTTTAACATGGCCGAAACGCTGCTGAAGGAGGGGCAATTTAGCGTTGACCAGTTGAACTGGATTGAAATTTCGCCGGCCGCTTCGATTGGCAACTACGGGCCCGACGGCCGGCTTTACACTAAGGTGGCCCAAACCCAGGCCATCGTGGCTTTACCGTTGGTATGGCTGGCCCGCCACCGCGCGGCACTGGGGCAAATTCAAACAGCCTTTCTGGCCAACGTTTTCCTCACAGCGCTCAACGGCGTGCTTATTTACCGGCTAGGCCGCCGCCTGGGATACCGTGACGCCCCCAGCCTGGCGGCCGCTTTGCTTTACGGCCTGGCGACCATCGCCCTGCCTTATACCCGAACCTTCCTATCCGAGCCATTATCGGGTCTGAGCCTGCTAGGTGCTCTCAGCGTACTGGTCGCCTACCGGCAAGAGGGTGAGTTGTGGCGGCCGGCGCTGGCCGGGGTATGGCTGGGCGTGGCGGCGGCGACACGGCTGGTCAATCTGGTCCTGGTTCCGTTTTATGGACTGTATCTGCTCCTGACACAGCCGGGTTGGATAGCCGGGCTGATCGCCTGGTGGCGGGCCTGGCGCAAAGGGCGCTTTGAGGTGGCTCCGGCCCGCCAGCTCCTGCTCTGTGTGCCCTGGAGGCCATTGATAGCTCTGGCGGCGCCGGTGCTGCTGGCGGCCGGGCTCATTGCCTGGTATAACGCCAGCCGCTTTGCCGTGGCGACCGAGGCTGGTTATGCCCGATGGGATGCCTTCTCGGCCAGCCCGTTGACCGGCCTTTATGGCCTGCTGTTGAGCCCGGGGAAGAGCCTTTTTCTCTACACGCCGCTTTACCTGGCGACTCTCTTATTGCTACCTCGCTTTGCCCGCCAGCGCCGGGCCGAGGGGCTGTGGCTGGCCGGGGTGACGGTTGGCTATCTGCTGGCGCTGTCGCTCTGGTCTGGCTTTAGCGGCGGTTGGGCCTGGGGGCCACGGCTGCTCGTGCCATTAGCACCGCTGTGGGCGCTGCCGCTGCTGGAATTGCTGCCCACGGTGCGGGGATCGCGCCACTGGCAGATCGCGGCCGGGCTGCTGGTGACTCTGAGCCTGGCGGTGCAATTGCTGGGCTCGGTGGTAGACGCGGCTGAGTGGCTGCGAACCGTGCCTGAGGACGCGCCGGACCTGGCCACAGTTTTTGCCCCGCGTTTTTCGGCCCTATTGGGTCATTGGGAAATGGCGCAGGCCGGCAAAGTGGACCTGGCCTGGCTGCGGCGTTCCGGGCTAGATCCGGTGAGCGGCCTGCAATGGCCGGCTCTAGCGCCCCTGTTGGCCTTCCTACTGATTACCGGGGCCGGGCTGCTGGTGCTGGGGTTGATCGGGTTGCCCTGGGTAGCCTCAGGGACGGTGTCCAGGGCTTCTTTCCGGTTATTGAATGAGAATGACGTGCGGGTAGTGGCACAAATTTTAGAGGCCAGCGGCCGGCCGGGAGACGGTATTGTTTCGGCCGCGGTCACCCATAGCCAGCCGTTCCAGAACCTGTACGACGGTACGCTGCCTATTTACGGCACGCGTAACAACCCGCCGGACAACTATCCACCGGAGGTGGAAGCGCGGCTGGCTCAATTTGTGAGCCGCTACGAACGGTTGTGGCTGTTGCTGGAATGGACGCCAACCGGCAGCCAGGAAAGTGGTTTGGAACAATGGCTGGCCGGCCGGGCCTTTCGGGCCACAGAGTGGGCGGCCGGTGGACTGCGACTGGTTTTATATGATCTCCGGCCAGGACCGGCAATTACGGAGGAGAGCTGGCGCTTTGGCGAAGCAATCGAACTGCAAGGTTACGGGCTGGCCCCGGCCAGGCTGGAACCCGGCGAGATGGCCCGTCTGGCCCTGGTGTGGGTGGCCGTGGAACCACCAGACCAGGATTACACGGTCTTCATTCACGTGGAGAATGCGGCCGGGGAGTTGGTGGCCCAGGTTGATCGCCCACCGCTGGCTGGCCTGCGCCCAACTTCCGGTTGGGTGATAGGTGAACCGGTGAGTGACACCTATGGCCTTTTGCTGGACGAGACGCTGCCAGCCGGCCGCTACTCGGTGTGGGTGGGTCTGTATGCCTGGCCATCGCTGGAGCGGCTGCCAATATGGGATGCGGCCGGGCAGCCGGCTGGCGACCGGCTAAAGATTGTGGAGTTGGAGATTAGAGATTAACGATCGTCTATTGGTAAATCAATAGAGATGACCGTGAGGTTGTGAAAAACGCCTGGCTCAGATTGCCGGTAAAGATTGATCTCGGCCCTCGTGGGCTGGCCAGCCGGTTCCCATTCTAAGAGATAAATGTCTCGTACGATCTCACCGGGTAGCCAGCGGGATGTTGGATACCAGCCGAAAACCGGGTGGACCGTGTCCTGTTGGGCCACAATATCGTCGGGCGAATCAATAATCGGTTCGTCAGTTAGCTTCACCGTCACACTGTAATCGCTGGCCAGGTCGTAGGTAGCCTGGAAATAGAGGGTCAGGCGCAGCGCTGACTCGCCGGCCGGTTCCAACCGGTAGCCTAGCAGGGAAATACCATCACCCAAAGAAATGGGAGATTGCGCTGGCGCTTCGTCCGGCCGGACAATTGGTTGGTTTGAAAGCTGGACGACGTGGGGTGCGGCCGCAGCCAGATAAAGTTCGTCCAACCGTCTTTCCCACCAGGAAAGGGGGAAGCGCCAAAAGGTTGAGTCAAGCGTATAAAGTTCCCGGCCGGAGGCCAGGTAGGCCTTGAAATTGGCATTGTGGTCTACTACAGTCAGGCCGCCAATCTCGTGGCTGATGTAGCGGGCGAAGTAAACGAGGAAATAATCATTGCCCCAGGGGACCATAAAGACAGGTTCTGGCTGATTTGCCGGCCGGGGCGTCTGGTTGGCGAGGAACAACACCTGTCGCCCGTCATTGGCCGGGTGGGTCAGGCTGTGAACGGCTTGCCAGTTGGGAATAGCCAGGGCGATGGCCAGGGCCAACAGGCCAGCGGCCGCGCCCCAACCAAAAAGCGGGTGTTTTTGCGCCAGCCAGCTTACCACCCAGGCGCTGCCTGCGACGAGGGCCATGACGGCCGGTATGAGGGCGTTGCTGGCTACTGCGGCAATCGGAAAGGTGATGCCGACACCATAGGCGATAGCGGCCGTCAGGAGCAAGGCTAACCCCGTTGGCCGTTCCGGCCGTCGCCAACTTAAGAGAGCCAGCCCGGCCAACCCAAGCAGCACGCCCATCAAAGAGACCTCGTCCAGCAATGCAGCCAGCAACTCAATGGAGCGACGGGAGCCATAGCCTTCCAGGTCAACGGAAGGTGGGCCGACTGAGATTACCTGCCTGGGGCCAATGAAAATGCGCCGGAAGCCTTCCCAGGTGTTGGGTTGCCCGAAGACAAAGTCGCTCCCCTGCCAGACGCGTAACGGCAGATACAAATAGACGGCGAAAGTAAGCAGCCCGGCCAGGCCGGCCGCGGGTATTAACCACCACAGGCGATGGCGTTGCTGCCAGAGCGCTGGAGCCAGGTAGACGGCTACGGCCGGCAGAATGAAAGCGGCCAGCCGGTGGTGGCCGCCGGCCAGACCCAGGATAATCCCCAAAACGACAAAGCCATTATCCGACCAATTTTTAGACAGGCGGCGGGCAACGACCAGCGTTGCCACAATGGAGGCCATGTACAGGCTGTAGACTTCGGGAATGGCGGCGTTGATCCAGAATGTGAAAGTGACGGCCGCGAACAATGCCCCCACGGCGGCTGAGGGGATATGATGGGTGATGTCCACCAGGAAAAGATATAGTAGGCCCAGTGTGACCAGGGTCCAAAAAAGGGAGAAGAGTGAGGGCCCGGCGGCCGGCGGCAGGCCGAGCTGGTTGGTGGCGGCCACAAACGCCGATCCCAGGATCGTATATAAAGGATAGCCTGTGTGATGGAGCGTGCCCCATTTATTGAGAACAATCTGGATTTCGCCTACGTCAACCAGGTGCTTGTTAAAACTGGAAATGACGGTCCCCAGGTGGGTTGAAAAGTAGAGGACAAAGGCCACCAGGAGGACAGTACCCCCGACCAACCAGGCCAGGCGCTGTTGTAGCCAGACGCTGCCAAAAGCCAGGCCGCTATAGATAAAGTAAAGCCAGTGCCAGGGCATGGCCCGCAAGGCGAACCAGGGACCTCGTTTCTGGCTGAGGAAGGTATAAAAAGGCCTGTTGAGGCCCACCAGCACGGCCGCTGCCAACAAGACCAGCAGCCAGGCCGGGGCCAGCCACAAGCCGGCCGGGAGAGCAGCCAGCCCTAGGAAAGCGGCTATGGTGCTGAGCCGCTGGCTGTTTTGCAGATTCAGATCGTTAAGCACACCTTTGCTGTGCAGGATCAGGCGGGTCCAGGGAATGGCCCGGTCGCGGATGTCGGTGATAAGCAGGCTGCGCACCGTCCAGCGCTTCAGGTGCTTGACCTGGAGCTGCTTGTCGAGGTAAATGTTGTAACCAGCGGCCCGCAGGCGGTAGCCCAGTTCAATATCCTCAATGCTGGGACGGCGGAAAGAGGTGTCGAAGCCGCCCAGAGCCAGGAAAACATCGCGGCGAATAGCGCCGCAACCGCTCCAAAACGTCGAAGCCTCGCTGCGAGCTGTCTGGTGGACGTAATGATGCTGCAGGTTTTTATATTGGGAGAGGAAGTTGGACGCGGCCGGCTCATCGTCGTAGGAGCCGAAGCAGGCCGCCGGCCCGGCGGCCTGGCCAAGGACGGCGGCCACACACCCAACGCTATCCGGCCTGACCAACACGTCGGCGTCTATGAAGTAGAGCAGCTCGCCCCGGGCCAGTTGAGCGCCAAAGTTACGGGCCGCCGCCGGCCCGCCGCGCGGCCGGGGTGCAGCGGCTAGCTGCGCGCCGTATTGTTGGGCGAGAGCCACCGAACCATCGGTGGAGCCATCGTCTACGACAATGCAGTCCCAGTGTGAGTAGCAGGTAGCCTGCAAGGCGCTCAGGCATTGCCGGAACGCCTCGCCGCCGTTGTAAACGGGGATAATGACGGTGACGTGTGGAAGTTGGTCTGGCACGAGTGAACGGCCGGAGTGCGGCGGGTACTCAGGCGTAGTCGTGGCTGTTTTTTTCCCGCAACTCTACCAGCCAGTTGTAGACCTTGGCGATGAAGAAGCCGATGGCGAAGCCGGTGATGAAGCCATAGGCAAATCCGATCAGGCTGCCAACGAAGCTAACCTGGTAGCCAATAAAATATTGGTTGAGCAGGGACAGGTGGGGACCAACCACGTCGCCGCCTTTTAAGACGAGCCAGTTGGTAGCCACAAAAATCCCCAGCCCCAGGAGCAGCCCGACGACAATGCCGTGCAGCGTGGCGTTGAGGCGAAGCAGACGGGTCAGGACCAGTTTTTCTAACGGTTTTTCGGCCGGTTTTTCCGCTTCTTCGCTCACCAGTGACATCCTTATGACTTTTCTGGTTCGGGCATTTGTTCGACTTCCGGCCCGGCCGGCAGCTTTTCAACGGTGTTTGGGTCTGTCTCGATGCTGCCGACGCCAAGCGGCCGCCACTTGTGGGACAGGTCACCACTGCGCAGCCGGTGTTCAGCGCCGCCACGAGCGTGAACCTGGCTGAATCCTTCCGGCTCTATGAACATACGCTCTCCTTCCAACAGCCCCAGAATACCTTCCTGGCCCGGTTCCGGCCGCTGCTCGATCAGGTTTTCCTGGGCCTTGATTTCGTAAGGGTCGTAGTCTAACGGTTCCTGGTAGGTGGTGATAAAGCCTTCGAAATTGCGTAAAACCACCTTGCCTGGCGCCTGGGAGAGAACGTAATTGGGCGTGACCGGAATTTTGCCACCGCCACCAGGGGCATCCACGACGTAGGTGGGGATAGCGTAGCCAGAGGTGTGGCCGCGCAACCCTTCCATAATTTCGATCCCCTTGGCGACGGTGGTGCGGAGGTGGCCGGAACCTTCCACCAGGTCGCACTGGTAGAGGTAGTAGGGCCGGACGCGGATCTTGACCAGCTCGTGGCACAGCTTGCGTTGGATGTGGACGGAGTCGTTCACGCCGGCCAGGAGCACGCTCTGGTTGCCCAGGGGGACGCCGGCGCGGCTCAGCCGGTCGCAGGCAGCCGCCAGCTCCGGCGTAATTTCCTTGGAGTGGTTGACGTGGATGTTCATCCAGAAGGGATGATATTTGCTGATCATCTCGCAGAATTCGTCGGTGATGCGCATGGGCAGGAAGACAGGAACTCGTGAGCCGATACGGATAATCTCGACGTGGGGGATGGCTCGCAGACGGGAGAGGATCATGTCCACCAGCTTGGGGGCCAATACCAGAGGATCGCCACCCGAAAGCAGAACGTCGCGGATTTGCGGCGTCTTCTCAATGTACTCGATTTGGGCGTCAAACTCAGCCCGGCTAAAAGTTTGCGTGGGATCGCCGACGATGCGGCTGCGGGTGCAGTAACGGCAGTAGCTGGCGCATTGAGTGGTGATGAGCATCAACACCCGGTCGGGATAACGGTGGACCAGGCCAGGGACCGGCGAATGTTTGTCTTCAGCCAGGGAATCTTCCATCATAGCCTGGAAGGGGACCATCTCTTTGTCAGTGGGGATAACTTGTTTGCGAACAGGGCAGCCAGGATCGTCAGGATCAATGAGGCTGGCAAAGTAGGGGGTAATGTCTACCCTGAACAGCCCCTTGGCGCTGAGGGCTTTCTTTTCCGACCCGGTCAGGTTGACGACCTTGCCCAGTTCGCCCACGGTGTTGAGACGGTTGCTCATCTGCCAGCGCCAGTCCATCCACTTTTCGTCGGGAACATCTTGCCAGTAAGGGGCGCGTGTATAAACAGGTCCGAAGGGCTGCTCGATAGTTTGCGGTTTGTTCATAAATTTCTCCGTAATAGCTATCAGCTATTAGCTAACTCTCACTCTAATTCTAAACGCCACTATTGTATCCTTGATTAAGGCCCCCTTCAAAGCCAAAGAGCCAATCTCGGGGGAGATTGGCTCTCTGGCTTCAGGCGAGTAGCTCCCTAGTTACGACGCCTCACCCGGTAACCCTCTTCTTCGTCAAACGGCTCCTCAAAGGCCCAGCCGAGTTTGAGGGGTGCCGTCCGAACCACTTCGAGGGTCGTGTTACACTCCGGACAGCGGACGAAGGCGCCTAACCCTGGCCCTTCGTTGAAACGAATCTTCGTATCACACTCGGGACAAATGCTAGCAACTGTTTTATCCGTCATGGCCACCTCACCTCCTACACAAATAAAGTTGCCCGCGATACTGCGAGCCAGTATAGGATCAAGATGTCACAATGAGGGATAAATGACGTATGAAGACGGTGTCAAAACGACTAAAAATGCACCGATCGCGTGTAAAAATGAAACAAAGCCCTTATTCAAGGGAAAAGCGATAACCCAAACCGGGCACGTTTTGCACAAAACGAGGGTGGTCAGGATCTAGCTCAATCTTCCGGCGAAGCCGGCGGACGAGGCCGCGGACCAGATCGCGATTATCCTCGCCGGTGTAACCCCAGACGTGCTCGACAATCACTTCCGTAGGGATGATCTGGCCGCGGTTGGTCATGAGGACGTAGAGCAGGCGAAACTCTAATTGGGTCAGTGGCTGTGGTTCGCAGTGGGGCATGGTGACAATGCGCGTGGCCGGGTCCAGGACAATTTCATCCAGCTCCAGGGCCGGCAGGGCGAAGGCTGGCAGCTCGGCCGCCCGGCGCAAGAAGACCCAGGCATAACGAGAAAGCACGCGCGACGAGACCGGGCGCTCCAGCACCAGGTCTGCTCCGGCCTCCAGGAGGGTTACGTGTTGTTCCTCGGTCAGGTGATCGACCAGGACCAGCAGAGCAGCCTGACTAGTGGAGCGGGTTGCCTCGATGTTTTTAACGAGGGCTGGATTATTGACGGCCGAAACGACGATCAAGTCTACCGGCCGTTCCACCAACGTGGCGCTAATGCGCTGCAAATCGGCGCTGGTAGCCACAGCCAGACCCGCATAACGGAGGACAAAGCTGAGAAAGTCCCGGTCTTCCTGGTTACCGGCAACGACAACAGCCTGCATGGTTACATATAATCCAGGAATTTACGCAAAATGCCCAATTCTGCCTTGCGTTGGATAACAGCCAGGTAAAAGAGCATGGTCATATTGCGTAAAAAGGCGTAACTCCAGCCAGAAGTAAAGCCGATCACGAGGCCATACAGAAAACCGAGAAGGCTGCCTGGGGCTGTCACCTGGTAGCCGGGAAAGTAGTGGCGAAGGAGTTGTAAATTTGGCCCAACCACCGGGCCACCTTTCATCACCAGGAAGAGCGTGGCCAGGAAGAGAACCAGGCCAACGGCCAGCCCCACGGCCGAGCCAAATGCCAGGGGGTCCAGCTTGGTGAAGACGTGGGAGAGCGCTTCCTGCATGACCTCCACCGCATCTTCGGCCTCTACCTGGCCATAAATCTCTTCGTGGTACTCTTCCTCGGCGTTGACAACCCACAAATTGTTTTCTTCCCCAAACAGGGCGTTGCGCACGGCCAGCAGCCCGGTGAGCATGGCGTGGTCCTGGTTGTTATAGCGGTGCAGGCCGTTGCGGCCGACGGTCTGGAAGTTTTCCAGGGAGGCCAGGTAACTCTTGATCGTTTCCAGGTAGTGGCGGTAGTCGCCGTCGTAGACGGGATAGGACTTAGGCACACGGAAGACACAACCATCTTCCACGTCGGCCGCCCGGGCCAGGCCGATTTTTTCGATTTCTCGCTTACCCAGTTCAACCAGCGCTTCGTCCGGCATCGTCCACAGGTCGTCCCCTTCGTTACAGAAATATTCCAGGCCGAGGCTGGTCTTGTCCAGGGTGGGGACCATGTGGGGGCTCCAGTTTTTGAAGTTTTGGATGCGGCCGACCTTGACGCCTGGTTCATGGACATAAATCCAGTTGTCGGGGAAGAGCGTGGGCTGGTTGATAATCAGGCAAACGGTCAAAAAGTCCCGGTAACGCAGCTTTGCGGCCGCAGCCTGCACTTCCGGTGGCGGTGGTGGCTCCAGCCGCTTGATAAACTCTGTGACCGGCATACTGGAAATGAAGTCGGTGCCGCCAACGGTTTCCACGTGGCCGTTGCTGGCGACCATAATGCCGGTGAGGCGGTTGCCGTCGCGACAAATGCCGACGACGTCGGTGTTGAGCTGGATCCGGCCGCCGGCTTGCTCCACCCTTTCCCGGACGGTCTGCCACATCATGCCCGGTCCCTGGCGGGGATAATCGAATTCTTCGATGAGGCTCGTAATTTTCTGCCCCGGCCGGATAAACATGCTCACCAGGGCCGACTTTAACGACAGGTTTTTGATGCGTTGGGCGGCCCACTCAGCCTTTAGCTCGGAGCAGGGAATTCCCCAGACTTTTTCGGTGTACGTTTCAAAGAAGGTCTGGAAGAGCCGCTGGCCGAAACGGTTGGTCACCCACTGCTCAAACGTTTCTTCCTGCCGGTAAGGAAAGAGCTGCCAGCGGAGATAGCTCAGGATAATCAGCACGCTTTCGACTAAGCCAAGGTTCAGCAGGGCATTGAGTGGCCGGAGGGGATAGTAGAAGAATTTCTGGTCGTAGTAAATGCGAGACAGGCGCGGCCGGCGCAGGAATTCCTCCCCCAGGACTTCCTGCCAGATGCGTTTGACCTCGGCCGACTTGGTGAAGAAGCGATGGCCGCCCATGTCGAAATAAAAGCCTTTGTACTTTTCGGTGCGGGCAATGCCGCCGACTTTGTCCATTTTCTCAAAGACGAGCGGCTGATGGCCGTGCCTGGTTAGCTCGTAAGCGGCAGTCAACCCGGCCGGGCCGCCGCCAATGACGATAAACTTTCTATCTACTCCTTGGGGCTGCTGCATGGCTTAGACCGGTTTTATCGAGGTATAAGAGCGGATAAAGAAGAAGCCGGCCAGTTGGAGAACGATGGCCACCATGGTTAGCGCCAGGGTGAAGAAGCGCATGGCCGGGTTGCGCTGGATGAGGGCCTGGTAAAGGATGGTGTGGACGAGGGTCAGAACAAACAAACCATAGTTGAAACGCTGTAAATTTTTCCACAACTTTCCTTTTAGCCAGCGGAGGGTGAGGTCATTGGAGAGGAACAGGAGCATCAGCAGGATCAGGGTGGCCAACAGGCCGGCGTAATTGCTTATCCCGAACGAGTTAAGCAGCGGCCGGAAGCCGTGCGGCGTTTCCTCGACAAAGAAAAGCCAGAACCGCCCCTGCAAGTGGGCCATGAAGCCGAAGACGACGTGGGCCGCGCCAACCAGGCCTGTCCAGATGCCAATGTCGCGCCGGAGGTTAATGTTGACCGGGTTGCGTTTGCGCCTGGCGCGCAGCAATTGCCAGGGGCCAATCAGAAGGGTCAGGGCCAGTAAAAGGAGGGCCAGGTAACCGGTGCCGCCGGCCAGGATGCGGGCTCGTTCAACGCCGGGCATCAGTTGGAAGGTGACAACCATCCAGACCAGCGTGGCCAGGGCCAGGGCAACATGGGTCAACCACCGCTCTTTTTCGCGGGGTAAAAAGTTCCAGAGGACGTTCATGAATTATCCTGCCTGGCGCTTATGAGCCAGGAGTACTATCGAATGACCAAATGGCAATTCTAATCCCAAGCGGCCGATCAGCCAAGCCTCAGCCTGGAGCAGACCGCGCAGCAAGCGGTTGAGCTGGGCCAAACGGGGTGGCCGGATGGCCAGGCCCGGCCCAATTGCCCGGGCCTGGACCGGGGGCCGCCAGGGCCAGTATTCGCCCAACATGGCCCACAGGCTGGGCAACACGTTGACGTAGGAGGCGCACCCAACATCCAACCCGGCCTGGATTACCATACCTTTTAGCTGGAAGCGGGAGTAACGCCGGTACTGGTCGGGATCCGCGCCGCGCAGCCGGGCGTGGCCCAGGGCCGAGTTGGTGCGGATGTACAGGAGGCCGCCCGGCCGCAGCAAACGGGCAAAGGCCTCGAGGGTCACCTGGTCAGCCCCGGCCGGGGAGAGGTGCTGGAGCGTGTCCAGGCAAATGATCAGGTCAAAAGTGCCGGCAATAAACGGCGGGTGAATGGCGCTGGCCAGGGCAAGAGCTGTAGCCCCTCGCTGGCGGCAAAAGCTAAGGGCATGAGTGGAAATGTCTATGCCTGTCACGGGTTTTACCAACTGGTAACGTTCCAGATAATTGAGAAGCAGGCCGGTGCCGCAGCCGGCGTCCAGGACACGCAGTGGTTGGCGGCTGGCCAACGGCCGGCGCAGCAGCCCGGCCATAATGTCGCGCATGCCCATCGCCCACCAGTGCCTCTCTTCAATGTCGTAGAGCCGCCGGTAATAATCATATTCAAAAATCTGGGGTGGGGCGTCGTGGCTGGTGGTCATGCGGAACGGCCCACCTCGCGAAGAATATCCAGGGTCTGCCTGGCGCACTCGTCCCAGCGAAAGGCACGGGCCCGCTCGACGGCTCGCGCGCGCAACTCCTGGGCCAGGATGGGGTCGCCGAGGGCCTGCCACATGGCCTGGGCCAGAGACTCGACGGTTGGCTCATCTATCAGCAGCGCTCCGTTTTGGGCAATTTCGCCCAGGGCGGCTTTATTGACGGTGACCACGGGGACGCCACAGGCCAGGGCTTCTACCAGTGGCAGGCAAAAGCCCTCATAGGAGGATGGGTGAACGAAGAGGTCGGCTGCGTTGTAGAGGGCGACCAGCTCGTGGTGGTGGGAGACCTGGCCGTCGGTCTGGACCAGGCTATCGGCGATGTCCAGTTCGGCTGCCAGCCGGGCCAGGGGCAGGTGGAGGTGGTTAGGACCGAAGAGGAGCAGCCGGTGGGGAAGGTGGTGGTCTTTTCTAAGCTGGCTAAAGGCAGCCAGGAGCAAGGGAATGTTGCGGCGCTGGGAGAGCTTACCAACAAATAAAATATACGGCCGGTCGTCGCCCAGGAGTTTACGCCGTGTTTCGGCCAGCACCGTTTCGTCGCGTAGTGGCCGGAAGGCATCGTCCGCGCCCAGATGGATAGCGACTACCTTTTTCTCCGGCAGGCCGTATAGTTTTTGCAGGTCTTCTTTGGTGGAAAGGGATGGCGCCACCACGATGTCAGCCTTGAGAGCGCTCAACCGGTAGCGTTGGGCGTAAGTCAGGCGGTGCCACCAGGGATGGGTGCCACTCTCGGCTTCGTTGGCGCTGTGAATGGCCAGGACGCAGCGGCCAGTGTAGTTGAGGGGCATCGTATAGCTGGGGCAAAAGAGAACGTCGCTTTCCTGCCTGGCGCGGCCGGCCAGCAACAGGTGTTCCCATAGCATCCCCGTCAGCGCCGGCTGTAGTCGCTGGACCTGAAATGCATCGGAAAGGCCCAAGTCGCCATTAGCCAGCGGCTCACGGATGTACAGGGTGGCCTTGTCGTCCGGCCGGAACTGGGTATCCCAGTTTTTGACGATATATTCAATGTAACGGGCCACACCCAGGCGCTGTCCGGCGAGACGTTGGGCGTTGATAGCAATGCGCATATTATTTCTCCTATTCTGGTTTATCCTCCCGGAGGTTGGCGATTGCGCCGGGCGGCCTGGCGACCATCGCTTGAACCTCCGGGGGGGTTTTGCCAGGTCGGAATATTTGGTAGGCAAGCTGGATTTCGGCCGGGGTGATAGCCTGGACGACCAGCAGGGCAGCCACATAGACGCCTGCGCCAATTACAGCCCGGAACAAGACGTGAAGTTGGCTGGTGAGGAGTAGGACGAGCCCCATAACGGCCGCCGCCAGCGCCGGGCGGGGCAGGTGGCGAAACAAGGGCACAGGGCCAATGCGCTGCCGGGTATAGAGGTAACCAAAGCCCAGGATGAACAATTCCGAGGCCACCGTGGCCACGGCCGCGCCGGCCAGTCCCCAACGGGGAATAAAGGCCAGGTTCAGGATCACGTTTGTCACCGCCGCCCCGGTAATGACCTTTAATTCTACCTGCTGCTGGTCAAAGGAGACCAGCAGAACGCGGTAATTACGATTCAAAAAGAGCAGGACGATGGACCAGATAAGAAGTTGGAAAGGCAAGACGGCCGGGCGAAAGTCCGGTCCATAAATGAGATCGAAGCCGGGTCTGGCCAGCAGCACACCGGCTACCCCCAGACCCAGGCCAACTATTGCCGTGAGGCGAATGGAACGGCTCAAGAGGTCGGAAACGGTGGCCAGGCCGTGGGCGTAGGCCCGGTCAAGGGAAGGAAAGAGGGCCACGAAGTAGGCCACGGCGGCTACAGAGGGAACCCAAACGATGCGGTAAGCTGCGCCGTAGAGGCCGACTGCTTCGGCGCCCCGCATTAAGCCAAGCATTAACGTATCAAAATTGAAGGTGACAGCTCCCATGGCTGTGGAGACAGCCAAAGGGAGCGTGGCCCGGACCAGCGGTCGCCAGACAACCCTGTCCAGCCCTAAGCGAAAACGGCCGAAGCGGCGCACGTAGACCACGGCCAGGATGGCCATGTTGCACCCAGTGGCAATCAGGTAAATGAGCGGCACACGCAAGGCATCGGCCGGGTCGTGTACCAGCAGCAAAACGGCCGCCAACATGAGCGCCTGGGAGACAATCTCGGCCGCGGCAATGACCCCCATCATCTCCAGAGCCATGAAGACCCAACCCAGGTCAAAAGCCAGGAAGAAGAGGACCAGGCCGTAGGTCAGGACAACCTGCTTTTCCAGGGAAGAGCCGGACCATAGCCAGACGAAAACGGCCAGCAGGGCCAGGGCAGCCACGGCCAACCCCAGGCGTAGAGTGAGGATAGCCTGCGCCAGGCTGGCCAGCCGGGATTCATCTCGGGCAATTTCTCGAGGCCCGAGACGGTGCAGGCCGGCCTGGACCACCAGCTCGGCGTAAGAGAGAACGGTCAGGGCAAAGACAATGACGCCAAAGTTCTCCACGCCCAGGGATCGGGCCAGGTGGATGGTGGTGAGGAAGGCGAAGCTCCGGCTGAAAAGCTGGGCAGCGCTCATAGCCGCCAGGTTGCGGCCGATGCGCCGGGCTCGGATGCTCATGGTACTAACTCGTTGGCCTCAATGTAATCAAAGTAGTTGGTGGCCATCAATTCGTCGCCATAGACGGTGAAGTGAACGTCGTCCAGGTGGACGGCCGGGTCTTCGGTGGGAATCAGCCCAGCCTGGTCTACCAGATACATGTTTCGTTCAGTAGCAAGCTGGCGCAGGGCCTGGTTGTAACGGGCTTCAGTTTCGCCCGGCCGGTACCAATGATAGGTAGAGAGAATGAAATCGGCCCCATTGGCTGCGGCAATCGCCTGCATAGAGACGATATTGCTCAGGACGGCCTCCAGGCCCAGCAAACGATCACCGGCTCGCTCCAGGTTTTCCCGCTTCACGTTGCCGGCTGTGTTGCCTATTTGCTGGTTCCAGGCGTAGTTTAGGACGGTAATGGCGTAAGAGTTGTACGCAGGACGAGGCAGGGAAATGAGCCAGGGGGACAGTCCCTCGTAATGTTCTAAAGCGTGAGAATAATCGGTTTGGAAGGGCAGGTAGCCGAGGCAGCAGTGGATATCATTGCCACCCTCGTAATAGATGACCAGGTCCGGCTGGTAGTGGACGCCGCGCAGGGCCAGCAAGCTGAGACTGTGGGCGCTGGTGGCGGTAGGGACGCCAAAGTTGAGTACCTCAATGGTCCGGTCAGGGTGGCGGGTCTGCAGCATGGCTTCCAACCGGGCCGACCAGGTCTGGTCGTCGTCTACCCCGTCGCCAAAGGTAGCCGAGCCGCCCAGGGTGAGGATGCGGTAGGTAGTGGGGCCCTTTTCTTTGCTGACTGCCCGGCCGCGAAAGCCATCAGCGTTGGTCGTGTAGCGCCAGCGCACCAGGCCCCCGTGTAAGGGGTACTCGATCTGCATGTCGAAGTCGGTGTCAGGACTCAGGACCAGGGGTAAAAAGGGGTGGGGCTCCACCCGGCCGGGCCGGGCATAGCCGATAAGTGGCTTCATGGCTTCGACGTTCCGGCCGCTCAGGCCAATGTAGAGGCGCGCCATAAGTTCCATCGCTGCCAGGCTGGAAACCAGGGTAAAAACAGTCGCCAATAAGCGAAAAGCCCAAACTTTCCGGGCGGTCATAGGTGCTCCTATTCATTTACAGGCTAACAAGCGATCCCTGGCCTCAGCCACGGCCAGGGTGTCGGCCGGGGAGATCGGCGGGTTACCATTTTGCTGTACCGCCTGGTAAAAGTCGCTAACCAGTTGCCACAACCCCGGGTAAGCCGGCTGGCGGCGCAGCGTCCGTCCGGCCAGGTTGCCGCCGGCCGCCACCAGTCGCCGCATGGCGTAGGAAAAGGGGTGGATGGCCTTGTGGGCCCGCGAGACCTGGCCTGGCTCGACAAAGGTGTAGCCGTGGTACAGGTCCAGGTGGATGGTCCCGGCCGAGCCCACCACCTGGAAGGCGGCCACCGTGGGCCGGCCAGCCAGAGTGACGGCAATGGACAGCGTTACCTCGCCAGCGGCCGAAATAGCCAGAAACTCGCCTGGCCCGGAGCAGACTACCTGCCAGGGGTGTTCTTGCCCCAACCCGCCAGGCAGGAAAAGCTGTATGAGCGACAGGGGATGGGGCAGAATGTCGGCCACAATTTCATCCAGCCGCTCCGGATCCTGGCCCGCGCCGCCGGCCGAACGGAAAACGGCTACTAATTGTACAGGCCGGCCGATAACCGGCAAACGTTGCCTGGCTCTGACGACGCCTTCCTGGAAAGTGAATTGATGCACGGGACAGAGGAGCCGGTTCCGGGCGGCCGCGCCAGCCAGCAGTTGTTGGGTTACGGCCGCGTCTGGAGCCAGCGGTTTTTCAACCAGGAGATGGAGGTCTCGAGCCAGGGCCTGCTCCACAATCGTCGCGTGGCTGGAGGTCGGTGTACAAACGTGCAACACATCCAGCTCGACCTTCGCCAGCATCTCAGCCAGGCCGGCGAATGCCTGGCTGGCGTGCCCGGCGCCGGCCAGGCGTTGGGCGGCCGGCTGATCTGGGTCAGCCACAGCAACCAGGCGGCCGCCAGCCCGCCGGGAGGCGGCTGCATGCCAACGTCCCATAAGGCCGGCTCCGACAATCCCCACACGTAGCGACGAGTGATTCCAAGTCATTCTTACCAGCAGGCAAGTATACCACGCGCCAGGTGACGCCTGCCAACGGGAGGTTGGCCTGAGTTTAGGAAGTTGGTCCGGTATTACTTATTTCTTAACGCCTGGCGCATTGACTTAAGCCGGCCTGTCATGTAGTATGAAAGGGTCGTGTACATTAATTGGGGGCATTCGTTGACTATGCATTGGCGTAATCTGTCTGCCCAGATAGGCGGCAGCATTGGTACCAAAATTATCATGCCCTATTTTCTGCTGACGCTGGCAGTGGCTGGTGTGGGGGCGTTTATTGTAACCAAACTGGTTACAAATTCCCTTGAGGAGCGTTTTGACAACCAACTCCTGGATGCCGGCCGGGTGGTTGCCGAGCGAATGGTAGACTACGAAAACGAACGGTTGCAAGTGTTTCGGGCCGTGGCCGGCACGGACAATGTGCCCGAGAGCCTGGCGGCCGGAGATGCCGAGAGCCTTGCTGGATTAGTGCCCCAGATTGTAGCCAACAGTAGTACGGACGCCGTCGTGCTGCTGAATCGGGAAGGTGAGCAGATTTATAGCTGGCGCCGCGTGACTGGCCAGGCGGCCGGAGGGACTGTCGAAGGGCCGGATTTTTCTGAGCTGGAAGGGGTTCGCCTGGTGTTGGAGGGCTTTGAAGACGCTTTTGGCAACAAGCGCGTCTTGTTAGTAGATACACCGGATGGGCACACCCTGTATACGGTTGGTCCGGTAATGTTGGATGGCGTTCAGGCCGGCGCAGTCCTGGTAGGGAGCGACGTACGCAAAATGGTGATTGCCCTGACGGAAAGCGCGGTAGCGCGGGTCACACTATATGATCCCCAGGGCCGGGTGATTGAAACCACTCTTGGCTTGTCGGCAGACGTTGCCGATTTGCCAGAGACCGAGGAACGGCCGGTAACCGTGATCAGCCTGCTACAGGAGTCGCCGGAGCAATACCGGGTGGTTACCGAGGGGGCGGCCAGCCAGGTGCCGATTCGCCAGGCCGTAGTACTCAACCAGCGTTACCGCCTGGCTTACGGCGACTGGCGCTTGCGAGACCAATCGTTTGGCTTTTTCAGCGTGGCTCTGCCCAGTAACTTTATCGTCAATACGGCCGCAACCAGCCGCAACTTGCTCAGCCTGGTCTTTTTCCTGGCCACCCTGGCTGTTTTTAGCCTGGGCCTGCTCATCTCCCAGCGGATTATTCAGCCCTTGAACCGGCTGGTCCAGGTGTCCAGGGCTGTATCAGAAGGGGACCTGGACCAGCGAACCCAAATTCAACGGGCAGACGAGATTGGCGTCCTGGCGCGCTCCTTTGACGCCATGACAGAAAACCTGGCGGAACGAAACCGGCAACTCATTGAGCGGGCCAGCGAATTGCAAGCTATTCTGCACAGTATTGCCGATGGGGTAATTGTGCTGGACACCAATGAGCAGATTATTACCATCAACGCAGCGGCCGAACGCCTGCTGGTTGATATGTCACAGGACTTTTGGAAAGGGTCGCTGCGGGAACTGGCGGCTTCAGTGGTTAGCGGTAACCACAGCCAGCCGCTGGAAATGAGCGACAGCCAGCCCAAGCGGTACCAGGCGGGCAAGCGAATGTTTAGCGCCCTGGCCGCCCCGGTGGAGACGCCGTCTGGCAGGAAGCTGGGCACCGTCATCGTCCTGCGTGACGTGACGCGTGAGGCCGAGGCAGAGCATCTCAAGGACTCCTTTGTCACCAGCGTTTCCCACGAGTTGCGTACGCCCCTGACCGTCGTAAAGGTTTACAACGATCTGCTGCTGAAAACGGCTGGCGATTTATTAACAGAGCAACACCTGAACTTTATTCGTAAGATTGGCCAGAGCACCCAGCAACTGGAACGGCACATTAATCAATTAATCAACATTTCTGAAATACAGGCCGGCACACTTTACCTGCAAAAAGAAGCGGTTGATTTCCCTGACCTGGTCCGGGGGGTGGCCGAGAATTGGCGCGGACCCATTGAGCAAAAGGGGGTAGCCCTGGAGGTGGTTATCCCCGAACAGCCGTATGTGGTTCACGGAGATGGCAGCCATCTGAATTGGGCCGTCGAGAATTTATTCAGCAATGCCTACAACTACACTGAATCGGGCGGCCGGATTTGGGTACGTGTGTTTACCAAAAATGGCGACGTGCGGCTGGAGGTCGAGGATACAGGTGTTGGCATTGCGCCGGCCGATCAGCCGCACATTTTTGATCGTTTCTACCGGGCCGACAGCGAACTGCACTATGAAGTGCGCGGTGTGGGCCTGGGGCTATACATAACCCGGTCTATTATCGAATTGCACGGCGGCCGGCTGTGGGTAGAGAGCGAACCAGGCCTTGGCAGCACCTTTAGCCTCGCTCTGCCGTTGACAACAGTAGTCCCGTCCGGGGAGCAACTGGTGCGGGAGCAATAATACAGACATGAGTGCAAGCCAGAGCGAAAACCACGGCGGAGATGTCCCACCTGGGAATGAGGAACAAAGCAGACCCTTGCAATGGCTGCCGTTTCTCCTGGCCCTGCTCCTGACGTTTGCCTGTGTTTTCCTGTCTACTTACCTGGCATTACTTTCGCCGTCTAATCGTTACGTGGAAGCCAGCATGCTGGCCGAGGGGGCGGCCGATTACGGCCGGGCGCCAGAAGAAAACGCCGTTTTTGCCCCGCAGGCGACGAGCATCCTGGAGGAAGTACTTCAAGACGAAGTGGCGTTGCGCCTGACACCCGTTCCGGTTGTTACCGACGATCCACTTTTACGCGGCACGGCTGTGGCCCTGGCCACGGCCACAGCCACCGAAACGACTGTACATCTTACAGCCTCGGCCACGCCGGTGAAGACGGCCACGGCGACAGCCACGGAAACAGAGGCAGAGGCCACACCGGAACTGGAAGCAACGGCGACCTCGAGCAATACGCCGGTGGTCGAAAGCTCATTGACTCCAACGCGAACGCCAACCGGAGCAGGCAATTCGGCCACAGCCTCGGCCACACCCAGCCGGACACCGACGCCAACGCGGACACCCACACGGACGCCAACGCGCACGCCTACCAATACGGTCATGCCTTCAAGCACCCCAACACCACAGGTAGGGCCAAGTTCAACGCCAACACGAACCCCGGCAGCAACTCATACGCCAACGCGGACGCCGACGCGGACGCCGACCATTACCCAGACGGCCACGCCGACGCGCACGCCCACACCAACCCGAACACCAACCCGGACGCCGACGCGGACGCCGACCATTACGCAGACGGCTACACCAACCCGGACGCCGACGCGCACGCCCACACCAACCCGAACACCAACCCGGACGCCGTCGCCAACCAATACGCCTACTCGAACCCCGACGCCAACGCGTACACCAACGCCCACGCTTACGGCGACCCAGACGCCAACCCGGACGCCGTCGCCAACCAATACGCGCACACCAACGCCCACGCTACCACCCAGTGCAACGCCGACGCCGTCGCCAACCCAGACGCCGACCTTTACGCCGCTACCGACGTTGACGCCCAGCGTGACGCCCACGCCAACCTTACCGCCTTACGAGGAGCTAATTCCTATCCTGGAGTGTGTGACGGACAACGGCGATGGGACGTACACCGCTTTCTTCGGCTACCAGAACGATAACCCTTACAACGTCATGATTCCTGTTGGTCCACAGAACCGGTTTACCCCGCCGCCGCAGGACCGAGGCCAGCCAACCACGTTTGTGCCTGGCCGGGTTTTCTTTGCCTTCAGTGTTATTTTTGACGGCACGCCGTCATTGCGGTGGCACCTGGAGGGCAACCAGGCGGTGGCTTCTACTAATAGCCCGCCCTGTAGCAGGGCCACGCCGCCGACCGAAGTGCCTGGTGATTCAGAACAGGCCGATGAGGGCCAGCAAGGGGATGGTAATGAAGGCCAGAAAGATGAGGGCCAGGGAGGCCACGGCCACCAGGACAATGGTCAGGGACATGCTCTGCCGCCGGCCGGCGAACAGCCCTGGTACAGGCTGGCGCAGCACTTTGCCAACTGGATCAGGAGCGCAACGGCGCTGCTGTCCTCGCGATGACGTCCAGGTAAGGGCCAAAGAGGGTGAGCAGCGGCCATAACAGCGGCTGCCAGGGTGGCCCCAGGCCGACCAGCCGGCCGTACCAGACCAGGAGCCGCTGCTGCCCGGGAGGCAAGTAGGCCAGCTCGGCCGGGCTGAGCAGCGGAGGCCGGAGCGCCAGGTCAGGCTGGCCGAGGGCGCGGAGCAGCCGGCCGAGACTCAAGGCCGATTGCAGGTGAATGTGTTCGTAGGGGATGCCCTTCAGGCGGCGAACGGCCGGATCCATCCAGCGCCGGGGCAAGAAGCCTAACCCCCAAACACCCACGTGCGGCTCTGGGCCTGGAGCAAAGCGGTTGACGGTCCGGGCCAGTAGACCCCCGCCTGGGGCGCATACCCGGCCGGCTTCGGCCAGCACAGCCGCGACCGAGGGAACGTGCTCCAGGAGATTTTCGGCCACAACCAGGCTAAAGCGACCGTCAGGAAAGGGCAGGTGATCGGCGCAGGCACAGACCAGGGGAAGCGCTTCGTAGCCCAGGCCGGCCAGCCGGCGGCGGCCGATCACCAGCCAGCGAAAGGCGATGTCTACCCCGACCACCTCGTGTCCTGCTGCTGCGGCGGCGGCGACAAAGCCGGCTGTGCCGCAGCCCAGGTCCAAGACCGGCCCGTTGGCTGCCAGGCCGTAGGCTGCCAGGCGAGCCAGGATGCTGTTTCCCCGCTGCACCCCGGCCAGGTGGTGGGCAGTGAAGCGCCGGGCCTGCTGGGGCAGAACCTCCGGCGTGATGGCGTAGTAGCGGGCAACCAGCGCCGGAAAGTCAAGCCGGCCGGCTTCGGCGGCCAAGCGTAACCCCTTTTCCCGGTCTGCTTCCAGGCTGATGTACGGATCGGAGTAGAGGCGGAAATCAGGGATCCCGGCGATGATGGGATAGACGGCCGGGCAGGCGCGGCATTCATAGCGGCCGGTAAATGATTCCAGGGAGCCTTTGCAGCGGGGACAGCAGAAGGTCAGGGCGGCCATTGGCCGGCCCGTCATTGGCCGGGCGATCATTGGCTGGCGTGTGGGGAAAGCCGGGAGTCCCAGTCCGGCCGCCAGCGGCGGCGAGCGGCCCGCAACCCCTGGCGCAGGCGCAAATAGTGGTGGAAGAGCGGCCGGTCCAGGTGGGGGGTCAGGCCGGGCCGGAAGTAGTAGGCGTCCAGGCGAGAGAGGGCGTAGGGTTCGCTGCCGGCCGAGACCAGCCCCAGGCGGACGCTGGCTGCGCCGTCGAAGTAGCGGCGCACCAGGCCGGCCACGGCCGGGTTGGTAGCCCCGTAGGGGTAAGCAAAGACGCGAGCCGGGTGGCCGGTGTGGACCTGGATGGCCTGCTGCGAAGCCGCAATTTCCTCCTCGGCCTGGTCTAGGCCCAGGGCGGGCAGCGGAGCGTGGCTGCGGGTATGGGCGCCCAGCTCCCAGCCGGCGGCGGCCAGCCGGCCGGCCTGTTCCCAGGTGAGCAGCGGCCTGACCGGCATGCCGGCCGGTTGTCCTGGCCAGCGGTTGTCCCGGCCGCAGTAGCCAGTGACCAGGAAAACGGTAGCACTGAAGCCATGAGCCTGCAAGCGGGGCCAGGCGGTGGTGTAAACGCTGGCGTAGCCATCGTCAAAGGTGAAGGCAACCGGCCGGGCCGGGAGAAGATGGGCCGGCTCCTTGAGCCAGGCCAGCAAGGTGGCCAAGGACACGGCCTGGTAGCCGGCAGTGGCCAGGCTGGCCAGGTGGCTCTCGAAGACGGACGGCGGCGTAAAAAGGGGCGAGGCCACTTCCTCGACGGCATGGTAGGTGAGGATGGGAATGCGCTTCAAGGGCATTTAGCGTTTTATATCGTCAGGGCTGTCTTCAACATCTTTTACTTCGACACCTTCACGAGAGAAGCGGTAAATAGCGTGGGCCAGTTGCATGGCCCGCAAGCCGTCGCGGCCGGTGGCCGGCACTTCCCGGCCGGCGCGGATACCTTCGGCAAACAGGCTCATTTCTTCGACAAAAGATTGGACAACAGTCCAGCGCCAGCCTTTCAGCCGCTCCCGGATCTGGAAGGCAGGGAAGAGATTCCAGCGCCGTTTGGTCCGGATACCTGGCTCCGGCATCTGGCCCCATTCGGCCATCATGGGAGGATAAGAGGCCTTGACGTAGCCGCGTGTGCCGAAAATTTCCACCCAGAAGCGGTAGCCCCGCCACTGGGTCCAACTGGCGTGGACCTGGGCCACTTTGCCGCCGGCAGTGCGGAAGAGGGCGTAGCCATTATCCTCGGCGTTGCCAAAGGGCCAGACCAGATTGGCGATATACCCGGTGGCACTCACTACGGGGTCATCGAGGAAAAAGCGAGTCAGGTCGAGGATGTGGATGCCGTTATCTACCAGGCTGCCCCCGCCGGTGACGGCGCTGTCGTGGACCCAGTCGTGGCCAAACTCCACGCCCCCTGGATGGCCGGCGTAAGCCTGGACAGTAATTATCTCGCCGATACGGCCGTCGTCAATCAGGCGGCGGGCGAAAGCCATCGCCGGGAAGTAGCGGTGGTTGAAGCCGGTCTTGAGCAGGACGCCGTGGGCCTCGGCCGCGGCGCACATGCGCCCGGCGTCGGCCAGGGTGTGGGCCAGCGGCTTTTCACAAAGAACGTGCTTACCGCTGGCCAGGGCGGCCAGACTCAGGTCGGCGTGGTGGTTGGGGGGGGTGGAGATAATGACCAGGTCCACGTTTTTCTGACCGGCCACGGCCAATGGATCGGCCGACGGCTGGCCGCCATAGCGGCCGGCGACTTTTTCAGCCCGGCTGCGGTCTATGTCGGCCACGGCCACCAACTCAAGGCCCGGTGTTTGGGCTACGGCTTCGGCGCGGATTTCGCCAATACCGCCCGCGCCAATGAGAGCTACTCCCAATGGAGCAGTCATGCGACCTCCTTTGAGCGGCGAGTGGCCTGTAATTCGGCGATCAGGTTGTAATACATCTCGATATGCTGTTCCTCGGTGTAATATTTGGTGTAACTTTCGTACCCCTGCTGACCTAACTGGTCTCGCCGTTCCGGCTGGGTGCGCAACTGCTCCAGGGCAGCCAGGAGTTCGTCCGCAGTGCCATAAACCAGGCCGCCACCACCGCGTTGCACCACCTCCGGCAGCGCGCCCAGGTGGCTGACAATGACCGGAGTGCGGGTGACGAAGGATTCCAGGGTGGCCCAGCCGAAGGATTCGTAGCAGAGGGAAGGGACAAGCGTGGCAATGGCCCGGCCGTAAAGGCCGCGCAACTGCCCGTGATCCAGCAAGCCTAAAAAATGAACGTGCTCCAACCCGTGAGCTAGCTGGCGCAGCTCGACTTCGTAAGCGCCAGCGCCGGCAATGAGCAGGTCGGCCTTGTCATAGTGGCGGAAGATATCCAACAGGAGCTGGACGCCCTTGATTTTCTCCAGCCGGCCGACAAAGAGGAAGTAGGGACGTGGGTGGCGGTATTCTTCGGGCTGCTCCAGCCAGGTGGATACCTCACTGTCCAGGAGAAAGTGGGGGATGGGATGGATGGGGGCAGGGAAGCCGTGGGCGGCGTGAATGTCACGGCTGAAGTGGCTGGGCGCAATGAAGGCGTCTACATGGCGGATCGCGCCGGCCAGGTTGCCGTTGTAGCGCCACCACTGGGGAGGCCGCCGGCCGTGGAGGGTACAGGTCAGGCAAGTGCGGCGGGTACAGGCCTCGCGGTCAAAGCGCCATAAAACGTGCATGGGACAAACAAACCAGTAATCGTGCATGGAGCAAAGCTTGATGGCCCGGCCGTAAGTGAGAACGTGCGGCCCGCCCAACAGGGAGACGTTGTGGAAATGAATTACGTCGAAACCGCTCTTGTCGAGGATGGTTTTAAGTTGGGCGCGCCTGGCTACCGGCCGGCCGAGCTGGTGGGAAAGGAAGAGGTCTACCGGGCCAGCGCTCCGGCTGGTGAGTGGATGATGGGTGATGTTGGCTGAAGTAGGGGCGGCCGGCCTGGGCTGGTGATCGCTTAACAGGGCAAAGGCATCCGGGTCGTAAATGACGTGGACCTCGTGGCCACGCCGGGCCAGGGCCTGGGTGAGACGGTAGACGTAGATACCATCTCCGCCGAAGTTATAAGGGGGGTAAAAGGTCGTCACCATGCAAAATTTAAGCGGGGACATTTCGTGTAGTGACAAAGCTGATGAAAGAGTTGGCTAATTGGAGATTACCATAAGTGGGAGTATTCGTGTACTTCCTCGATAGCGGCCAACAGCTCAAGAAACTGGCCGGCAGCGTATTCCCAGGTGAGTTTCCGGGCTTGCTCCAGGGCCACCCGGCTCATTTCCTGCCAGCGATGCTCGTCCTCCAGTAGTTCGGCCACGGCAATGCGTAGTTCGCCCGGCCGGCGCGGGTCAATGAACAGGCCGCCGCCGGTAAGAAGGCGGGGGAGGGGGCTGTTTCGCGTAGCGACCACAGGCGTGCCACAAGCAGCCGCCTCTACAGCGCCCAGACCAAACCCCTCGTTCACCGAGGGCATCACCAATAACCGGGCGGCCGAAAGCAGGCAAGCCACTTCTTCGTCTGGCAGGTAGCCGGTGAAACGAACTATCCCTTCCAGCCCCAACCCGGCAACCATTTGCCTGGCCTGGGCCACGCCGGGAGTGAAGCTATCCTCCTCGGCCGGGCCAACCAGGATCAGTTGCAGGTCGGCGTAGGCCGTTTGGCGGTGCAGCTCAGCCAGGGCTTCAAAGAGGATGCCCAGGTTCTTGTGGGGGTTCAGGCCGCCCAGGCAAATGATAAAACGCGCCTCTGGAGCCAGCCCTTGCCGGGCCAGTGCAGGCCGCAGCGCGGCCTGGTCGGTAATCGGCCGGAAAATGGGATCGGGCGCCTCTCCCACCACCCAGACCCGATCCGGGTTCCAACCAAAACGGCGGATAATGCCCTCGCGGGCGTGCTCGGACACGGCGACGATGTAATCGGCTTGGTGGTGGGCCATCCAGCTCTTGGCCCGCCAGAGAAAGCGCTGGCGGTAGTTGGGAAAGATGAGGTGGGGATATTCCTCGGCAATAACGTCGTGGATACCAAGGACGATTTTGGCCCGGGTGACAACCGGGAAGTAGGTGTAGACAGTGGGATAGAAGAGAACATCCAGGGGAAGCCGGGCCACAGCGCGGCTCATAGCCAGTATATCTCGCGCCGAGCGCCGGCCATTGGCCGAGGCGGCAATTGTGGGCGCCTCGCTGGTAGCCACGGTGACTACTTGAGCCCCGGCCGGGAGGGGCCAGGTGGCCTGGGTGTGTTGGTCTACAAAGAAAACGTAGTCATGCGACAGGCGCGTGGCTAATAGGGCCGAGAGAAGTCCTCGGGCGTAGCGGCCATAGCCGCGTGGGTTAGACCAGCAGGTAGCGTCAATTCCAACGAGCATAGGTGAGCCAAAACCAGAGCTAGAGCTAGAGGATAAGTGAGTTGGTCGTCTAGCTCAGGAACGTAAGGCCTTTGTCTGGCCGGAATTATACTCGACACCGGGCGGGCGGGTAACTTTAATCTTGTCTTAGAGAGGAGTGGGTATTGTTAACCAGGGTCAGCCACTGTCAGGTTAATGGTGCAGGCGCTGGCTTCCGCGTTTTCACTGCTCTGGCAGGCGCCAATGGCCAGGGTTCCGGCCGCCTCGTAAACCTCCAGGC
Organism: Chloroflexota bacterium; assembly: GCA_022616275.1. Lineage (GTDB taxonomy): Bacteria > Chloroflexota > Anaerolineae > Promineifilales > Promineifilaceae. The sequence continues at coordinate 35,736 of JAKEFB010000170.1, forward strand.
TTAACTTTTCACCAAAAGCCAGCGTCTTATTGACCGTCAGGGCGTCTTCCGCTTCCGGCTGTTCTAAGCGCACGGTCAGTGTTGACGGTGGCCCGCTGGCAAAGTGAAGCTGCAGACTACGAAGGGAGTTATCTTCATTGTCGGCGGCTTTAATGGTGAATTGGCAAGGCGAGTCAAGGCCGGCCGGGATGATGATCTGCTTGTTTTGCAGCCGGCAGCCATCAGGGGAAGCGCTGTTGATTGCCAGCTCGTCAATCCTGAGCCTGGTGGTGAAACGTTGCTTGATGTCCCGGACCCAAGAAGCGTTAAAAAAGTCAAGCTCGTTATCTGCGCCAGGACGGTCGGCGCGGGAGCCCATCCACAAACTGGCGACAAACAGGGCGACAAGGATAATGACCAGGACGACAAGGAGCTTGGGTTTCATTGTAGAGTTCCTGTAGTAAAAGTGGGAAAGCCAATCAGCCCGGTTGGCGTTGCCAGAGAACAGGCTTCATTAGCGGACAGTGATGACACCAACATTCAAGTTAGAGTCCGGAGTATAGTTGACAGTCCACCAGCCCAGGTTACAAGAGAAAGCCTGTCCCTGGCGGAAGCGAATGTAGTAGGTCCCTGGTTGCCCTGGGGCGTTAAAGTTAACAGTACCTGTTCCGCTTACGCCACCAGGGCCTGGTACACCGCTGTAGACGCAGCCCACAGCCTGGCTCAGACCTGTCGCCTCGTTGGCAATACCAATAATAATTTGATCAATACAGCCTGGGCAACCCACATCCTGGATAAAGTAAGCGACAAACAGTGCCAAAGAGCTACCGGGAGACACCTGGACGCTGCCAGGATTGCCATTGATCTCTACTCTATCAATGCGAATCCCGACACCGGAAACCGGCAGGACGGGCACGGGGGCTGGCGTGGGAGGAATGGGCGTTGGCGTTGGGGGAATGACAGGCTCGTTGGAGGCGATCCAGACCAGGCCGTTCATCGGCTGGCCGTCGCGGCCCCGGCCGCTCTGATCGGTTACGACGGTGCCGGAGGTTTCTACCAAAGGCCAGTAAGCAATCAGGCCAGCCTCATTGCCCTCCAGCCGCTGCTCCATGAATTGGTTGATCTGTTCCGGGCTGCGGGCGTGGTCCCAAATGCGGACTTCGGCCATCGCCCCCCCGAAGAAGCTGCCCGTAACACCGCCGGCCGTCAACTGGCCCAGGGTCCACGGTCCCCCGCTAATGTCCGCGCCCAGCACCTCGGCGAATTCCCGGTCCCAAAAGACCTGACCATTCTGGTAAACGGTGACCATAGACTGGGACAGCGTCCGCTTCTCGACCACCACCGCCAGGTGGTAGAGGCCGGTCAGCTTGTCGCCGGCGGTATACTTTTCCTCGCGCAGGCCCACCTGCAAACCGCCTTCCCAATAGCCGACCCGGAAGATGGAACTGCCGGCCGCGCCCTGCTTGGCGATAAAAGCCTGGCCATCACGGCTGGCCTCCGGGCTGACCCACATCTCCACGGTAAAGGATTCGGGGACGTTGAAGTCGGGCAGGGCGACCCAATCGTTGGCGCCATCAAAATAGAGGCCGACGCTACTGAATGCTTTGGCTACCCGGGTTTCCTGGACGACCTGGGCTTCGGGCAGGTTGGCGCTGGTAACGACGAAGGTATTGCTGGTAACGTTCTCGACTGTCGGCAGCAGGGCAATCACGACTGAGCGAACGTCGTTGGGGTCGGCCGGCAGGGAGCCGAAGCTGCAAATGAGGGTCACCTGGCCGCCAAACAGTTGTTGAGCGCATTCCGGCTCGGTGCTGATGTACTCCCACCCTTCCGGCAGGGCATAACTCAACTCCACCTCGTTAACCACCTGGCCGCTGTTGTTCCACAGGCTGACGGTATATTGAAAGACCTCGCCAAGGAGGGCCTGGCTGCTGGACGGGTTGACAGCCAGTGATAAGCCTGTGGCCGATGTGACCTGGGTGGTGACGGGAGAAGATTCCAGGGTGGCGCCATCGCCGTCGGCGACAGTCACGGCGCCAATCAAAGCGCCCAGACTCCCTGGACCGGGAACCACGGTAATCGTCACCGGAATAGTGGCCCCACTCTCGATAACACCCAATTCGCAGCGCAATTCGCCTCCTGCCGCTTCGCCGCAGTTGCCTTTGCTGCTGGCGGCGTTGGCCCCCAAGACGCCGGCCGGGAGCGGATAGGTAACGACGACATCCCGGGCGTGGGACGGCCCGCTATTATTAACCGCTACCTGGTAAGTTACTTCCTGGCCAGCTTCGGCCGATTCAGGTCCGGCCAGGTCTACAGACAGCCCTACCTGGCCAACGACCGTCGTGGCCGTTTGCCCCTGGATGGCTTCGCCTTCCTGGCCAACGTTTTTGAGAGTAATGGTGTTCAGAAGCGTCTCGCGCACTGCACCGTCTACAGTTACAGTCAGGTCAATCTGGATGGTATCGCCGCCGTCGACAGCGTCACTGAGCGTACAGAGGACTACTCCTGCGACCTCGCCGGGCTGGCACTCGTCGGTGCTGGCCGAGACGAAGGTGACGCCGGCCGGCAGGGTGTCGGTCAGGACCACCCCCTCGGCCCGGCCGGAGCCGGTGTTGCTGATGGTGATGGTGTAGGTCAGGTCTTGCCCGGCGATGACCGGCTCGGCTGAAGCGGCGGCCGTAATGGCCAGCTCCGGTTCGCCTCGCGCCAACAGGAAAGCCACAACGCCACCGATGACCACCACGACGACGATGACGACGATAATCCACCAGGGGAACGGCTTCTTGACCACCTCCGGCTCGGG